>JBGQBD010000006.1:0-53528 GCA_041494645.1 Candidatus Limnocylindria bacterium
GGACATCTGCCAGCGCCAGTCGTTCCAGCGTTCGTCCGGAACGTCATTCCAGATAGGGGCGCGCCGGCTGACGGCTGGGCGACCGTCCGGTCCGAGGGCGCGGGCGGGGTCTCGGAGATTGACGAACGGGGTCTCGTCATGGCGGGCTTCGATCGCGCCAACGCTCGAGTGCTGGCTCGCCGGGCGTTGCTCTGCGGCCGGACCCGGCGCGTCTCCAACGCCGGCGCTTCCGCCCGCGGACTCTCGTCTCATCGCGCCCCTCGCCTCGGGACCGACCATGGCGCGCCTCCGGAATATGGCCGTCCCTGCCGGTGGAGCCGGCAGCGGCGATCCGACGCATAAACGCTATGCAGTCTGCATGCTAGTGGATGATACATCGGCCGCCGCCGGCGGGGCCAGAACCCGAAAGTGGACCGCGTGGCGGACCTCGCTCAGCCTCGCGCGGCCGCCCGCTCCAGGGCGAGCTGCTGGATTGGGATGATCGTCATCGCATCGAGTATTTCGCCGCGGGCAATCATCGCCATGACTTCGTCGAAGGGCACCCAGCGCATCTCTAGCTTCTCCGTGCCCTCGGGCGAGGCCGGGCCGGGCTCGAGTTCCGTGGCGACGAAGAGGATCGTAACTTCGTCCGTCACGGAGTTGGACAGCTCGGCCCGGCAGAGCTCGCGCCACTTGCCGCCGATGTAGCCGGTCTCCTCGGCCAGCTCCCGTCGGGCCGCTGCCTCGGGCGATTCGTCGAAGCCGCCGCCACCCTCGGGAATCTCCCAGGAATAGTGGTCCAGCGTGTAGCGGTACTGGCCGACCAGCAGCACGCGATCCTGCGCGTCCATCGGCACGACCCCGATCGCCAGATGGCGGAAATGCACGACGCCGTAGATGCCCGGCTGGCCATCCGGCCGCATGACGTCGTCGTGGTACAGCCGGAGCCACGGATTCTCGTAGGCGACGCGCCGCGAGACTCTGCGCCAGGGGTTGTCACGGGAGGGGTCCACGTGGCAATGGTACCGGCCGCCGCGGGAACCCAGCGCCGCCTCCGGGCGTCCTTGCCCTGAACCGGCCCGAGGGACGACGCCCCATCTGGGGACGGCGAATCAGCCGAAGAGCCACGGCCGAACCGACGTGGCAGCCAGGAGTTCACGATGAACGACCAACCTTCGAACGCCAAGTTCGACCAGGATCCCGCAACGGGCGGACGCGCAGCTTCACGCCGGGCCGGACCCGTGACCTTCGGTCGGGCGATCGCCGTTACCGCGGCCGCGTGCCTGCTCCTAGGCATCATCGTCGGCCCCATCATCAGCGGCCACCCGACGCTCGCCACCGACACCACCGGCGCTCCCGAGCACACGGTGACCGTCTACGGCTCCGGCAAGGTGAGCCTGGCTCCGGACGTCGCCGACGTCCTGGTCGGCGTCTCGATCACGAAGCCGACCGTTGCCGAGGCCCAGTCCGCGGCAGCCACCTCGATGGCCTCGGTCATCGCCGCCATCAAGAAGGACGGGGCAGACGCCAAGGACATCGTCACGATCAATTTGAACCTCAGCCCGGTCTACGACTACAACACCAACGGCTCGGCGCCGCGGCTCGTGGGCTACCAGTACGCCAACACCGTCAAGGTCACGGTCCGCGACCTCAAGAGGGTTCCCGCCGTCGTGGATGACGCCGCCGCGGCCGGGGCCACGACTATCCAGGGTATCTCGTTCAGGCTCGACGACCCCAGGAACGTTCAGGCCCAGGCGCGCCAGCTGGCGATGGCCGACGCCCGGTCCAAGGCAGACGCGCTCGCCGCCGCGGCCGGCGTCACGGTCAAGGGCGTTGCCTCGATCAGCGAGACCACGTCGACGGCGCCGCTCAACTACCCGGTTGCGCTCGACGCGAAGGCCGCCGCCGGGCAAGTCTCGACGCCGATCCAGACCGGCACCACGGATGTCGTCGTTCAGGTGAGCGTCAGTTACCTCATCGGCTAACGATGGAGCCGAGTCGGGCCGGCTGGATCGTTGCGGCGAGAAATCATCACCTAGTTCGGTGTATTTTCTGCCGGGCGTCACGTCAGGGCAGGACGAACGGCAGGGTGCCCACGCACAACGCCGCGCGATACTCGTCGCACTATGCGACTTGATCTGACCAAGCGCAGCGACTACGCCATCCGGGCGATGCTGGCCCTCGCCAAGACCAGTGAAGGCCTGCTGAGCAGCCGCAAGATCGCGCAGGAGATGCAGATCCCGCCCCGCTTCCTGCCCCAGATCATGGGCGACCTGACGCGGGCAGGGCTGGTGCATGCGCATCCTGGTCGAGCCGGCGGTTACCAGCTGGCCAAGCCCGCAGACTCGGTGAACCTGCTGACGGTGATCGAAGCGGTCGAAGGCGATCCCCACCGGCAGATCTGCGTCATGCGCGGCACGCCTTGCGGGGCCAATGGCGAGTGCGGGGTCCACTACGTCTTCTATGCGGCCGAGGGAGCGCTGCTGCAGCACCTCGAGTCGGCGACACTCAAGGGCGTCATCGACCACTTCATGCAGAAGCAGGCCGAGGCCGCCGCCGCGCATTAGTCGGGCGGGCTCGGCCCGGGCCGGCCCGCTAGACCCGCTTCTGCCGCGCCTCCCACTCCTCGGCCAGAACGCTCATTTGGAGCTCGTCCCAGTAGCGGCCGTCCCGGAAGATCGCCTCGCGCGCCCGACCCTCCACCACGAAGCCGCACTTCTCGTACGCCCGGATGGCCCTGGTGTTGAACTCGAAGACCGTAAGGCCGACGCGATGCAGCCCGAGCCCCGAAAAAGCGTGGGCGATCATCAGCTCCGTCGCCTCCGTGCCGTAGCCCTTGCCCCAGGCGTCGCGCTCGCCGATCGTGATGTGGTACAGCGTGGAGTCGTTGTCGACATCGAGCTGGCTGAAGGCACACGTCCCGACCAGCCGATCGGACACCCGCAGGTGGACCGCCATGGCCAGAAAGTCCGTGCCCATGATCCGCGCGTAGAAGAAGCGCTGGATCTCGTCGGCGGATAGCGCCGACTGCTGATAGCGAGTCAGCCGGGCGATCTCCGGGTCCGAGTACCAGCGCTGGAAGGCTCGCAGGTTCTCCGCGCGATGGCGGCGCAGGACGACGAGCCGGCCCGGAATTGCATCCGGGCGCCAGGCCTCGCGCTCAGGCGCGGCGGCCATCGCAGCCTCTGGTTCGCCTCCGTGGATCAGACCGGACCCGTCGAACGGACTTCACAGACCGAAGGTATACCATCGCCGCCATGCGTGGCTGGAGCGAGTTGGCCGAACGTGTCGCCGGAACGACTCGCACCTCCGAGAAGACCTCGCTGCTCGCGCGCTACCTGGCGCCGCTTCCGGCCGACGAGCTTCGCCTTGCCGCCACTTTCCTGGCCGGGCGCCCATTTGCCGAGGCGGACCAGCGATCCGCCGGTATTGGTTGGGCCACGATCGCGGCCGCCGCGTGCCACGTGGCGGGTGCGCCCGCCGGAGCGCTCGGTGAGGCCTACGACCGCTCCTCCGACCTGGGCCAGGCCGTGGCCGAAGTACTGCGGCTGCGTCCGGAGGATCCGGACCCGAGCCACTCGCCGTCGCTGGCGGAAGTGGCGGAGGCCTTCGCCGCCATCGAGGACGCTGCCGGCTCCGCGGCCAAGGGCGCCGTCTTCGCCGATCTCGTGAAGCGTTGCGATTCGCTGACCGCCAAGTACGTGGTCAAGATTCTCGCGGGGGAGCTTCGCATCGGGCTGCGGGAGGGGCTCCTGGAGGCGGCCGTCGCCGAAGCATTCGAACGGCCGCAGGCAGCGGTCCAGCTGGCGGCGATGCTCACCGGGGACCTCGGCGAAACAGCCGTTCTCGCCAGCGAAGACCGTCTGGATGCGGCCCGCCTCCGTCTCCTGCACCCGATCAAGTTCATGCTCGCCTCTCCGGCCGAGAGCGCGGCCGAGATCCTCGCGCGTCTCGGTCCCGCGGTCTGGGTCGAGGACAAGTACGACGGGATACGGGCCCAGCTCCACCGCTGCGGTCCGGTCGTCCGCCTCTACAGCCGCGACCTTCACGACATCAGCGAGCAGTTCCCGGAGATCGTCGAGGCGGCCCGCGACCTGACCTGGGACGGCATCCTGGACGGCGAGATCCTGGGCTACGCGGACGGCCACGTCCTGCCGTTCCTGACACTACAGGCGCGGCTGGGTCGCAAGGAGCCCACGCAGGAGTTCCAGGCCGAAGTGCCGGTCGCCTACGTCGCCTTCGACCTGCTGGCCATCGGGCCTCGCTCCGGCGCAGCCGCGGGCACGCCCGCCGCCGCGAACCACGCTACTGTCAACGGCCGGGGCCCGGGCGAGAGCCTCGGCCAGGACCCGAGCGGCGCCAACGGCACGGCCGCCGCTGCCGTGACGCCGCTGCTGGCGGTCCCGCTTGCGGCGCGGAGGCGTCGCCTGGAAGGGCTCGGACTCCCAGCAGTCGGCGAGGGAGGCCGCTTCGCGCTGTCGCACCTGGTCACCGTCGATTCGGTCGAGGCGCTCGATCGGGTCTTCACCGAGGCTCGCGCTCGGCTCAACGAGGGCCTGATGGTCAAGGACCCACAGAGCGGCTATTCGCCGGGCCGGCGCGGCCTGGGATGGCTCAAGGTGAAGCGCGCCCTGGCCACCCTGGACTGCGTCGTGGTGGGCGTCGAGGTGGGGCACGGCAAGCGCCACGGCGTGCTCTCCGACTACACGTTCGCCGTTCGGGACGAGGCGGCCGACCGGCTCGTCACCATCGGCAAGGCGTACACGGGGTTGACCGACGCCGAGATCGCCGAGATGACGCGCTGGTTCGAGGCGCACACGGTTCGACAGTTCGGCCGCTTCCGGCAGGTGCAGCCGAAGGTGGTGATCGAAGTCGCTTTCGACGTCATACAGCGCTCCAACCGGCATCAGTCCGGTTTCGCTCTGCGCTTCCCGCGCATCGTCCGTCTAAGGTCCGACAAGGGGCCCCTCGAGGCCGACACGCTGGCCACCGTCGAACGGCTTCATCGCGACCTGCAGCACGGCGCCGAGTACCTGATCACCGCCGAGGCGCGCCGGCCCGGGAAGAGTCCGGTCTGAGGGGCCCTGGATCGGGTCGGCGGGATCGCCGGATCACCGCCGAGGCGCGCCGGCCCGGGAAGAGTCCGGTCTGAGGGGCCCTGGATCGGGTCGGCGGGATCGCCGGCCTTCGGTTGACCGGCCGCCGAGGGGCCTATTGTTCGCCACCCAAATGACCCATCCCAGGGCAAGGGCCGGCCGGTTATGCTGCCATCATGTTTGGCGGCTTCAGCCCCCCGATCCAGGCCCTGCCGGTCACGATAGTCACACCACAGGTGATCATCGAGGGCACGATCCAGACTCGCCTGCACCGCCTGACCGACATCCTCAACGAGTCCGACGAGCCCCACCTCGTGATGGCCGACGCTACGTTCCTGGAGGTCGGCTCTCGGCGCGTGCTGGCCAGTGCTGCGGTCGCGCAGGTCCAGCTGGCGGACATCCTGTTCGTGCACACGAATGGCCCGACCGACTCGACCGCGGATATGCGGGTTCCCAGGCAAGCCGTTCGAGCCACCCTCGTGGCCTCGCCGTTCACGATCGAGGGGCAGATCTACCTCGCCTACGAGCAGGATCTGAGGATGGCGCTGGATGCCTACGGCGGTCGCTTCCTGCCCGTTACCGGGGCCCGCTACTGGGCCAACGGCGGAGCCGAGCCGCCCAAGGACGTCGATCTGCTCGTGGTGAACCATGCCCGGGCCCACGTGGCGGTCGCAGCCGGCGTGGAGTGGCTCACGGAAGCCCCGCCGGCCGACGAAGCGGGATCAGGGCCCAACCCCTGGTAGCCGCTCAGCGCTCGACCGGCAGATCGAGACGATCGCCCCACTCGGCCCACCCGGCGTCGTAGACGGCCACGTCGTCGCAGCCCAGCAGCGTCAGCGCGAAAGCGAGCTTGCACGCCCCGAGGCCGGCCGAGTCGTAGCAGACGAGGCGTCGGCGCGGGTTGACGCCGGCCCGACGCAGAAGCGATCGCAGTTCGTCGGCGTTCCGGAAGCCGTCCGTCCGCGGCTCGGTCGTGCCGGAGGCCGGAACGTTGAGCGCGCCCGGGATGTGGCCCAGCCGCCGCGTCGTACCGGCGTGCCCGGCGAATTCGGAAGGCGTCCGGGCATCGAGCAGCTGGGTCCCCGGCGAGTCGAGCAGCTGGCGGACGTCGCTCGCGGTCAGGCGCATCCTGACCGCGAGGTGGGGAGTGAAGGCCGCGGGCGGCCGCAACTCGGCCGTCGTGGAGATGGGCCGGGCCAGCTGCCGCCAGGCTTCGATGCCGCCGACCAGAATGCGGGCCGAATCGAAGCCGTAGACGCGCATCGTCCACCACGCCCGGGCCGCGTAGGACCCGGCCGTGTCGTCGTAGATGACCGCCACCATGCCGTCGCCGATGCCGGCCCGGGCGAGGGTCTGGGCCACGCGCGACGGCCCCGCCAGGAGCAGGACGTCGCTGTAATCCTCCTGCTCCACCAGGTCCGTTCGCCAGTCGATGTAGGTGGCACCCGGAAGGTGCCCGGCGGCGTACAGGCGACGCCCGGAGCCGTCGGGGCGCCAACGCAGGTCCAGGACGCCGAAGCCGGGCCGGCCGATATTCTCGGCCAGCCACTCGGCCGTAGCCAGGAGCTCGGGTCGGGCATAGTTGCTCACGTTGGGCTCGTCGCACTCCGTCATGTCATTCCAGGGATCCGAGGCCGCGCCGCCGACCGGACGGAAGGCCGAGAAGAGCCGGAGCCCGGGGCCTGGCGCTGCCGGTGCCTATGATAGGGAGCCATGGTGAGTCCCTTTCTCCCCGACGACGAGAAGATCCCGGCGATCCGAGAAGCGCTTCCATCCACGGCTGCCGGAATCTACCTGAACACCGGCTCCGCCGGGCCGCTGCCCCGCGAGACGGTCCGAGCGATGGCCGAAGCGGAGGCCTGGGAGTTGCGCATCGGCCGGGCCGATCGCAACTCCTGGCAGGAGGCGCTGGCACGGCAGGCCGAGGCCAGGGCGGCGGCGGCGGCCGTTCTGGGGACGGATACGGGCAGGATCGCCCTGACCCATGCCACCACTGATGGGATGAACATCGCCACCTGGGCCGTGGACTGGCGGGCCGGAGATCGGGCCGTAACCACGTCCCTGGAGCATGCCGGTGGCCTCGGACCGCTGTGGGCGTTGCGCGATCGATGGGGAGTGGAGCTGACCGTCGCCGACCTGGGCATGGGCGGCGATCCGGCCTCGGCGATCGAGGCGATGGATCGGGCCATCGGGCCCGGGACGCGGCTCGTCTCGCTGTCGCATGTGTCGTGGGCCACAGGCGCGCGGCTGCCGGTCCGCGAGATCGCCGAGATTGCCCATGCGCGGGGGGCGCTCGTCGTTGTCGACGGCGCGCAGGCGGTCGGCGCGATCCCCGTTTCGGTAGGGGAGCTGGGCGTCGATTTCTACGCGGTCCCGGCCCAGAAATGGCTGCTCGGGCCGGAGGGGATCGGGGCGCTCTACTGCGCCCCTTCAGTGATGGACCGGCCGCGTCTGGCCTTCGCCGGCTGGCCGAGCTTCGAATCGATGGATCTGGAGGCGCAGGGCAAGCTCTGGCCCGACGCCCGACGCTTCGAGAATTCGACGCTTCATGGGCCGTCCGTCGTGGGCTTCGCCCGAAGCGCGGCCTGGCTCTCGATGTTCGTCGGTCTGCCGTGGATATACGAGCGGATCGGCCGGCTCGCGGGCGAGGCGGCGACGATGCTGGCCGAGGTTCCCGGCGTGGAGCTGCTCACGCCGCGCGATCAGTTAGCCGGGCTGGTCAGCTTCCGGATCGCGAGCTGGGAGGCGTCGGCCGCGTTGCGGGAGCTGGAGCAGCGCACGCTCTGCATCGCCCGAACGATCCCGCCGCTGGACGCGATCCGGATCAGCGTGGGCTTCTTCAACACCCAGGCGGAGCTGCGCCGCTTCCGCGACGGCGTCGCCCTGGTCGCCGCCCACACTCCGGAGTCGATCCCGCACCGCACCAGGATCGAGGTCCTGCGCGGCGGAGTGGACTAGGGACGCGCCGTCACGCCGGGCGCGGGTGTACGATCCAGCGCGCGTGGGGGAGTAGCTCAATTGGTCAGAGCACGGCTCTTATACAGCCTCGGTTGGAGGTTCGAGTCCTCCCTCCCCTACCAGCCCCGCCCGTCCATGCCCCCGGGTGCCGCGCGGGCGCGAGGCCGAAACGGCGGTTGACCGCGGCTCGTGACGTCTTACGATCTCAGGACGCCACCTCGGCCGACTGGAGGACCGTCACCCGATGAGCGCTCGCCTGCCCGCGCCCGGCCCCAGCCGGCCGGCTTCTCAGCCCGAGGGCGCGCCCCCTCAGACGTGGGCTCCACCGGCCGCCTACGGCTGGGGAGCGCCTCCGGGTATGCCAGCCGCGCCGCGGGCGGGTGGGGTCGCCCGGCCTCGTTGGCGGGGGACGATCGCCGTCGCGGTCATCGTCGCCGGCGTCGTGTGGGGCGGGATGGCCGCGGATCAGGCCATCGCCGAGCCCAGCGCCGGGAAGGTGGCCATCAGCCAGCCCGTGTATATGACCGCCGCCCCGGGCTGGGTTAGCTCGACGGCAGCTGGAGACGTCCCCGACGGCGTCCAACTCCAGAACTCGAACGCCCTGCTGATCGCCCAGGTCCTGAGCACCTCCTACAGCGGAGACGCTCGGGCGCTCCTCGAAACCGAAAAGGCCAGCTTCGCGGCCGACGCCGCCAACATCTCGTTCGGCGATGAGCGCGACGAGACCCTGAACGGCAAGCCGGCGAGCGTAGTCACCTTCTCCGCTCTCGTCTCCGGCGCCGGAGGCTCTGGGATACTCGACGGCGAGTTGATATGCCTGGTTCTGCATTCGGGGGGTCATGGTTATGCCGTCGTCATCCAGGTGGGCGTGCCCCAGGGATACCTGTCCTCGGTGACCGATGACATCGATGCCATGGCCGGCAGCGTGGAGGTGGGCCAGTGAGCGCCCAGGCTATGCACGCCCCGCCAGGGGCCACGAGGTGGGGCCTGGCGGGCACGTTCATCAAGCCCCGCCAGCCGGCCTTCTGGCTCTTCGTCATCCTCCTCCTGGTGGGTGGTGACAGGAGCCTCGGTGTTCAGCTGAGTCTCGCCCAGCTGCCCTCGGCGTTCTTCATGAGCTGGGTGCTGATCTTCCTGTACGCGATACCGGTCGCCTTCATCGTCTACCACCTCGACCTGTTCGAGAGAGAGCCGATCGCGCTCCTAGCCGCCGCCGTCATCTGGGGCGGGGTCGTCGCGACCGGCCTGGCGATCTACGCCAACGACGCCTGGAGCTCGGTCGTGGGCAAGATCGCACCGGACCTGGCTCTCGACTGGGGCGCGGCGATCGTGGCCCCGCCCGTCGAGGAGACGCTGAAGCTGCTGGGCGTCGTGGTCCTGTTCCTGATCGTGCCCGAGGAGTTCGACGGGGCTCTCGACGGCTTCGTCTACGGCGCGATGGTGGGCCTGGGCTTCACCGTCGTCGAGGACACGATGTACTTCCTGATGCCGGTCGTTGCCAGTGGGGTCGATCAGACCGGCCCGGTCTTCGACACCTTCTTCATCCGCGTGATCGGCGGCGGGCTCTACGGCCACGTCCTGTTCGCGGGTCTGACGGGCATGGGCTTCGCCTACTTCGTGACCTCGAAGGCAGCTCTGAGCAGGCGGATCGCCGCGTTCGGAGTATGCGTGGCGGCCGCGCTCACGGCCCACGCCTTCTGGGATTCGCCGCTCCTGAACGACGTGCTCGGCACCGGTAACGCGGCTCCGAGCCAGAGCCAGATCCTCCTCTGGTGCACCCTCAAGGGCCTGCCGTTCCTGATCCTGCTCTGCGTTCTCGTGGTGATGGCGACGCGCAATGAGGAGCGATCGTTCCGTGCCATCATCGCCGGCGAGCCGGACGAGAGCCTGTTGCCCGAGCCGGAGGTTCGAGCCCTGGGCAGCCTGTGGTCCAGGCGATCGGCTCGGGTCGCGGCCGGCCGAAGGCTCGGCGCGGCGGGTGCTCGTCTGGTGGGCCAGCTGCAGTCCGCCCAGATCCAGTACGCCCTGGCTCGAAGTCGAAGCGACTCCCTGGCGGATCCATCAGTGGAACGGCAGCGGCAGCGCATCCTCTGGATCAGGGCCCACTTGACGGTCTTCGAGGGCGGCCCGACCGCCGGCCAGGCTCCGGCGCCGGCCGGGTGGGCCTCGGCCGGTCTGGCCTCGGCGGCGCTCCCCGCCGTTTCGGCCTGGTTGCCGACCCACCTCGTGCCCGCCGGCGGAGTGGCGGCCTGGGCAATGCCCGACCCATCGCAGCCGCCCATCGCCCGCCTCTCTCCCGGGCTCGAGCTGGTCGTGGAATCGCGATTGGAAGTTTGGGCCTTCGTCAGAGCCGTCAACGGGTGGCGCGGCTGGGTCGACGGGAGGTTGCTCGTCGGGCTTAGCTGACCCCGGGCGCCCGCTCGGGCGTCGCTGACCCGGCGCGGCGGCTGGGGCGAGGGGCGCGGAATCGGCGAGGCCGCCCCTGCGCGAGGTGGCCTCGACTCGGTGTTTGGCGGCAGGCGCGGCCGGCGCCGCGGCCGGTCTATGGCTGGCTGACCTCGATCCGGATGCGAGCGTCGACGATGACCGCGCCCTCCGGTAGGACGATGACCGGGTTGCAGTCCATCTCGGCGATCTCGGGGTGGTTCTCGACCATGGCCGCGACCCGCAGCAGCAGTTCCTCCAGCCCCTTGACGTCGCACTTCGGCGCGCCCCGGAAGCCGTCGAGGAGCGGGAACGTCTTGAGCGACGTGACCATCTCGTGGGCGTCTCTATCCGTCAGCGGCGTGATTCGGACCTTGACGTCCTTGAGCACCTCGACGGCGGTGCCGCCCGCGCCGCAGGCCACGACCGGACCGAAGAGAGCGTCGTGGACGACGCCGACGAGCATCTCCACGCCGCCCGGCCGGACCATCCGCTGGACGAAGAACTTCTCTACCTGAGTGCCCTGGGCGGCGATTCGGGCCGCCATCTCGGTGGCCGCCTGGGTCACCTCGGCCGCGCCTTCCAGGTTGAGGACCACGGCCTTGGCCTCGGTCTTGTGGATGAGTTTCGGCGCGACGGCCTTCAGAGCCACCTTGCCACCCAGCTCGGCGGCGGCCGCTCCGGCGGCCTCCGGCGTGGGCGCGAGCCGCCACTCCGCCATCGGGACGCCGTAGCTCCCCAGGAGCTTCGCGACCTCGTCGGGGAGCAGCCAGCGCGAACCCGCGTCCGGCCCCTCGGCCTTCTGGATCGAAGCCAGCACGTCGGCTATGAGGGCCTTGCCCTCGGACATGCTGATGTCGCCGAAGCGCGGGACGGCGCCCTCCGGCGTCTCGGCCCAGATGCCGTATCGCACGGCGTGGGCGAGGGCCCGGGCCGCATCCTCCGGGAACGGATAAGACGGCAGCGATACACCGTCGGTCTTGAGGGAGTCCGGCGTTCCCTTGCTCGAGAGGAAGACCGATAGGAGCGGGATCTCGCGCGGCAGGTCGAGGGCCGCCTCGCGGATCCCGAGGGCGATCTCCTCGGGCTTGGTGACGAGCACTGGGACGTACAGGATGATGATCGAGTCGATCCCGTCCCAGTCGGCCAGGATCTTCAGCGCCTTGCGGAAGGACTCCGGCGGCGCCGCGGCGATCATGTCGACCGGGTTGTTGTAGCCCGCCTCGGCCGGCAGGAACTCGGCCAGCTTGGCCTTGATGTCGTCGGGGACCTGTGGCACGACCAGCCCGTCCGCCTCGCAGGCGTCGGCGCAGAGGATGCCGGGGCCGCCGCCGTTGGTCAGGATCGCGACACGGTTGCCCTTCGGGCGCGGCTGGTTGGCCAGCAGCGTGGCGACGTCGAAGAACTCGCCCAGGGTGTCCGTGCGAATGACGCCGGCCTGCTTGAAGAGGGCGTCGACCGTCACGTCGGAGGCGCCCAGGAGAGCGCCGGTGTGGGACGAGGTAGCGCGAGCGCCGGCCGAGGTGCGGCCGCTCTTGACGACCAGGATCGGCTTCTGGCGGCCGACTCGCCGCGAGATCCGGGCGAACTTGCGGGGGTTGCCGATCGACTCGAGGTACAGGGCGATGACGTCGGTGGCCGGGTCGTCGGCCCAGTACTGGATGAAGTCGTTGCCCGAAAGGTCCGCCTTGTTGCCGACTGAGATGAAGGTCGAGAGGCCGAGCGAGAGGCTGTTGGCGTACTCGATGACGGCCAGCCCCAGGGCGCCCGACTGCGACAGGAAGCCGACGTTGCCGTGCATCGGTGCGTTGGGCGAGAAGGTGGCGTTCATGCGGACGTCGTCGTGGGTGTTGATGACGCCCATGCAGTTGGGGCCGATGACGCGCATCCCGCTCTCGCGGGCGATGCCCATCAGCTCGCGCTGCATCTCCCGGCCGGCCGGGCCCGCCTCGGCGAAGCCGGCGGTGATCACCACCATGCCGTGGACGCCCTTCTGGGCGCATTCCTTCGCCGCCGCCATGACGAGCTTGGCGGGAACGACGATGACGGCCAGATCGATCGGGCCTGGAATGTCGAGGATCGACTTGTACGCGTGGACCGACTGGACGACGTCGGCCCCGGGGTTGACCGGATAGACGGGGCCGTTGAAGCCGCCGTCCATCAGGTTGTGGAATACCTCGCCGCCGATCGTGCGGCGCTTTCGGCCGGCGCCGATGACCGCCACCGAGCGAGGGGCAAGCATCCCGCGGACGGCGTTCATCGCCGCGATCTGCTCGCGGGCTTCGAAGCGCGCCTGCGCTTCGGGCGTGATGGAGGTCGGGAACTGGATCCGGATCAGGCCCGGCTCGCTCTTCATCGTTATGCCGAAGCCGCTTTCGCGGAAGACTTCGAGCATCTTGTGGTTCTCTGGCAGGACGTCGGCCTCGAACACCGCCACGCCGTCATCGTCGGCCGCTTCGGCGAGGCGCTTCAGCAACAGCGTGCCCAGCCCCCGACCCTGGAACGAGTCCGTGACCGTGAAGCCAACCTCGGCCCGATCGTCGGCGACCCGGTCGTAGCTCGCCTGGCCCACCACGTCCTGGCCGTGGACCGCCAGCACGCAGCAGTCCTCGCAACCCTCGACACCAGACCAGCGTCGGGCCGTCGCCTCGAAATCGACAGCCTTGGAGCGGAAACGAAGCCACTGCGATTCGTCCGATAGACCCCGCAGGAAGGCCAGAATCGCAGCGTCATCCGTGGGGTGGGCCGCCCTGATGCGGACCGACGACCCATCCCGGAGGACTACGTCGATGTCGCGTGGGGAGTAGGTCGTGCTCATGCTGCCGCCTTCGTTTCGTGCTCGAGCTGGGCCTGCGAGGCGCGGCGTGCGGACACACTCCGCACAAAGCGGCGCTGCGGTGGGCCGTCAGCGATATTGCCACGAGCTTCCGCGATCGGGCTCGCTGCAGAGTAGGGCCAATGGGCGCGCGATGCGGGCCGTAAGTCCCGAGCCGGGTGGTCGCCGGTCGCTCGATTCGCCCGCGCCGGCTACGGCTGATGACCTGTTGCCAGCGGTCACCGTCCGTTGGAACCGGTGCCCGGCGGCACCGCCCGAAGGGACCCCGCGCCTCTGGGTCCATCGCCGGGGTGCCGGCGCGGGCTGATCGAATAGGTGCGGTCTGGCGTGGTCCAGATGCCTCGCGATGGGCCTACAAGAGCCTTCATCCGGTTCTCGGTCGACGGATCCGAGGCCTCGGTCCTGGGTGCCATGACCGCCGTACCATTGCTTGGTCCCCCCTGCAGTCCCATCCTCCCCCCCTATGACGGGCGTTACTGTCCGGCCCACTCGGAGACTTCGCGTCAGCCTGCTGACCGCGTCCCCGCTGGCGCTGCTGCTTCTGGCTCTCGCCGTTGGCTCCGCCATGGGCCATTCCGGCCGCTTGGCCGATCCTACCGTCTCGCCCCGAGCCGCGGTCGTCGGTGCCTCGGTAGCGTTCGGGGTGACGTTCACCGACAGCAATGGCGCGGCCCCGAAATCGGTCACCGTCGTGATCGACGGCACGGCCCAGCCCATGACGGCGGCGTCGCAGGACTTCGTCCACGGAGTGAAATACAGCCTCACCGCGACGCCCGCCGTCGGCAGGCACGAGGTTCGTTTCAAGGCGGTCGACGCTGGCGGATCGGAGGAGTCGACATCGGGCGGCCATATCACGATCTCCCCCGGCTCGGACGCGAGCCCCAGTCCGAGCCCCTCTCCTACGCCACGGCCAACCTCCACTCCCACGCCACGGCCAAGTTCCACTCCCACCGCCAGGCCCTCGCCGGCCTCCACGCCAACTCCCGAACGAACCCCCCCTCCGACGCCCACCGCATCTTCCAGTCAGCAACCCGCTCCGGTCGCAACGGGAGACGGCCCGCGCCCGAGCGTGATGCCCGCCCCGACCGGAGGGCCGGGCACTGCCGCCGGATCGGGTAGCAGCGGGACCGGCGAATACACCGGAGGATCGCCGACCGGCGGGTCCGGCGGTTCGACGGGCGGCTCGGGCGCGAGCTCACCGGCGGAGGGCCCAACGGCTTCCGGCATGCCCGCCCTGGGGAACGTTCAGGGTGCCGGCACGCCGTCGGAGCCAGGGGCCGCCTCGGTCAAGGTCGGATACCTGGCGGGCGAGCTCATTGCCGCCGATGCGGCCCGCAACGCCACCGGCACGGGCAGGCCGGAAGGAGCAGCGGCAGGCGTCTTCGGGTATCGACCGCCAAAGGTCCCCCAGCTGCTCCAGGCGCTCGCTCCGACGATCGCGACCGCCAGCGCCGGGGCCGCCGCGTGGGCGGCCTTCGCCTTCTTCGGCAAACGGCGCCGCGACGTCGACGAGCTGGGGCCCGACTCGGTCCTGGCCACGGCCGCCGCGGAGGTATACGAGGCTCAGGCCGCGCCCGGTCTGCGGGTAGTAGACGAATCGCTCCTGCCACGCTGGCGGCGGCCCTCGCTGCTACAGGTCCGCAAGACGGACCCTCTGCGGGCCGTCGCCGAGGCGCCCCGCCTATCCTTCGAAACCGCCGGCATTCGGCCGCTCGAGAACTTCGAGCGACGCTACATCCGCTATCGGCTGGTGCGCCTCCTCGATTCGCCGGATGAGTATCGATCGGGGGAGATCGCCATCCTGGACGAGGGCGACGAGGTCCAGCTTCTGCAGCGACGTGGGGTCTACTGGTTGGTCCTCTGCCCGGACGGCAGGCAGGGTTGGGTTCATCGCATGGTCCTGGCCGACCGGACCCAGCCCTCGCCCGCCGAGGCCGAGCTTCCGGAGCCCGAACCATATGAGAGCGTCACCCCCCCCGAAATGCCAGGGCTGGCCGCGCTCCCGCCCGATTCCTGCGCCTACGGCCTCCGCGAGGCGTACGTGAAGGCGAGCGGTGACGGTCTCCGGTCGAGGGGCGAGGACGAGCCGGTCGCGTAGGATCCCCGGCACGGACTGCCGTGGCCGCCGCGAAGCTGAGGCAGGCCGAGCCGGGCCGGTCGTCGCGACAACTACGTTCGTTGAGGAGCCGTGCGCCGGCGGGGCTCCCGTCGCAGGACCAGGATGTGCTGGTGAGCGATATTCGGGACGAAGGAGCGCGGGTAGCCGTACGGCCTCAACCGCGTTCCGGCCTGATACCAGATCACGTCGCCCTTCACCGTGAAGCCGGCGCGAGTCGCTCGATCGGCCAGGTCCGAACCAGTGAAGATGTAGCGCCCCGCCTGGTAGGCATCTCGGACGATCACGGCCGCGTAGCGGTCGCGCCGGAGCACTCGAGCCAGCTGACCGAATCCACCCTCCATCCGGTCCAGGAATGTGGCGTAGTCCGCGCTGTTGGCCAGGTCGGCGGCGTGGTCGGTCACCATGGCGTAGTCGGTTCGGCGATTGGCGTGTTCCTCGGCGAGCTTGCCGCCGGCCATGGTGATCGGCAGCTGGATGTTGTACGGCGGATCGGTGGCGATGAAATCGACGCTCTCCGGCTCCATCTCCGGCAGGAGCGCCAGCGCGTCCCCGAGGCGCATCTCCACGCCCGAGGGATCGAAATGCCTCTCTCCACCCGGGTCGGCCGAGCCGATGTCGGCGAGCAGCGGACCCCGACCTTCTCGTTCCGCCGCCAGGGCTCGCAGCAATTCCTCGAAGGTATCGACCCAGCGTTGCTCGATCTCGAGGCCGATTGCCCGCCGCGGCCCTCGAGCGATGGCCGCGCCCAGGAGGGTTCCGCCGACGCCGGCGAACGGGTCGAGGACGAGCTCTCCGGACGTCGTGAAGAACTCGATCAGACGAGCCATCAGCCGCGGCGGCTTGTTGGCGCCGTGCCGCTTGCGGAAGGCGTGGCCCAGTTCGGAGGGATAGGCTGTTCCCCAGACGGACTTGGTGAAGTACAGCCACTCCTCGCCCGAGAGCTCGTTGAGGGTGTTGTCCGGGTGTCTGGGGCTCACCTGTCGAGCTTAGCCGCGATCGGGAAGCGGCGCGACCCGGGCAGCGGGGCCGCGTTCTCCGGCGACGCAACGGCCGCCCGGGTCTTCGCGCGATCGGGGTACCCTTAGCCGGTAGATGGTATGGACGAGGCGCCGCGCTGCGCGGAGCCCTACCTGGGACCTCGACATATGACCAACAGCCATGACCGAAGCGGCGGGAGCCGCGGCTTCGACGGACGCTCGCCGCACCACCGGCTGTGGAGCGACGTGTTCGTCGGTCGCGAGCGCCAGCTGGAGCGGATTGCCATCGGGCTGCAGAGCGCCGTCGATGGCCAGCCCAACGCCCTCGTGCTGTCGGGCACCGCCGGCCTCGGCCTAAGCCGCCTCCTCGGAGAGACGCGCCGGCGCATCGGCGCCCTGGCCGAGCCGTTTGCGGACGTCCACGGCGTGGCCCTGCCGGCGACGTCGGGCATCCCGTACGCACCCGTAACGGGCGCCCTCGAGCGTCTCCTGAAGCCCACATCCGACGAGATGCTCGCGACGCTGGTGGGCCCCACCGGCGACGCCATCGCCCGGCTGGTGCCGAACCTTCAATCACGACTGGAGGATCTGGAGCTGCTTCCGGATCGGCCTCGGATCGCGGCCCCGGAGTGGCGCGAGGCGCGCATGTACGAAGCCGTCCTGGGGTTGCTGGAGCGACTGGGGGAACGGCAGCCCGTGGTCGTGTCGGTGGAGGATCTGCATCATGCCGATGCCGCGACCCGTGGCCTGGTGATGTTCCTTGCCCGCGTCACTCGTGGCCAGCGGGTCATGCTCATGGCCACGTACCAGCCCGACCGGTTGCTCCGGTCGGACCCGTTGCGGGCCGTGCTCTCGACCCTCGCCACGTCGCCCTCGGTCACGAGCGTGGTAGTGCCGCCGCTGGAGCGGGTCGAGCTGGCCCAGTTGATTGAGGCGATCGAGGGTTCACGGCCCTCGTCGACGACACTCCTCCTGGTCTCGGAGCGATCGCGTGGCAATCCACTCGTGGCCGAAGAGCTGCTGGCGGCCCGGCGCGAGCAGATGGGCGTATCGCTCTCCGGCTCGTTCGAACGGCTGGTCATTGCCCGAGCCGCGCTCCGCTCGCCGGAGTGCCGCCGCGTGCTGAGGCTGCTTTCACTGGCCGGGACCACGGTCACGATGCCGACACTCATGACCATCGCCTCGGAATTCGAGCGCCGGGCGCCCGCCCGGCCGCCGCGCTCGTTCGCGGGAGTGCGCCACGGAGACGGCCTCGAGACCGATATCGCGGTGGGCGTGGCCGAGGCGCTGGAGCACGGCTTCCTGATCGAGACGTACGACGAGTCGGGCGAAGCCCCCGGCGGCGGCCTCGCCGGCTCCGAGGGCGGGCCGGATCTCGAGAAGCACCGCCGGCCGGACCGGGAGTCGGCGGCGGGCTCGCGCGGGTCCGGAACGAAGGAAACCGGCCGAGAAGGGCGCACGGGTCCGCACCACCGTGCCGCCAAGGGCGCGATCCAGCCGGCCACCGCGGAACGGCACATCGGTTTCCGCCACGAGCTGATCGCCGAGGCGATCGCGACCGATCTCCTTCCGGCCACAAGGCGCCGGTACCACGCCGCGCTTGCGGACGCCTGGGAGCTCGAGCCGGATCCGCAGCCGGCCATGGCGCTGGCCCACCACCTCGCCGCTCGCGACCTCCCGGCCGCCGAGAGCGCGGCTCTGGCGGCCGCGGCGGCCGCGGAGGCGATGGACGCCGGGGCCGACGCGCTGGCTCACTACGAAGTTGCCCTGAGCCTGTACGAAGCGGCCCCACCCGACGACACGGTGCCGCGTCTCCCGGACCTGTATCTCAGATCCGCCGAGGCCGCTCTCGCCGCGGGCGAGCCGGCCAGGGCCGCGGCGTACGCCGAAGCGGCCGCTGCCGCCCTGGACGATCCCCGCGAGAGGCCCGCCCTCGGGCTCGTGATGGAGTCGCTCGGCCGCTACCGGCGAGCGGGCGGCGATCATGACGGAGCGCTGGCGGCGTACCGCCGGGCCGTCGATCTCGTGCCGGCGGAGCCTACCGCCGGGCGCGCTCGAGTCCTCGCCGCACTGGCCCAATTCCGCATGTTGGAGGGCGTCTTCTCGGAGGCCAAGCGCTATGCCCAGGAAGCCGTGGAGGTCGCCACGGCCGTCGGCGAGGAAGCGCGCGAGGAGCTTCTGCACGCGACCTGCACGCTGGCCGTCGCCGACGCCTGGGGCGAGGACCCCGAGCCCGCGGTGCGGATGCTGCGCCAGACGCGAGACCAGGCCGCGGAGCTTGGCCGCCTGGACGACCTTTTCCGCGTCTACGCCAACCTGACCACGGTCCTGGATTTGCTGGGCCGGCGCGAAGAGGCGATCGCCATCGCCTTCGAAGGCATCGCCGAGGCGGAACGGGCCGGCCAGGCGACGGTCTACGGTAACTTCCTGCGGGCGAATGCCGCCGACTCGCTCTTCTTCCTCGGCCGCTGGCCCGAGTGCCGCCGGCTCTGCCTTGATGCTCTGGCCTGGAATCCCGTCGGCATCTGGTTCCTGTCGCCGCTCCTGTCTCTCGCGATTCTCGAAGTCGCAATGAGCGCGGGCGAGTCTGCCGGCCGGTTGCTGGGCCAGGTCCTGCTCGCCATCGAGACGGTCCAGGATCCGCAGTACTCGGTTCCAGCGCTGCAGGCTGCGGCAGCCTACGCGCTGTGGCAGGAGGATCTCGTAGATGCCCACCGCGCCGCCGATCGTGGGTGGCTGCGCGTCAGCGACACCGAGGACTGGCTGCTCATGGCTCGGATGGCCGCGACCTGCCTGGAAGTCGATGCCACGATCGCCCAGGACGCCCGGCGGCGGCGCGATTTCGCCACCCTGGCGAGCGCCCGGGAGCGGAGCCTGCCCGTTGTTCTGCGAGGCGAGGCCGTCGTCCGCGCTTGCGGCGTCTCTCCCAAGGCGGGCTCGCGCAGGCAAGCGGACCTCGCCATCAGGACCGCCAGGGCCTTCCGGTCCCGGCTCGAAGGGCACGATGACCCGGCAACGTGGTCTGCCCTTGCCGTGGACTGGGCTGAGCTCGGCGACCCATACGAGGCCGCCCGGGCCCGCTGGCGCGAGGCCGAGGCTCTGCTCGACCGGGCCCGTGGCCGCTCCACCCGGACCGTGGCGCGAGAGCCGCTCATCGCGGCCGCCGAAGCTGCCTACAAGCTGGGGGCGTGGCCGTTGTTGCGGGCCGTGGCGGAACTCGCGAGGCGAGCGATGCTGCCTCTACCCAAGCCAATCCAGGAGTCTCTCGAAGGCCGGCGGCAACCGCGCGCCGCATCCGGCGCAGCCGGAGTTCGGGCGGCCGGGCCGTCGAGGCCGGGGGCCCGGATTCCAGCTCCGGATCGGCAGACGCCATCCGGCCTGCCGGCCCGACCTGCTCAGAGATTGGAATCGGGAGTGGTGGCCGATTTCGTCGCCCCAACGAGCCAGCCCGCGCCGCCCGATTTCGGACTCAGCAAGCGTGAATTCGAGGTCCTGGCTCTGATCGCGGAGGGGCGGAGCAACCCCGAGATCGGCCGCCAGCTCTTCATCACCCGCAAGACGGTGGCCGTGCACGTCAGCAACATTCTGACGAAGCTCGGCGTCTCCGGTCGAGTCGAAGCGGCTGCGGCCGCGATCAGGCTGGGCATCACCGACCGCGGCTGAGCGGCGCAGGTGTCGCGCCCGCCGCCGCAACGGCCTAAACACAAGGAAACCCGGACTCCTGGTCCGGGTCTCTTGCGGCGCTACCGGTTTACCAGCGCTTGCCCATTAGCACGTGACCAAGCACGAGGAGAACCGGAGCCAGGGCGTAGACCGTCCATTGCGCCCGTCGCAATGCTTGCTTCACCGCCGACTCCTTCATACCCATCCATGACGCTGCCCGCGCACGCCGCACGGGGCGGTGTCAACGATAGGCGGCAGTCTCGGATGCTCAATCGCCCTTCCGTACGGGTAGGTACTGGTCGCCGGCTCGGCTGGTACTAGTTGCTGGTCCGCCAATGTGGCCTGTGGCCGATGCCTCCGGAGGCGCACCGCATCCTGGCGGAGCTCGAAGCACTCTCTGGCGTTGAGGTCGAACCCTTAGGCCGGCCGAGGATGCTTAGCGGCTGTGGGAAGCCCTACTGGGCCTTGACTGCCGCGATCAGCTGCTGCAGGCCTTGCTTGGCGTCCGCAAAGAACATCCCGGTCTTGGGGTTCACGTACAAGGGGTTGTCGACGCCGGCGTAGCCACGACCCATGGAGCGCTTGACGACGATGATGGACTTGGCTCGGTCCACGTCCAGGATCGGCATGCCGTAGATCGGGCTGGACCGGTCCGTTCGGGCGGCCGGGTTGGTCACGTCGTTCGCGCCGATCACGAGGGCGACGTCCGTCCGTTCGAACTCCGGGTTTATGTCGTCCATCTCTCGAAGTTGCGGGTAGGGCACGTTGGCCTCCGCGAGAAGGACGTTCATGTGGCCCGGCATGCGGCCGGCCACCGGATGGATCGCGTAGGACACGTCGATACCGCGAGCTTCGAGCAGATCCGCGAGCTCGCGCACGCCGTGCTGGGCCTGTGCCACCGCCAGGCCGTAACCGGGAACGATCACGACCTTGCTGGCGTAGGCGAGCTGGATGGCCGCGTCGTCGACGGAGACCTCGCGGACCGCGCCCCCCTCCGCGGTCAACTCGGCTTGCGTGCCCTCCTGGCTGCCGAACCCGCCAACCAGGATGTTGGCAATCGAGCGATTCATGGCCGTGGCCATGAGCCTCGTCAGGATGGCGCCGGAGGCCCCGACGAGAGCTCCGGCGACGATGAGGATGACGTTGTCGACCACGAAGCCGGCCATTGCGACGGCCGTGCCGGTGAAGGCGTTGAGGAGCGAGATGACGACCGGCATGTCGGCCCCGCCGATGGGCAGGACCATGGTCACGCCGAAGAGGAGGGCGCAGGCGAGGGCCACCAGGAGGAGCGCGTACAGGACCGGCGTCTCATAGGTGACGATTCCCGCGCCGGCCAGGATCAGGACGATGGACACGCTGAGTCCGCAGACCACCGTGAACCAGGACGCTATCCGCCCGCCCGGAATGAGTATCGGCTGGCCCCTGAGGATGCCCATCAGCTTGGCCGATGCGATCAGCGATCCCGTGAAGGTGACCGAGCCGATCAGGATGTCGGCGATGATGAAGAGGGTCCGCCACCCGTCCAAGCCCGGCGCGCCGCCTGCCAGGACGCGGTGGCCGTCGAGGGCGATGAAGTCGTTCAGGGCCAGAAGGGCCGCGGCGCCGCCGCCGACGGCGTTGAACAGGGAGACCAGCTGGGGCATGGAAGTCATCGGCACGGTGCGCGCCGTCCGCAGCCCGGCGCCCCCGCCGAGGGCCAGCCCGCCCAGGATGATCACCCAGTTGCCGAGGCCGGTGTGGCCCTGGCTCACGTAGCCGAGTTCAGCGGCGACGGCGATGATCATTCCGGCGGCGGACAGACGGTTGCCCGTGCGGGCCGTAGCCGGTGAGTTCATGAGGTGCAGCCCCATCACGAAGAGGGCGGCACCGACGATGAACGAGAGCTGGACCGCATAGCCGAGGTCGGTCGTGTTCATCGCGAACCCTTCGTCGCCTGGTGGCCTTTGTCGGTCGGGGATGCGGGACGCCGTTTGAACATCTCCAGCATCCGGTCGGTGACCCAGTACCCGCCCACGACGTTCGCTCCCGCGAACGCCATGGCGATAAATGCGAGCACGGCCGCCAGGGGGTTGTCGGCAGTGGCGGCCAGCCCGATGGCACCGACCAGCACGATGCCGTGGATGGAGTTGGTGCCGGACATGAGCGGCGTGTGGAGCGTCGCCGGCACCTTGCTGATCACCTCGAAGCCGAGCAGGATCGCCAGGACGAAGACCGTCAGTGAGCCGATGAGGATGCTGACGTTCATGCCTTGGCGCCTCCTCTTGTGGCTGGCTCCAGGAGCTTCAGAGTAGCCTCCTGGACCACCTTGCCGCCGTAGGTGATAACGGTCGCGGCGGTGATCTCGTCCTCGAAGTCGAATCTGAGCTCACCGGACTTGACGAAGTTCAGGAGCAGGTTGGAGATGTTGCGCGAGTAGAAGACGCTCGCGCCGGTTGGCATCGAGGACGGCAGATTGGTGGGGGCATGGATCTCGACGCCATTTGGCGTGATGGTTACCTTGCCCGGGTTCGATAGCTCGCAGTTGCCGCCGAGCTCGCTGGCCGCCAAGTCGACGATGACCGAGCCGGTCCTCATCCCTTCGACGGCGGTCCTGGTGACGAGGATCGGAGGCCGCCGGCCGGGGACCTGGGCGGTGGTGATGACCACGTCCTGGTTGGCGATGATGTCGTTGAGCTCGGCCTGCTGAGCGGCCTGCTCCTGAGGGGTGAGGGCGCGGGCGTAGCCGCCTTCCCCGCTCGCGTCGGCGACCGAGGTAAGCGTCACGAACTGCGCGCCCAGCGACTCGACCTGTTCCTTAGTCTCGCGCCGGACGTCGTAGGCCTTGACCTGGGCGCCCAGGCGGCGGGCCGTGGCTATCGCCTGCAACCCCGCGACGCCCACGCCGAGCACGAGGACGTTGGCCGGCTTGGCCGTTCCGGCCGGCGTCGTCAGCAACGGGAAGAAGCGCCCGAACGACTCGGCCGCTATCAGGACGGCTTTGTATCCGGCCACGTTGGCCTGCGAAGAAAGGGCGTCCATTCCCTGGGCGCGGCTGAGTGTCCGGGGGATCGCGTCCAGGCTGATCGCCGTCAGCTGCAGACTTGCCATCTCGGCCATCGCTCCCGGATCGAGCAGGGGAGCGAGCAGGCCGATGATCACCTGGCCGGGATGGCTCGCCTTGAGTTCGTCCCGTGTGGGTCGATGGACGCGAAGGATGACGTCGCTGCTGGAGTAGAGCGTGGGCGTCGTCACGATGCGAGCGTCCGCCTCCACATAGGCGTCATCTGGGAGGGCGGCTGCTTCGCCTGCGCCGCGCTCGACGAGCACGCTTACGTCCGCGTCTCGAAGCTTATGAATCGCGTCGGGGACGAGGGCGACGCGTCGCTCTCCCGGTGCGGTCTCCCTGGCGACGCCAACTTTCATAGCGATATCACCTGCCTACGCGGCTTGGATCGGCCCGTCCATGGGGCCAGACCGTCCAGCAAGGACCCCAAGCGTCCACGCCGACGCCGAATGCCCAGCCAGGACGCTCTGGAAGTCTAGCGGGCGCGGCCGCGCGTGTCGTGGCTAGTGGCACCGCGGCGCCCCGCGAGCCCACCCGGATGGGTCGTAGATCGCCCCGCACGACTGGGCCGCCGAGAAGGCCTGAGCATCCGCCGCGCCGGCGACAGGACCAGCTGGGGCGGGAACCCGGGGCCGGCCCGGCAAGGGCCGTCCGCCTCCCCACGGTTGGGACACGGGCCAGGGGCGGCGCGGCGTCGATTCTGCCCGTGGAGCCCGTCATGACACCTCTCCGAATGAGAAGTCGAAGCTCTGGTTTCACACCTCCGCAAAGTGACTGCGCATGAAGAGCGAAAGGTCGCGCGGTCGCATCGCAAGAATCTGAGGACGGCATCTAGTCACACCACGCCGAAGGCGTATAGTCCGCATGCAACCCGGCATCGCGGCGACACATGCCACTCGGGTCGTGGGCTGGAGAGAGGAAGAAGATGGTCAAAATCCGAAAGGCCGACCCGTCTCTCATGGACAAGGCTAGCCAGCGGCCGCGCGAGTTGAGCCCGGCAGCTCGAGAGCGCGAACAACAGCAGCGTCAGTTCAAGCGGCTGATCGGCCAGCTGAGCGGGCCGGCACAAGTCTTCGAGGTTCGCCTCGATCGAACTGAGAAGCCGATCACCATCCGGCAGCGGCTCCTGCGCGTCGCGGCGGAGGCCAATGTCGAGATCGCGGTGCGAAAGCATGGCGACGGGTTTCTCGTCGGGTTGCTCACACCTGAACGACGGACCAACCGAGGCCGGCGGGGGGCCGCACCTGCAGCGAAGCGCTGACGGCGGGCCGTCGCTCGACGGACGCCCCAACACGCCCGGCCCGATCCAGCCCGATCGGGGCTACCAGCGGTCCTTGGGACCATCGGCCCCGAGCGCCTCCGCGACCTCGTCGTTCTCTAAGGGGTCCTGCTCCAGGACGACAAGCCGATAGCCTTCGGCCGCCGCCGTCCCGATGCGCCGCCCCTGGTCGGCCATCCTCGCGCGGACCCGAGCGAACACCGCTTCGGGATCGTGGAGCTGGCTGGAGTGAGACCGGAGCGCCTCGATCTTGCGGTCCGCCGTGGCGGTCACATCGATCCAGGTGTCCGCCTGGTTGGACCACATCAGGTAGAGCCGCCGGACCCGATGAGCGGCCAGGCCCTGCCGGGCCAGCCACGGGAAGGCCATCGGGTTGCGGGCCGCCGGATAGACGGCATCGACCGCGGCCATGGCTGCGGCCCGATGATCCGTGTGGTTGATCCCGCCACCGCCGTGAACGACGACCTCCGGGTCGCCGCAGAAGACGGCATCGGGCTTGAAAGTCCGGATCTCGCGCACGAGCAGCTCTCGCAGCGGCAGGTCGTTGACCAGCCCTCCATCCGGTTGATGCAGGAAGCTCACGCCCGCGTAGCCGACCAGATCGGCTGCCCGCCGCTGCTCCTCTTCACGTGCCCTGGCCAGCTCCAGCGGATCCAGGTCCGGATCCTCGCCGCCCGCGTCACCCGACGTGCAGCAGACGAGCCAACCTTCCGCGCCGGCGTCGATCCAGGCCGCCGCTGCCCCCGCCGGCCCGAAATCGGCGTCGTCCGGGTGCCCAACGATGACCATGAATCGGCGCGCCTGCCACTCGTGCCGCGGCGCTGTCTCGTCTGTCATCTGCCCGTTCTGGATCCTCGATTGAAAGCTCGTTGTCAGGTGGCACCGACCACGCAGGCCGCGCTCTCAGGGCCCGCAAAGGCGAGTCCTCAGATTGCCGATGGGAGGTATCATGCCCGCCGAGGCTTCGCTCGTCTCCCCCCACGGGCGAAGTCTCTCTGTTTCTCGGGGACTCTGCACGGTCGATCGGCGGCCGGTGGCCGACGGGCCGCGCAGGTCCTCAAAGCGGAGTCGAGCGGGCCTCTCGCAGCGCCGCCAGGACCTCTCTGGCGTGGTCTTCGGGCTTGACCTTCTCCCAGACATGGGCGATGCGCCCATCCGGCCCCACCAGGAAGCTCGTTCGCAGGATGCCCCAGTAGGTCTTGCCGTAGTTCACTTTCTCGCCCCAGGCTCCGTAAGCGTCGGCCACGGCGTGGTCCTCGTCGGCGAGCAGTGTGAATGGCAGCCCGTACTTGGCTCGGAAGGCGGCCTTGCTGGCGGCTCCCTGCGGGCTGAGGCCCCAGATCTCTGTCTCCTCCTCGCCGAACGAGGAGTGCGCGTCGCGGAACGAGCACGCCTCCTTCGTGCAGCCGGGGGTGTCGTCGGCCGGGTAGAAGTAGACGACGGTGAAATGGCCGCGGCGGTCGGAGAGGCGATGCGGCCTCCCCTCGTCATCGCGGAGCTCGAAATCGGGGGCGAGCTTGCCCACCTTCGGCATTGTGCTCATGACCACAGCCTAGCAGCGAGTCCGGACGGCGCCTCGCATCGGTGACGCCATCGCGCCCGTCGCGACGGCCGGGGCGGGATCGAGCGCCGGCGGCCAGTGGGCCGCCGGCGGTGTTAGGATCCGGGTAACCGAATACGCCTCCGGGGAGCGCCACGGGCGCTGAGAGTGCGGCTCCAGCCGCAGACCCGCCGTACCTGATCTGGGCAATACCAGCGAAGGAAGCAGGCTCGACCACTCCTCGCCGCACTCCCCGCGGAGTGCGGCGAAGTCTGTCTTGAGAGGTCGAAGATGCTTCGGGACGAAGTGCCCGGCACGTCACCACGCCGGCCCAGAGCGCTCACCATCGCCGGTTCGGATTCCGGCGGCGGCGCGGGAATCCAGGCGGACCTCAAGACGTTCGCCGCCTTCGGCGTCTACGGTGCATCGGCCATTACCGCCGTCACGGCCCAGAACACGATCGGGGTTCGCGCCATCCACGACGTGCCCGCCGCGGTGGTCGCCGCCCAGATCGACGCCGTACTCGACGACATCGGCGCGGACGCGGCCAAGACCGGCATGCTTTCGAGCCCGGAGATCATCGAAACCGTGGCCGATAGGTTGCGCGCTCATGCCGTGGTCGCGCTCGTGGTGGATCCCGTGATGGTTGCCAAGAGCGGCGATCGGCTCCTTCGTGAGGACGCGGTGCAGGCTCTGCGCGAGCTGCTCCTGCCTCTGGCTGCGGTCGTGACTCCCAACGCGCCCGAAGCCGCCGTCCTGTCGGGGATCGAGGTCGTGGACGCCGCGTCGGCGCGAGAGGCCGCCAGGCGGATCCATGCCCTGGGCCCGGCCATGGTCGTCGTCAAGGGCGGCCACCTCGCAGGCGAGACGTCCGACGATCTGGTCTTCGACGGGCGTACGTTCGAGATCCTGTCCGGCCCGCGCGTGGCCACCCGTCACACCCATGGCACCGGCTGCACCTTCTCGGCGGCCATCGCCGCCTGCCTGGCCCGCGGGCTGCCGCCGTTCGAGGCGGTGCACGAAGCGCGCGCCTACCTGCAAGGCGCCCTCGAGCACGCCGAGCCGCTCGGCGCCGGCCACGGTCCGGTCAACCACCTCTGGAGGCTCCCCAATGGCTGAGCTCGATCTGGCGGAACTGACCGCCGCGTCTCTCGAGCGCATCCGCGAACGGACCCCTCTGGTCCACAACATCACGAACTACGTGGTGATGAACGACACGGCCAACGTCCTGTTGGCGATCGGGGCATCGCCGGTCATGGCCCATGCCATCAGCGAAGTGCGCGAGATGGTCTCGCACGCCGGCGCGCTCGTCCTGAACATCGGCACCCTGGACAACGATTGGGTCGAGTCGATGATCATTGCCGGCCTGGAGGCGAATGCCCGTGGGATCCCCGTCGTGCTGGATCCCGTCGGAGCCGGCGCGACGGCCTATCGGACGGCGACGGCCGAGCGGATCCTTGTGGCCGTGCGAGTGGCGACGGTTCGCGGCAATGCCGGCGAGCTGGCGACCGTTGCGGGCCTCCGGAGCAAGGTCCGAGGCGTCGACTCCGTCTCCGCCGCCTCTCCGGAAGCGGCCGCCAGGCTGGTTGCCGACAGGACGGGCGGTGCGGCCGTGGCCAGCGGCGCCGTCGACTATGTGGCCGATGCCACGCGGGTGGCAGAAGTCCGGAACGGGCATCCACTCATGGCCCGCATCACCGGATCGGGCTGCATGGCCACGGCCCTGGTCGGGGCTTTCCTGGCGGTCGAGCCCGATCCGTTCCTGGCCAGCGTCGAGGCCATGATCGCTTTCGGCATCGCCGGCGAGGCCGCGGCCGGGGTCAGCGTCGGCCCCGGGACGTTCCGGCAGAACCTGATGGACGCGGTCGCGAACCTGGACCGGGCGACGATCCTGGCCGGCGCGCGGGCCTCCGTAAGCGAGTCGCAACGCGCATGAACGAGCCCACCGCCCTGCGCATTCGACGGCGCGAGCTGCTCCGGGGCTCGCCCGTCTACCTCGTCACGGAAGAGGCCCTGAGCAACGGCCGCCGCTCCGAGAGGATAGCCGAGGCCGCGCTCCTGGCCGGGGTGCGGGTAGTCCAGGTGCGCGAGAAGGAGGGGTCGGCTCGCCGCGCTCTAGATGTGGCGCTGAACCTGCGCAGGCTCACTCGCCGCTACGGCGCCCTGCTGCTCATCGACGACCGGATCGACATCGCCATGGCCGCCGACGCCGACGGCGTCCACCTGGGCCAGGAGGACCTGCCGATCGAGCTGGCCAGGCGCCTGCTCGGCAGCGACGCGCTCGTGGGCCTGTCGATCACGGACGCCGCTCAGCTCGATGCCGCCGGCGCCGCCGAGGCCGACTACCTGGGCGTTGGCGCCGTCTTCCCGACGGACTCGAAGGGCGACGCCACTCTGACGGGACTGCCGCTGCTTGCCGCGGCCCGGGCGGCCACTCCGGCGCCGATCGTGGCCATCGGCGGCATCGACGCCACGAACGCAGGGCTCGCCGTCGCCGCGGGTGCCGACAGCGTGGCCGTCATCAGCGCCATCACGCAGGCCGCGGACACTGCCGGCGCGGTCGAGGCCCTCACGGCTGCGGTTCTGGCCGCTGCCAAGGAGGCCCGCCGATGAGCGGCCTCGGCGAGTTCGACCTCATCGACGCTCTTTCCGCCCGCCTGGACCCGCCCGGCGATGGTATCGGGATCGGCGACGATGCGGCGGCGTGGCAGCCGGGCCCCGGCTCGGTCGTCGTGGCCACGACGGACATGCTGGTCGAGGGGATCCATTTCCGGCTCGACTGGACCTCGCCGCGCGACCTGGGCTGGAAGGCCCTGGCGGTCAATCTCTCGGACCTGGCCGCGATGGGCGCGCGGCCCGGCCGTGGCCTCGTCTCCGTGGCCCTCCTGCCGGGTCAGGCGGAGCTGGTCGAGGAGCTGTACGAGGGGATGAGCGAGCTGGCCCGTCTCACGGGAACGTGGATCGTCGGCGGGGACACCGTCCTCACGTCGGGGCCGCTGGTCATCAACGTGGCCTTGTTCGGCGAGGCGGATCCGGACCGGCTTCTGCGCCGGAAGGGAGCGCGCCCGGGCGACCTGCTGGCCCTCACCGGAGCCGTGGGCGCCTCCGCCGCCGGCCTGGACCTCCTGCTCCGAGCCGATCGCGAATCGCTGGCCCGGCCGGAGGCCGCGCCGCTCCTCGCCGCCCATCACCGCCCGGTGCCCCGGCTTGCGGCCGGCGCGGCGCTGGCCGCCCTGGGGCTGAAATGCGCCATCGACGTGAGCGACGGCGTCGCCAGCGAGGCCGGGCACCTGGCCCGAGCCGGCCAGGTCGCGATCGAGATCGATGTGGAACGGCTGCCGCTGGCTCCGGAAGCGGTCTTGCTCCTCGGCGAGGAGCGGGCCCGCCGGCTGGCTCTCTCGGGCGGCGAGGACTACCAGCTGCTCTTCGCCGTGCCGGAGGCGAGGCTGGCGGAAGTCGCGGCCGCGCTGGGCGAGGACGGGCCGCCGATCGTGGTCGGTCGCGTAACCGGCGAGCGGGTGGGCGGCGACGTGGCCCTACGGGAATGGGGGCGGCCGATGGAGGCCCCGCAGGCGGGCTACGTGGCGTTCTGAGCGAGTGCGGGGAGCCGGCCCAGCCCGGCGCGACGCATGGAGGATCGAGGATGGCCGAACCAGCACAGCCGCTCGGCGTACCGCGGAGCGACCTTGGGGCGGCGACGGTAGGTATCGAGCCGGTCCCGGCGCGGTTCCGCGTGCTCGGGTTCTTCGACTACTTCGTCCTGTGGGCCGACCTTGGGGTGGGGTTGCTCGTGCTCCTGGCCGGAACCCAGCTCGTGCCAGGGCTCGGGCTGCCCGAAGCGCTCGCGGCGATCCTTCTGGGCACGGCCGCGGGCAACCTCATGCTCGGGCTGGCCGGTGTCATCGGCAGCGAGCACAGCATCCCGTCGATGGTCAGCCTCCGGCCGAGCTTCGGCCAGCGCGGGAGCTATCTGCCCAGCCTCATCAACGTCGTCCAGCTCGTGGGCTGGGGCGCATTCGAGATCGTCATCATGGCCCAGGCGTCCTCGCGACTGAGCGGCCCGATCCTCGGCCTCTCCAGCTACCCGGCCTGGGCGATTTGCTGGGGCGCGATCGTCCTCCTGTTCGGCCTGGGCGGGCCGCTGGTCGTGGTCAGGCAGTGGCTGGAGAAGGTCGGCATCTGGCTGGTCCTGCTGACCGTCTCCTGGATGGCCATTTACGCCCTGACCCACGCCGATCTGGGCGCCGTCTGGAACCGGCCGGGCGATGGCAGCCTGGGTTTCGCTCAGGCGATCGATCTGGTCGTAGCGATGCCGATCAGCTGGCTGCCGCTCGTCGCCGACTTCAACCGATTCGCGAGGGACTCGCGCTCGTCGTTCGCGGGGACGGTGGCCGGCTTCGCCGTCGCGAACGTCGTCTGTTACTCCCTGGGGGCCCTGCTGATCCTGGTCCTCCCGTCGACGGACCTCATCGGGTCCATCATGACCGTCGCGTTCGGCGGGGCCGGTCTGGCGCTCCTGCTCGGCGACGAGACCGACAACGCCTTCGCCGACGTCTACTCGAGCGCCGTCTCGATCAAGAACGTCATCCCGGGGCTGCCGACGCGGGCCCTGGTAGCGGCGGTGGGCGGTACCTGCCTCGCCATCGCCCTCACCGTCGATCTGGCCAGCTACCAGGGGTTCCTCTACCTGGTCGGGTCGCTCTTCACGCCGCTCTTCGGCGTTCTGTTCGCCGACTACTTCCTGCTGCGCCGACGGCACTACACGGACAGCGAGTTGTACCCGACCGATGGTCGCGGACGGCTGCGCTGGGGCGTGAACCCGATCGCCCTGGTCGCATGGGCGGCCGGCGTGGGCGCATATCTGGCCGAGACGACCTATCTCGGCTGGCTGGGCGGAACGTTGCCGTCTCTCGGCGCCTCGATGGCCGCCTATCTCGTCGGGAGCCTGGCGATCTGGTCTCTCCACCGATCGCACGAAGGGGTCGGATAGCCGGGCCGAGCCGTCTTAGACGGACGGGAAGTGGAGGCGACGTCGAGTGCGCCACTCATGACGGCCTCAGTTCTGTTGTCCGATTCAGAACGGCCGTTCCAGGTCTACGCACTCCGAAGCTGGCTCCGCTCCCTCGTCCCGCGAGAGTACCTTGGCAGCTGCTCGCAGCTATCGTATGATGCACTCACGAGACGATCGCCAGTCTGTCGCGCAAGGCTCAGGGTGCCTTAGTTGGGTACGTCATGCTTGTTAGTCCCCTCGCTTGGACGGTCTTCTCCATCTCGGCAAATTGACCTCGCGCCGATGCATCCAAGCGGGCTCGCGCGTCGAACACATTAGTGAAGTGGGTATTCGGGCCACTTCGGGCTCATCGAGTTAGGGACCGCCGAATCCCCCTGTTGCAGCACTTGGGAAAGCCGACAACTTCCATATAACCCGACTCGAACGAATGGTAGATTTCGAGACGTGACCGATCTCTCGCACCCCGCAATCCAGCGCGTTGTCGAGGTCGCCTCCCGGAAGGGCGTCACGCTCGACATCACGATCTTCAGCGGCTCGACGCACACCGCCGAGGAGGCCGCCGGCGCGGTCGGCGCGGAGCTCGGCCAGATCGTCAAGTCGCTCGTCTTCGTGGCGCCGCGCCTGGACGGACGGCTGGTGCCGATCGTCTGCCTGGTCTCAGGCCGGAACCGCGTGGATCTCGGTCTGCTGGCCGCGGTCACCGGCGAGTCTGCGGTCCGGCGCGCCACGGCGAGCGAGGTACGCGAAGTGACCGGCTTCTCCATCGGCGGGATCCCGCCCTTCGGCCACGGTCGAAACGTCCGGACGGTGATGGACCAGGATCTGGGTGCCTACGAGTGGGTGTGGGCAGCTGCCGGCACGGATACGGCGGTCTTCCGTGTCTCTCCGGGAACCCTGCGTATGCTCGCCAACGCCGTGGTTGCACCGCTCGCGGAGGCCCCCTGGATTCAGCCGGTTCCCGCCGCCGTCGAGCCACGGCTCCAGTTCGAGGCCGGATCCCAGGCCTGAGCCCCCGCCCGATTCGGCGACCGCCGGTCAGGCGGCTCTCTCAGCCCATGGACGGCACCCGTTTCCGGTGCGCCTTCATCGCCCGAGTACGCGTTCGGCTGTGGATAGGCGGTGCATAACCCTCGTGGCGAACCTCGAACTACGTGGAAAACCCGATTGCTGGAGCGATCCGCTTCCCGTAGCGTGGATTAACGCCCGAAGGGGTCGAGCGACTGCTGGCAGCCGAGATGACATCAAGGCTCACGCGGCGAGTAGGTTCCTTCGGGCGTTTTAGTTTGTCCGCCGGCCGCGATGCGTCCGAGTAACGCGGCCCGCGAGCCTCTGCCGGCCCACGACCGCCGACCGCCTTGTCTGGCGGTGGGCCTTCCGGGAAGCCGAGCGACCGCGGTTCGCTAGACTGGCCCCGTGCGTGTCCGCCAGTTCGAGCTTCGGCTTCTCGCCGTCGCCATCACGGTTCTCTGGGCCGCGGTCGGCGGCATGGTTCTGATCGCCTACCGGCCCGGCGGTCCGGTCGACCTCCTCGTCGGCATCGCGGCGTCTATGCCGCTGCTGGTCAGCGTCGCGGCGATCGTGTGGCCGCCGCTCGTGCGCAGCGATCGAGGGTCGGCCGGAGTCTTCTGGCTTGGGCTGGTCGCGGGGCTGTTGCTGGTGCCGTCGATCGCGGGGGTGGCCGGGCAGGTCATCGCGGGCGGCACTCAGCCTCTCTTGCCCTCGGTGGAGGCCATCTATCCCTGGGCGCTGGCTCTGCTGGCAACGAGCCTCTTCGCCGGGCTGGGGATCAGCCGCCAGGTGATCAACGAGATCGGCATCGGCAAGCGTCGGATGGCTGCGTCGGTGGCATTCGCGCTCGCCGCCACCTCGCTCATAGGCGGCATCTTCGCCGGCGTGACGCTGGCCGACGAGGCCGCCCTTCGCGACCGGCCGGCAGCCTACTCGAGGTTCGGGCCCACGGCGGCCGACCTCCTGCCACCAGAATGCAACAAGACCCTGGTAGGCGCCACGACCGCAAGGCTTGAGCTCGACCTCTGGGCGGACGTAGACACGCGGTCAGTGGGGACCGTGAACCTGGCCGGGAGCCGGTCCGGCACGGACCTCTCCTGGACGGCGCAGGTGGTCCGCGGCTCGGACCTCTTCGTCAAATACGGGGCGGCGCGCCAGGGCTCGGCCGCCTGGCTGCTCGTCCCGGGCGGTGCCTGGACGCCGGCTTCCTCCGGCGAGATGGCCGACGACATGGTGGATGCCACGGTTCTTGCGGAGGCGTTGTCCCTCGGCAATCGAGCCACTGCCGAGAACCTCGGCTTCGAGTACGTGGAGGGTGCGCGAGCCCGCCACTGCCGCATTGCCGTGGACGGCACTGAGTTCAAGGCCTCATTCCCGCAGGTCGTCTGGCTCGTGGAGGCGGCCGACATATCGACCTGGCGGGGCGAGCTGGACTTCTGGGTCTTCGGCGATGGAGAGGTGGGCCGGATCGAGGGCCGGGTCAACGGCAACGCACAGGAGATCCTGCCGCATGGCCTGCTGGCGACAGTCAATGTTCGGATGACCGCGACGGACCGCGACACCCCGATCTCGGTTCCGACACCGCGAACGTGATAGGCCGCCGGTGATGCCGCCGTCCGGGCCGCCCGAGCGAGGCACCGCGCCTGAACGCCCCCGGGGCCATTCGGGCGATCCGGCCGGCGGGCGCCCCGCCGTCGACGATCTGAGCGATCCGACCTTCGATCGAGCCGCCAAGCACGATCGGCTGGCCCGCTTCTACCGCGTCGTCCGCTATCTGGGCGCTCATCCGGAAGGCGCCACGGTAGACGCCGTCGCGGGCTTCGTGGGCATGTCGCGCCGGACCGTATACCGCGATCTGCGGGCCCTGGAGGGCGAAATCGGGATTCCGCTGTGGAGTGAGGGCGGCCGCTGGGGAATCGTCGCGGGCGCCTTCCTGCCGCCGCTGCGGCTGACCCTGGACGAGGCCGTGGCCTTCCTCTTCGCCGCGCGCCTGACGGCCCAGTTCGCCGACCGCTACGACCCGGACATGGGCGCGGCGTTCCAGAAGCTGGCCGAGATCCTGCCGCCGGTGGTGGCCAGACACCTCGAACGGACCATCGACGTCCTGGCCAGCCGGCCTCCGGACGAGCGGTTGACGCGGCACCTGCGGCTGCTGGCTCGAGCCTGGGCGGAGCGGCGCGTGGTGGAGCTGACCTACAACGTGGCCACCCACAGTCCGGGGCGGCCGCCCAGGAAGGCGCGCGTCCATCCCTACCTGATCGAGGCGTCGGCCACGACGCGAGCCCTGTACCTGATGGGCTTCGATGAATCGCGAGGCGCGATCAGGACCTTCAAGCTGCAGCGGATCATGGGCCTGTCCGTCGCGCCCGAGACTTTCGAGCCGCCCGACCCCCGGGTCGTGCAAGAGGGGCTGGGCCGCGCCTGGGGGGTCATCGCCGATCAGGAGGAAGTGGAAGTGGTGCTGCGCTTCGACGCGGCGATAGCCAGCCTGGTGACGGAGACGACCTGGCACCCGACGGAGCGAGTGGCGCGCGAAGCGAATGGGAGCGTCCTCTGGCGGGCGCGTGTCCCGGGCACGATCGAGATCCGGCGGTGGATCCTCTCCTGGGGCTCGCAGGTGGAGGTTCTGGAGCCACCGGAGCTGCGCGACGAGATCGCCGCGACCTACCGCGCGGCGGCGGCGCGGTACTGACCTTCTGCGGATAGGCTTGAGACATGCAGCACGAGACACGGCGGTCGCTCGATGAGGGGGATGCACTGACCGGCGCGTCCGCTTCGACGCCCGCCGCAGGGACGCACCCGCTCCTGTGGGCCGTCAACCTGGTCAGCGATCCGATCCACGGCTACATCGAGCTGACCAAGCGCCTGACGGCCGACCACGCCCGACGGCTCGGGCTGGCGGAGGAGGCTGCGGCCGAGGGCGACCTGCTCGACTCGGCGTGGCTGCAGCGGATGCGGCGCATCAGCCAGCTCCAGAGCGCCCGTTGGGTCTTCCCCACGGCCGAGCACAGCCGCTTCACTCACAGCCTGGGCGTGATGCACGAGGCTGGGCTCTGGGCTCGCCAGCTCTATCCCAGCCTGCGGACCCAGCTGGCCGCCGTGGAGCCGGCCGTGGAGCCGCCGTCAGAGGGCCTGGTCGTCGAGACCATGCGGCTGGCCGGCCTTCTGCACGACGTGGGGCACGGACCGTTCGCCCACTTCTTCGACGATCACGTCCTGTGCAACTTCCCGGCGCCGGCCGACCCACGCCGCCAGCACAAGAGCCTGACCCACGAAGACCTTTCGCAGCTCGTCGTCGAGCGCGAGCTGGGCGACCTGATCCGATCGATCCGGCGGGCGCCGGGGGCGGTCCCGCCGCGGGACGCCCTACGGCCGGACGAATCGATCGATCCGCGCTGGCTCTCCTTCCTGATCTCCAAGCCCGCCCTGGCGGATCAATCGATGCCGCGCTGGCTGCGCTGGCTCCAGCCTCTGCTGTCGGGCGTCTTCACCGTCGACAACCTGGACTACGTCCGCCGCGATTCGTATCTCATCGGCGTCTCCGCCGGGCCGGTGGACGTGGAACGGCTGCGCCGCTACAGCTTCGTCGGGCCGCGCGGGCTCTCCCTGTACGAGCCCGGCCTGGGGGCGCTGGAGATGTTCCTGACCGCCCGGCTGTTCCTGTACGAGCAGATCTACTTCCACCGATCCGTCCGCGCCATCGACCTGGACCTGGCGGAGGTCTTCCGCCCCAGCATCGTGGCGATCTTCGGCGAGGGCTCGCCGGCCGATCAGCTGAGCCACTACGCCGATCTGGACGAATACGCCCTTCTGCACCAGGCGGCTCTCTGGGCCCGAGGCGAGGCGCTGGCTCGGCGACCGGCACCGGGCGACGGAACGGTCACCCCGGAGGTGGGGCGAGTCTGGCAGGCGATCCTGCTGCGCCGGCCGAGGTGGCGTGCCGAGGCCGAGCTTCGGCGGGCGTACGAAGCCACCGAGCGCGACGCGGCCGTCTCGGCGGTGCGGAGCGAGCTCGGGCGCGATGAGGCCGGCCGCCTCGCCATCGACCTGGCCGAGGTGGACGCGAGGCCGGCCGAAGCCACGGCCACCGATTCGCTGCTCGCGGTGGTCGGACGAGACGGCCACCCGGCCGCGCCTCTCAGCCGGGCCCTGGGCCGGATTCCGGCCTACTCGCTCGTGGCCCGGCGGTATCGGCGCACGCAGGCGGCGGAGCTGGCCGCGGAGGCCTAAGGCCTCAGGGCCCCACCAGGGGCGTCGGGGACTGCGCGGCCGTGGCCGTGGCCGTGGCGGTGGGAGCGGCAGTACCGCTCGCGGCCGGCTTCTTCGTCGGGGTCGGCTTGGCCGACGGCCGCCTGGTCGGCTATGGACAGGCCGAAGCTTCGTAGGGCCTCAGGGCCCGCATCTCGTCCACGTCGCAGCGGAAAGGCAGGACGAGCAGCGGGTCGACCCGGGCGATCTCGGTTGCGGGCAGGTGGTCTCGATTGACGATCGCCGGATCGAGGGCGAAGGTCCTGGTCTCGAGCAGGCTGTACAGGCCGAAATGGACGTGACAGCCGGTGGCGTTTCCCGTCTGGCCTTCGTAACCGATGAGATCGCCCGCCTTCACGATCTGCCGGGGCTGGACTGTCACCCGCGACTCGTGAGCGTAGATGCTCCGGTAGCCGTCCCCATCATCGATCACGATCGTTATGGGGAGGCTGTCCCAGTAGCGGTGCCCGGTGAGCCAGTTGTAGTACGGGGTCAGATCGCCGTCCCAGCCCACGAAATCGTCGTACTGGCGTCCCGCCGCCAGAACGACGCCGTCATGAGCCGCGTAGACCCTGTCGCCGCAGGCCGTGGCCATGTCGAGGCCATCGTGGAATCTCTGGCCGTCTACGAACAGCTCGCCCCACACCGTGGGTCCGAAGGGAAGCGTGACCCGCCCGCCCGCCAGCGGCCAGACGTATCCGGTGAGGTTCTGGGGCGGCACGAGGATCATGGGCGTCATGAGCGGCTGGGTCGTGGGCGACGGGTTCACCGGGGCGGTCGGGGAAGGCGATGGGCCGCCGGGCCACGGGGACGGCGACGGTGCCAGTGCCACCTGGGCCGCGTCGGCCGAGGCCGGCATGCCGGAGGAGGCAGCAAGCCGGGGCCCCAGGAGCAGGGTGGCGACCGCGATCGCGACAAGCCCGACGGAGAGCACACCGACCAAGGCGCGCCGTCGGCCGGGCAACCCCGTGCGGAAGGGCAATGCGAGACGCGTCAGGAAACCAGGGCCAATCATCGAGGCTTTGTAGCACGTCTGCGGGCTGCGCGTCTGGCCCGCGCCATCGGGGTCACCGATGACGGCCCGACCAGGCGCCAGGGCCGCGCTCCGCGAACGGCACCAGCAGCCGCTGTCGGGGCGTTCCCGGCTCGGCCCGCGCGACTGGCTCCCGCGCCCTCCGTCGTATGTACCGGCCCGGACCGTCGACTGATAATGTGAGGCCTGGAGTCCATCTCGCGTGCCGTCTGAGGCATCGTCGAGATCCCTGCCCGATCCACAAGAGGAGTGCGTGTGGACGTCGTCCAGCTGTCCCGCATCCAGTTCGCACTGACCATCAGCTTCCATTTCATCTTCCCCGCGATCACGATCGGCCTGGCGGGACTCATCGCAGTCGTCGAGACGCTGCGCTGGCGTACCCGGCGCGATGTCTATGACCGCCTGTCCGTCTTCCTGACGAAGCTGTTCGCCGTCACGTTCGTCATCGGCGTCGTGAGCGGTATCGTCATGGAGTTCCAGTTCGGGACCAACTGGTCCACCTTCTCGGGCTTCGTCGGCGACATCTTCGGGGCGCCCCTCGCCGCTGAAGGAATCTTCGCCTTCTTCCTCGAGTCGGCCTTCGTCGGCATCGTTCTCTTCGGCCGAAACCGCGTCGGGTCCACCGTGCGCTGGATCGCCGGCCTGCTGGTCTGCCTCGGCACCACCCTCTCGGCCTTCTGGATCCTGGTGGCCAACTCGTGGATGCAGACGCCGGCCGGCTTCAAGATCGTCACCGACGCCAACGGCGTCTCGAAGGCTCAGATGACCGACTTCTGGCAGGCGGTCTTCAATCCCTCCACGCTGCCGCGGGTATTCCACACCCTGGCGGCATGCTGGGTCGTCGGGGCCTTCTTCCTCATGGGGATCTGCGCCTGGTACATCCTGCGGCATCGCGGCTCCGACGTGACCTCGATCGCCATCCGCCTGGCCGTGATCGTGGCGTTCTTCGGATCGGGCCTGATGTTCGTCAGCGGCGACCTGCAGACCCGCGAGGTCCAGGCCAACCAGCCGCTCAAGTTCGCCGCCATGGAGGGCGTCTTCAAGACCGAGAAGGGCGTAGCGCTGGAGATCATCGCCCTGCCGCCCAGCCAGACCGGCCCGGCCGACTTCCCTGCGATCGCCATTCCCTACGGCCTGAGCGCGATGAGCGACCTCGACCCCAACGGCGTGATCAAGGGCCTGGATCAGCAGCCCGATCAATCCTTCTGGCCGCCTGTGGCCATCACCTTCATGAGCTTCCACCTGATGGTGGGCCTGGGCGCCATGATGATGCTGCTGATGCTTTTCGGCGCCTACTTCTGGTGGCGGCGCTCTCTCGAGTCGCACCGGTGGTGGCTGTGGCTGGCGGTGCTGGCCATCCCGCTGCCGATCATCGCGGTCGAGCTCGGCTGGATGACCGCCGAGGTCGGCCGGCAGCCCTGGATCGTTCAGGGGCTGATGATGACATCGCAGGGAGTCTCGCCGGGTGTCTCGGCGACGGACGTGGGGATCTCGCTGCTGGCAATCCTCCTCGTCTATGCCCTGCTCTTCTTCCTGTGGATCTACTCGCTGACCAAGGAGATCGGGCGCGGCCCGGAGCTGGCGATCGCCGAGCTGGCTCCTGCCGGGACCGCGACTGAGACCGAGGGAGGCCGCTGACATGCCTGCGCTTCAGACCGTCTGGTTCCTCCTGATCGGCCTGCTCCTCGTCGGCTATGCCGTTCTCGACGGCTTCGACCTCGGGGCGGGCATCGTTCACCTGTTCGTCGCCCGCGACGACACGGAGCGGCGCAACGTTATGAATGCCATCGGTCCGGTCTGGGACGGCAACGAAGTCTGGCTGATCACCGCCGGCGGCGCACTCTTCGCCGCCTTCCCGGTGGTATACGCCACGGTCTTTTCGGGCTTCTACCTGGCCGTGATGCTGCTCCTCGGCGCGCTCATCCTGCGGGCGGTCTCGATCGAGTTCCGCAGCAAAGAGGCGAACCGGCTGTGGCGCCTGGGGTGGGACGTTGGTTTCACCCTGGGATCGGCCCTGGCGGCGCTCCTGTTCGGCGTGGCCCTGGGCAACATCGTGCGAGGTCTGCCGCTGGATGCCGGTGGCGTCTATCGCGGCGGCCTGATGGGTCTGCTCAATCCGTTCTCGATCGTGATGGGCGTGCTCACAGTGGGACTGGCGGCTCAGCAGGGCTCGTCCTGGCTCGTCCTCAAGACAGGAGGGGCGCTCCAGGCTCGAGCCCGCCGGACCGGCGTGGTGGCCTCGTTGGTGGTCATCGCTGCCTGGATAACGGCAACCGACATCGCCTGGTTCGACTCCAACCGCGTCTTCGACAACTTCAGCCGCAGCCCTCTGGCCTGGGCTGGCCCGGTCCTCGCCGCCGTCGCGCTGACGTCGATGCTGTACGCATACAGCCGGAGGCAGGAGTTCCTCGCGTTCGTCCTGTCCAGCCTGGCTATCATCGGTCTGGCGGCCACGGCCGGCTCCACGCTCTATCCGAACCTCGTTCCGGCGGTTGAGGCGAGCCGCAGCCTGACAGTGGAAAACGCCCATTCCTCGGACACGACCCTCACGGTGATGCTGGTCGTGGCCATCGTGGGCATGCCGATCGTGCTGGCCTACACGGCCTTCATCTACTGGAAGTTCAAGGGCAAAGTGGAGCTGGACGAAGCCAGCTACTGACCCGGGATCTCGGGAGCGGCGTCGCACGAGCGGCGCCGCGCGAGCGGCGCCGCTTTCCTGTGTCTCGCGTTTGGTAGCCACGAGCGGCGCGTGGCAACGGACCGCGGGCGGCGCCCGGAGGACGCGGGCCGGGTGGCGCCGGGCGAGTAGCCTAGCGGGATCGGCGGGGCGACATCGCCTCCAGCCGAGCTCGAGCCCTAGCGGTCAGGGGGTTGTCCTCACCGAGGGTCCGGCGATACCCATCGACGACGGCACGGGCCAGGTTCTTGGCCGCGACCTTGTGCCCGAAATCCATGAGGGCGCCGGCGTCACGGCTGACCAGCTCGAGCGTGTCCGGATCCTCGGGGCCGGGCTGCTTGCGCATGATCGCCAGCGCCTCGCCGTACAGGGCATGGGCCGCAGCGGGGTCCGACAGTTTGCGGGCGATGTCGGCCAGGTGGCCTCGCAGGTCGCCGACGGCGCGACCCCGCTTGCCCTGCAGCCGCACGTACCCTTCCAGTGTCGTCCGGTAAGTGGTTCTGGCCGCCTCGAACTGGCCCAGGCGCTCGAGGGTCAGCCCCAGACCGCGACCCAGCTTGAGCGTGCGCGGATCGTCCTGGCCGAGCGTGTCGGCGCTGCTGGCGTACAGCCGGCCCAATGGACCCGCCACTCGCTCGGAGATGCTGCGTGCCTGCTCCTCCTCGCCGAGGTCGTCGAGCATCTCGGCCAGCCACACCAGCGCGTCCAGGGTGCGTTCGTCCTTGGGCCCGTGGAGCTGCTCATGAGTCTCACACAGCTGCTTCCAGTGGCGGCGGGCGGAGTCCAGCTCTCCGACCTTGCGCTCCTCCCAGGCCAACGCCCTCAGGGCGTCAAGCGTTTCTTCGGCCTCGGCGCCCAACCGGCGGTCTTGCGTCTCGTACAGCCTGGCAAGGGCACGGCGCGCGTCGACATGCGCTTCCATCTTGCTCAGGACTCGGGTCAGCCCCTGGAGAGTCCAGACCGTGTCCGGTTCGTCAGGACCGATGGTCCTGACGCGCGACTCAGCCAGCTCGCCGAAGCGGGCCGCGGCGCCGCTCAGGTCGCCCAGCTGCTCCATGTTCCAGGCCAGGTCGCCCGTCGCCCACATCGTGGCGGGGTGGTCGGGGCCGAGGACCTTCTGACGCCGTTCCAGCAATTGCACGTCCAGTTCGAGGGCCCGGCGGTGGTCGCCGCCGCGCCCGATTGAGTCGGCCAGGCCGGCCAATGCGTCGAGCGTGGCGACGTCCTCGGGCCCGTTGAGGCGGGTCAGCTTGTCGAAGAGGTTGCGGTAGGCCGTCGCGGCCGTCTTCGCCTCGCCCAGCTTGAGCACCAGTCGGGCGTGCTCGGAGATGGCCCCGAGCGTCTCGGGCGCATCTGGACCGAAGGCCGCGATCGTTGCCGCCAGGGCCTGCTCCGACAGGGACCTTCCGGACGCCTTGTCGCCGGTGCCGCACAGAGCCCGAGCCAGGCCCCGCATCGCGTCCAGCGTGTCCGGGTGAGTCGGTCCCAGGACGCGACGGCTGCGATCGACGCGTTCGGCCAGCACCTCGCAGGCTCGCGCGTACTCTTCCATGGCGATGAGGACGCTGCCCAGGTTCGTCATCGTCCGCAGCGTCAGCGCGTTCTCCGGCCCGAACACGCGGCGCTGCGTGTCCAGGAGCTGCTCGAATATGGCCCGAGCCGCGGCGTTGTCGCCGAGCGCCCGGTGGGTCAGGCCCAGGTTGTTCAGGGCGCTGAGAGTGGCCGGGTCGTCCGCTCCCAGGGCATTGCGCCGGCCGTTGTAGACGCGCTCGTACAGGGGTCGGGCAAGTTGCGCCTCGTCCATGTAGGACAGAGCGACGGCCAGGCCGTGGACCGCCGAAAGCGTGTCGAGGTTGCGCGGTCCGAAGACGCGCTCCGAGCGCTCGAGCAGGACCGTGTAAGCGTCGCGGGCGGTCTGGTATTCCTCCAGTTCGATCGCGATGGCAGCAATGCGCGCCTCGACCTCGATGGTGGTCGGGTGGTCTGGGCCGAGGAGTTTGCGGCGCGCATCCAGAACCTGCCGGCACGTAGATCGCCGCAGGCGGGGATCTTCGACCCCTTCGAGGAAGACGCTCAGGTCCTGCAGTGCGGCAAGGCCCGCGATTGCTCGAGCCGGCGTGCCGGTGCCGGCTGACCCGCTATCCATCGACAGAACAAGTGCTCCTGGCTATACCCCTATGGGCGCCAATGATGGCAGGTTCGGGCTCCGACAGTCCGGAAGGCCGGGCCCGGGTACCAGGGCCGGTCTCGCGCGGCGCTGTGGGCGAGGCGCGGCGAGGCGAGAGCAGCCACCGGTGAGGTGGTGGAGGTCGCGGTCCTGAACGAATCGGGTCTGCACGCCCGTCCGGCGGCGGCCTTCCTTCGCGCCGCGATCCGCTGTGGTGGCGCACTCCCGGGAATCCAACGTGGGAGTGGTCGGATAGAAGACGCCGATCAGGGTCCGCCGGATGTGGCAACTCGGCAGCCGTGACCGGCAGGGCCGGCCGCCCGCAATCGAGGTTCCGCGGCAGATCCGGAAGGGCGCGTCAGGACCGGTTTCCGGTGGCCCGATCGGGCGGGCCACCGTCGGCGGGCCCGGCAGACCCGACTGGTCGGCTGCCTAGGCGTCGCTCCTGGCCCGCGAGGAGCCGCTGAATGTTGTCCAGGTGGAAGAGCCAGATGAGACCGGGCACGCCCACGCCGTACACGAAGTAGATCGGAGGGAGGGGCGTGGCAGCGGCAATCACGATCATTGCCACGCCGCCTAAGGCACTGGCCGTCAGCGAGCCGAGGGACGAGATCCGGGTCACCACGATCGTGATCACGAACACCGGGAAGATCGCCGCGAGAATCAATGGCGCGATGATCAGGGCGCCGCCGGTAGCCGGGGCGACTCCCCGGCCGCCACGCATGGCTATGAACGGAGAGCGGCTGTGGCCGACGATCGCTGCGAGTGCGGCGAGGATGCGCGGCACGTCGTCGCCGCCGATCGCAACCACCAGGAGGACTGCCACGGACGCCTTGGCCACGTCGAGCAGGCCGGAAACCGCCGCCCAGCGGTAGCCGACCGCGCGAGAGACGTTGGCGCCGCCGGTGCGGCCGCTGCCGATCGTCCGGGGATCTGGCCCGCCGATCAACCTCGGAACGATGATCCCGAACGGAATGCCGCCTATCAGATAGCCGGCGATGAGCGCGACGGCGACCTGGGCGAGGCCGATGGTCTGCATCGCCGGGAAGTATAGGGCGACGAATCGGCGCCGGAGGCGGTTACGGCCGGTGGGACGCTGGTCCCGCATGAGCGTCCGGCCCGCCGCTGTCCGTACTGCGAGCCGGCTGCCCGGCATCGGCCAGCTCCGCCAGTAGACGCTCGGGATGGCCGCGCAGCCAGGCCCGGCGTTCCGGGTTGGCGGCCACGTCCTCGACCAGCGCCGTCAGGCGGCCGTTGACCGGGGTGGGGATCCCCAGCTCCGCGCCGGCCCGGGCTACGGCGCCGTTCATCCACGGCACCTCCGTGGGCTCCGGTGCGGCGCCGTCCCTCGCCGCGGATCGGACGTGGATCCGCAGCGACGGCACCTTGCCCGCGCGGGCTCCGCCTACGATCCGGGTCAGGATCGGCCGGCCGAGCCAGGCCGGCAATCGGAACACTCGCGCCAGCCACGGGACGGGAGCCCCGGGCAGAGCGACCGGCCGGAGTCCGAGCCCGGCCATGACTTCCGTCGCCTCCAGGAGCTGCCGTCGTTCGATCGAGAAGAGCCGCCGGTCGCGGTATATCGCGTCGGCGTCCATGTCGAGGATCGCACCTGTCGCGTTGGCCAGGAGGTTGGTCAGCAGCTTCGACCACTTCATGGATCGAGCGTCTGGGAGCAGGGCAGTTCGCAGCCCGGCGCGCCCGAAGTCGGCCTCGAGACCGGGCAGCAGTCGTTCCGCCTCCGGGGTCAGGGCCGCAAGGCCCAGCCCGCCCCTGCCCATCCAATCCACTTCGTCCTCCGACGCGAGCCGGATGGGCGCGGTCAGCGACCCGGCCAGGATTGGCGCCCCGGGCCGCAGCTCGGCCGCAGTCTCTTCGGCGCCGATGCCGTTCTCGACGGTCAGCGTAGGCACGGACGGCCAGCGCAGCGTCGGTGCCAGCGCCTCGCGCAGCGCCGGCATCCTGACCGCCACCAGGATCAAGTCCGGAGCCGGGGCGTCTTGCGTGCGAGTCACCCGCAGGACCGGGATCGTGAGCCGGGTGCCGTCGGGGCGGATCAGGTCGATCGGTCGACTCGAGTTGGGCTCGAAGATTCGGACCAGCGTGACGTCGTGTCCGGCGGCACCCAGAAGGGCGCCCAGAAACGAACCGACGGCGCCGGCTCCCACCACCAGCGTTCGGCGGGGCGCCGGCTCTCCGGAGCCGGACGAAGTCGCAGCGGCCGGGCGGTCGTTCGTCACGGGCGCGCCTGGCCCGACAGGCCTGACTGGCCCCGACCGAAGACCGCTCTGACGCGGTCGAAGGCGACGCGACGGCGCAGCCTCAGCAGCGCCCCGGCCGGATCCACGGCCGACGGGCAGACGGCCGTGCACTGTATGGCGTCGCGGCATCGCCACACCGAATCCCGCTCGGCGGCCAGGGCGAGGATCGGGCCGAGCGGCCGCCCTCGGAGCTCTTCAGCCAGGCGGGCGGCTGCGGCGAGCGCGGCCGGTCCGAGGTAGGACCGGTCGGCGCGGGAGACAGGGCACGCCGACAGACACAAGCCGCATTCGATGCAGTTCTCGAGTCGGGTGTACGCCCTCACTCCCTCCGGCGGCTCGACTCCCGGGCCGACCTCGACCGACCGAACGAGTGGGAGATCGACAGTCTCGAATCGTACGTAGAAGTCGACCATGTCGGTCGCCAGGTCGGCCACGGGACGCTGATTCGCGAGCGGCTCGACTTTGACGGTGGAAGCCTTGAGGCTGGCCACCTTCGTGTCGCAGGCAAGGGCCTCGCGACCGTTGATTCGGACGCCGCACGTGCCGCACGAACCGTGCAGGCAGGAATGCCGCACCACCAGCGACGGGTCGTGGCGCCGCCGCTCGATCAGGACGTCCAGTACCGTCGCGCCGGGTTTGGGCGTGCACCGGAACTCCTCGAAATGCGGCCTGCGGTCGCCAGTCTTGAAACGGGAGATCCGCCAGCGCGTGGACGGCGGCGTCGGCTCCTCGACGGCCACCATCTCGACGGCGAGCGCGGGCTCCGCGGCCCGCGTCGGCTCCTCGACGGACTCCGGCTCGAGCGGCGGGACGAGCCGGAGCATCGGGTCGCTCATCGCGCGTACCAGGCGGTGTGGGGCAGCAGCGTGACTTCGCCCGTTTCACACGGCCGATCGATCCCGAGTTTGCGGCAGACCAAGTCCGCGGTCGCCTGGGCCATCGCGCGCAGCGTGGTCGCCTTGCCGCCGGCGATCGTGACGAAGCCCTCGGTCGGGACGTTATCGAGGGCGTGGTCGAAGCACCGCATCTCGCGGGCCAGGCCCCTCCCGTCTCCCGCTCCGCTCTCGCCGATGAGGGTCCGGGCGGCCGACCACGCGGCCCTGATCTCCGCGCCCCGAATCGCTGGCAGCAGCTTCGACGCCTCGCGTATCACGGCTTCGACGCGGCCGGCTGGGACTTCAGAATCGTCCGGATCGTCGACCGGCCACGAGCTCGTTCCCAGCACGGTCAGCTGCCGCTGAGGCATTGCGATGTCGCCGTCGCCCGGAGCGTGGAGCCGGTTGACCACCATGTTGCAGTGGCGGCCGCGCACGGCGACCATGACCCCGGCCTCGGGCGCGATAGGCACGACGACGCCCGCCAGCGCCGCCACCCTGCCCGCCCACGGCCCCGCGGCGTTGACGACGACGTCCGCGCCGATCTCGTAGCCGCGCCCAGCGGCGTGGTCGCGGACGGCCACTCCCAGGACCGACCGCCCGGCCGCAGTCACGCTCGTCACCTCGGTAAAGGGACGTATGTCCGCGCCGTTGCGCCGGGCCGTGGCGAAAAACCGCAGCGGCAGACGCATCGCGTCCATCGTTGCGTCGGGGACCTGCACGGCCAGCCGCAGGTCCGGGTTGAGGCCCGATTCCAGGCGCAGCGCGTGGGCGCGGTCGATCCGGCGAGTGGGGACGGCGCACTGCCAGCAAGCCTCCAGGAACTGCTTCTCGAAGTCGGCGTCCTCGTCGGTCAGGGCCACGAAGAGGCCGTCGTTCTCCTCGAACGACCCCGGGGCGATGCGCCGCAGGATCTTGTTCTCGGCGCTGCACTCGATGGCGGCGGCGCGGTCGCTGGTCGCGTACCGGGCGCCGCTGTGGAGCAGGCCGTGGTGACGACCGGTGGAGCCGGAGGTAACCTCGCCCCGCTCCACGAGGGTCACGCGAAGGCCGCGCAGAACCAGGTCGTGGGCCAGCGCGCCGCCGGTGCCGCCGCCGCCAATGATCAGGACGTGGGGCGGACTCGTCGGCGCGTATGCGGGGGTCGATCGCGGGTGCTTCTCCGCCGTGGGTCGGGCCTCTGCCCCGGCTCCGGCCGGCTTCGCTCCCACCGGCTTGGCCCCCGCAGGTCTGGCCCCCGCACGTTCGGGCGCCGACACATCGGTCGCGGCTCCGGCTCCGGGTACCGAGATCCGCGGTCTGCCGGCGGCCACGCCCTCTACGGCTGCCTTCCGCTCGGGCCGCAGGCGGATCCCATCGCCGGCGAAAGCCCGTGCCTTGCGCCTCATTCGATCCAGTCGAACGTCCTCGTCACAGCCTTCTTCCAGAGCGCGTACTCCTTCTCCCTCATCGCCGGGTCCATCGCCGGCCGCCACCTGCGGTCGCTCGACCAGTTTGCGCGGAGATCGTCGATCGCGCTCCAGAATCCCACGGCCAGGCCGGCTGCGTACGCCGCTACGAGTGCGGTCGTCTCCGCCACCTTCGGCCGGATCGCCGGGACGCCCAGCACGTCGGCCTGGAACTGCATCAGCAAATCGTTGTGAACCATGCCGCCGTCCACCTTGAGCGCCGAGAGCGGAACGCTCGAGTGGGCGTTCATGGCCTCGAGGACCTCGCGGGTCTGCCAGGCCGTAGCCTCCAGGACGGCACGAGCGATGTGGCCCTTGTTCACGCCGAGGTGGTCTTCGGGGCCGGGTGAGGCGCGCCGGCGCGCTCTGCGGGCGGATGGAGCCCATACCAGCGGCCCGGCCGCGACTGGCACACCATGATGGCCATGGCGATCCGAGGAGTCTCCGGCAGAACCCCCGTCCGGCCCGTGGCGCTGGCAGTGGCGCTGGCCGTGCTTGCCACCGCCTGCGGCCCGGCGACGCCCTCGACGTCCGGGGCCAGCGGCGGCGGGGCCGTCGCGACGGCCACTGCCACGATGCCAGCATCCGGAGCGACAGCCGCCTCCCCGGCCCTCGCCTCGCCGAGCCCGACGGCGAACCCGGCAGACGTCGACAATTGGCCCGTCTACCACTTCGACGCGGAGAGGAGCGGCTACGCCCCGGCCTTCCCGACCTTTCTCGGATCGCTGACCCCGGCCTGGTCGGCGCCACTTGATGGCGCCGTCTACGGACAGCCGCTCGTGGTGCACGGACGGGTCATCGCGGCCACCGAGGGGGACAGCGTCTACGCCCTGGACCCGGCGAGCGGCACGACCCTGTGGCGCCGGAACCTGGGAACGCCCGTCCCCCTCTCGTCGCTGCCGTGCGGCGACATCGATCCACTCGGCATCACGGGAACGCCGGCCTACGACCCGGCTTCGAGCTCGCTCTTCGTGGTCGCCGAAGTTACGGGGCCGCACCACGTGCTATTCGCCCTCGACCCGGAGTCCGGCGCCGTGCGCTGGTCCCGCGACGTCGACCTGCCCGGCGACGACCCCGCCACTCACCAGCAGCGGCCGGCCCTGGCGGTCGCCAACGGCTACGTCTACATCGGGTTCGGCGGCCTGGCCGGCGACTGCGGCCAGTACTCGGGCAAGGTCGTGGGCGTGCCGGCGAGCGGGCAGGGCGCGACCATCTCCTACGTCGTGCCTGTCAGCCGCGAAGGCGCGGTCTGGGCGACCGGCGGCCCGGCAGTCGACGCCGCCGGGAATCTGTACATCTCCACCGGCAACGGCAGCTCAACCACCGCGTACGATGGCAGCGACTCGGTAATCGAGCTCTCCCCGAATCTCGAGATCGTTTCTCGGTTCGCGCCCTCAACCTGGGCGGCGGACAACGCCGGCGACGCGGACCTGGGCTCCACCAGCCCCATGCTCCTGCCCGGCGGGCTCGTTCTCATCGTCGGCAAGAGCGGCACGGCGTACGTTCTGCGCCAGGGCGCGCTCGGGGGGATCGGCGGGCAGATCTCGTCGACCGCCGTATGCGGCTCATTTGGCGCCGCCGCGCGATACGGCAGTACGGTCTTCGTGCCCTGTCCGGATGGGCTGCGCGAGGTCCAGGTCGCGGCCGATGGGTCGGTGGCGGTGGGCTGGAGGACGTCGACCGGGGCCGGTGGACCGCCGGTATTCGGCGGAGGCGCTGTCTGGAGCCTCAACATCGGCCAGGGCACCCTGTTCGCGCTCGATCCCAACACGGGGGCGGCCGTCGGCAGCGTCTCCGTCGGCGCGTTGCCGCATTTCGCCTCCCCCACCCTGTGGCAGGGCCGGATCTTCGTCGGAACGCTGGCAGGCGTGACGGCGGTCGACACTTGAAGGCTAGACTTCGATCCATCGCCCGACTTCCGCGACCTCGAGCTCGCCGGGCAGGCCTGCTCCGCGGGAGCGATCAGCTCAGGAGATGCTGATGACCCGGATGTCACCGGAGGAGGCCAACGCCTACCGCAAACCCGTGCTCGACGCGCTCGGTGCCGACGATCCGTTCGAGGTTCAGGAGGCCGAGTTCGAGGCCTGGCGCCAGCTCATCGAGACCGCCGGCGAGGACCTCCGCGAGCGCCCGGCCGACGAGGAGTGGTCGGTCGCCGAGCTGCTCGGCCACATGGCGGATTCGGAGCTCGTGACGTCGGGGCGCTACCGCTGGGTGCTGGCCGAGGACGAGCCGGCGCTGCTCGGCTACGACCAGAACGCCTGGACGGCCAGGTTCAACCACATCAGCGACGACCCCGAGATGCTGCTGACGCTGTTCGGCGCGCTGCGGCTGGCCAATCTGGACCTGTGGGAGCGGACCCCGGCGGAGGACCGCGCCCGCTTCGGCATCCATGCCGAGCGTGGGCCCGAATCGTTCGACCTGCTCTTCCGGCAGCAGGCCGGCCACGGCCGCGTGCATCTGGCCCAGGCCGAGCGAGCCCTGGCCACGGTCCGGAGCCGCCATCTGCCCGCCTGACCGCCCGCTCGGCTCGAGGAGGACGACTGCCTCGCTCTCAAAGCCGACCTGGCGAAGCGCCCCTTCGCCTGGCGAGGGGCACGACTCGCGAGATCTCGCGCCTGGCGCGTCGCGGGGCTAGCGCCAGGGGATCGGAGTGATGCCGTTCTTGCGGGCGTCGACGACGGAGACCCAGGCGTAGTCCGTCTCCGAGTCGGCGACGTGCGGCTGGGCAGTCCGCCACTCGGTGAGGCCTGCCTTGAGCGCCTCATCGAAGGTCGACCGGCCGATCAGCGTCGTCTCGACGAAGTAGTACGAGTCGTTCGTGTCGTCGAGGCGGACCGCGACGTAGGCGTGGCCGGGGACGATGACGATCGCGGACTGCATGCTCAGCGCCTCGACCACGGACGCGTACAGCAGAGTCAGCTCGATGCAGTTGCCGCTCGACTGGTCGAGGACCTCGCCGGGAAGGCGAATCCGCTGCGATTGACCGGCCGCGAACGTGATCGTTGTGCTGATGTAGGTCAGCTTGTAGTCATTCGTTTCGGCGTCCCAGACGTTCGACAGACGCTGCCACACCGTGCCGTTGTCGTCCTGGTCGCTGTCGTAGCCACTCGTCATCACGCCCCTGGGGTCGTAGTTGGCGGCATCGCGGATGAGCTGCTCAACCGACGGGTCGGTCGGCGTCATCATCGCCACGACCAGGTTGTAGTCCTCCTGCTGGGTGAATCCCTTGATCGACCATGGGAAGTCGCGCCGGGAGGTGATCAGGGTCTGGCTCGTCTGGTCCAGGATCGTTCGCGGTTGGCCGGACTCCAGGTACGTGACGACCACGTGGAGGTCGGCCTGGTGCTCGCTGTTCAGCCCGTCGATGGCGGCCGTGGTCAGGCGCGGGTTCTGGCGCACCTCCTGGGTTCCCTTCGCGTCGACGGTCACCGTGTCGGAGGCCTTGTCCGTATAGCCGGAGATATCGCTCTGGACCGTTACCTTGACCGGCGAGGGGTTGTCGTTCGTGATCGTCACGATCACGAAGTCGTCGAGGAAGGGGCCGTACAGGTGCGCGATGGGGGTGATCAGCTCCGCCTTGTACGTGTAGTCCGCGGTGATCTGGTCGACGGTGACCGCGCCTGCGGTCGCTCGCGGCGCGCCGGACGCGACGGGTTGGGACGCCTTCGCGCCAGAGGCGTCCGGCAAGTCGACATGAACGCCGGACGCCACCGGGCCCGCGGCCGACGGTTTCAGGGGCGGCAAGCTGGCGGATGAGCTGCTGCACCCGGCAACCACGACAAGAACGAGGGCCAGGGCCCCAAGCCGCGCGTACGCGTTGCGCCACGAACCCATCGGAACCTCCTGGCCCGGCCTGCTGCCGGCAATCCCCATGTCGAAACCGACGCGGCGATCGTAGCGTGCGCCCGGCGGGCCGACCAGCCGCCATTTGTCCGGGGCCCACCCGGACGGCGCGCCTACCCGCGGACCACGCGCAGGTCCAGGCTCGAGCGGTTCAGGACCTCGGCCCCGCCGGCCGTGCAGAGGACGATGTCCTCGAGGCGTACGCCCCAGCGGCCCGGGAGGTAGATGCCGGGCTCCACGCTGAAGGCCATCCCGGGACGGAGCGGCGTGGCATTTCCGGCGACCATGTACGGGTCCTCGTGGACCTCCAGGCCTATACCGTGCCCGACCCGGTGGGTGAAGTACTCGCCGTACCCGGCAGCCGCGATGACGCCGCGCGCGGCAGCGTCGATCGATTGCGCCTCGACGCCGGGTCGAACCGCCGCTTTCGCCGCCGCCTGGGCCTCGCGCACGAGGTCGTAGACGCGCCGGAACTCGGGCTCGGGCTCGTGGCCCTCCTCGCCGGCCACCCAGATCGCCCGGGTCGTGTCGCTGACATAGCCGGCCCGTGACCCGCCCAGGTCCAGAACGACCGGCTCGCCGGTCCCGATGACCCGTTCGCCGGCATCGTGGTGGGGCGAGGCGCCGTTCGGCCCGGAGCCGACGATAGCGAAATCGGCCAGGTCGTGGCCCTCGTCCATCAGCCGCTGGCGGATCTCGCGGCTGACGTCCGCTTCGGTCCGGCCGACGAGCCGGCCCGCGGCGATGCCGTCCACGGTCCGGTCTGCCGCCTGAGCCGCGAGCCGGAGAAGCTGCGCCTCGTCCGCGTCCTTGACCTCGCGCAGGTCCCGCATCACCACGCCGGCGGGCTCGAATCGACGGCCCGGCAGGGCCGTCTGCAGCTGCAGGACGTGCGTGGCCCACAGCCGATCCGACAGGCCGATCGGGGCACCGGCGCCCGCGGAGCTCGCGGAGCCGGCGCCGCCACGGTCCAGGATCCCGGCCACCAACGCGGCGGCATCGTCGGTCTCGTCGAAGGCGACGACGGTGGAGGCGCCGCCGGACACGAGCGGCGTGGCCCTGGCCTTCTCGGCCTCCAGGCGCGGCACCACGAACGAGACCGGCCCCTCGCGCGGCACGACGAGCAGGGTCAGCCGCTCCATCGGCTCGCCGACAAAGCCGGTCAGGTAGCGCAGGTCCGGGCCCACGCCGAGGAGAAGCGCGGCGAAGCCGCGCTCGGCGATGGCCTCGCGGCACGCGGCCAGTCGAGCGGGGAATCGCTCGTTCGGGATGCGGCGCAGATCGTTCACTTACTTGCCCGCCAGAGCTTCGACCAGCGGCGCGATCGATTCCATCGAGCGGCTCGGGATCGTGTAGTAACTGATACCCAGCTTGTCGCGCCGCCGGAGCAGCCGATCGCGCACGGCGCCGAGCGTCCCGTACAGCACGTACGGGCTGCCGTAGATGGCCGTCGCGGCTCCCATCGTTGCCGCCGCCGCCGAACCCAGGAGCGAGCTGCCGCTTCCGGCCAGGCCGGCGGAGCCGAGCCAGAGGTTGATCTCCAGCTGTTCGAATCGGTCGCCGGCAGCTTCCTTGATCAGCGCGATCTTCTCGGCCGTGGCGGTCTCGGTCGCCTGGCCGAACAAGGGCCAGCCTCGGGCGCTGAAGCCCGGCACCAGCCCGACGATGTCGGCCTCGCGGGCTGCCAGCTTGAGCATTCGAGGTCCGCCCCCGCCGATCGCCAGCGGCGGTCGTGGCTTCTGGACCGTGGGCACTCCCGCCGTCGCGCGCTCCATCTGGTAGTGCTCGCCGTGGTGCGTGACGGTCTCGCCGGCGAGCAGCCGCTTCACCAGCGGGACCGCCTCCACGAGCCGATCCACGCGGCGCGGGGCCGGGTCGTAGGTCGTCCCGAGCTCGCGGTAGTCGCTGGTCATCCAGCCGGCGCCCATCCCCATCTCGAACCGCCCGCCGGACAGCACGTCCAGGGTCGCGGCCTCGCGAGCGAGCATGAGCGGGTGGCGGTAGTCGTTGGCAAAGACGAAGGCTGCCAATCGCAGCCGGGTCGTCGCCCCGGCCGCCGCAGCCAGCCCCGCAAACGGTGAGAGCTGGTGGCCCAGGTGATCGGGCATTACCAGCAGGTCGTACCCGAGCGCCTCGACCCGCCGAGCCAGGGCCGCCCACTCTTCGCCGCTCGACGCGGACGCCTGCTGGACTGCGAATCGAAACGGATGCACGCGCGAAAGGTTACCGCGGAGATGAGAAGCAGTGTGGCACCGCGAACAGAATCGACCGGCGCACCCGAAGGCGGCCGGCCGATCCACCTGGACGGCGAGGCTCAGACCGCTTCCGCGAGCGCCTCCTCGAACTGGGAGTTGTAGAGGTCGTAGTAGAAGCCGTGGCGGGCGAGCAGCTCGTCGTGGCTGCCCTGCTCGACGATCTTGCCGTGGTCCATGACCAGGATCTCGTCGGCGTTGCGGATCGTGGAGAGGCGATGGGCGATGACGAACGCCGTGCGGCCCTTCATCAGGCGGGCCATGGCCTTCTGGACGAGAACCTCGGTGCGGGTGTCCACCGAGCTCGTGGCCTCGTCCAGGATGAGGATCTGCGGGTCGGCCAGGAACGCCCGGGCGATCGTCAGGAGCTGCTTCTCGCCCTGCGAGAGGTTCGAGGCGTCGTCGTCGATCACGGTGTCGTAGCCGTGCGGCATGGTCCGCACGAAGTGGTCCACGTGAGCGGCCTTCGCCGCGGCGATGATCTCCTCTTCGGTGGCGTCTTCGCGGCCGTAGGCGATGTTCTCGCGGATCGTCCCGCCGAACAGCCACGTGTCCTGGAGGACCATGCCGAAGGTTCGGCGGAGGTTGTCGCGCGTGAGCTGCCGCGTTTCGATGCCGTCGATGTTGATCGTGCCCTTGTCGATGTCGTAGAACCGCATCAGCAGGTTGACGACGGTGGTCTTGCCGGCGCCGGTGGGACCGACGATGGCCAGCACCTCGCCGCAACTGACGTCCGCGCTCAGGTTGTCGATCAGCGGCGTTTCGGGGACGTACTGGAAGGCGACGCC
>JBGQBD010000007.1:0-52793 GCA_041494645.1 Candidatus Limnocylindria bacterium
GCGGGATAGTCAGCCTCGGGAGCGGGGCCGCCGAGCGCCAGGTCACCCTCGTCGTCGGCGGCGGCGGGAGTGCCAGCACCGACGTCATCGTCGATATCACCGGCTACTTCAAGTAATCGGGCCGGACCCGCACATCGGGGGGCCGGGGGGAGAGTAGCGGAGGCGGCTTATGCGCCGCTTACCAGACCGAGCTCGGAGTCGTCTCGCGCATCCTCAGACACTCGAACATCGCCACAACGAGCGACGTCCACGCGCACTTTACGCGCTCGCTGTCGGCCCGCGCAGCGGATCGGATGGACGCCGTACTCGATCCGAAGGGCACGGCCGGGAACGGTTAAGGGGTACGGGTTGGGGTACAGAGCGGCCCCAAAGACACACCGAACACGCCTAAGAGGGCCACATCACGAGGGGATCTTTGGTCGGGGCGGAGCGATTCGAACGCTCGGCCTCCTGAACCCCATTCAGGTGCGCTACCAGGCTGCGCCACGCCCCGACGCCCGACAGAATACCAGACGACGAAAGGGCGCCCGCCGCACCCGCCGATGCCTGGACCCTCAGCGCTGGGGGTTGCGCCGACCGCCGGTCGACTTCCTGGCGCCGCTCGTCCCCTTGCGAGGCGGCCTCGATCCGACGCTCGAGTGCGACCCCGACCTCGCGGGCGCAGAGCCCCGCGGCCGGGGCGACCTGCCGGCTCCCCTGCTGGAGCCATCCGGGCGCTCGGTTCGGCCGCTTGCGCGTTCCCGAAACACGAGGCGGATGGGCGTCCCGTCGAAGCCGAATTCCTCGCGCAGTTGATTCTCGAGGAAACGCTTGTAGCTGAAGTGGACCTGGTCCGCGTGGCGGGCGAAGAAGACGAACGTAGGAGGCGCCACGGCCACCTGCGTGGCGTAGAAGATCTTGGGCGGGCCGAGCTTCCCGGCCGGCGGCGCCTGGCGGAGAGAGGCCGCACGGACGAGGCGGTTCAGCTCCGGCGTCGGAATGCGCTTACGCCGCTCGCCCCACACGTCCACGGCCAGCTCCAGCACCCGGCCCACCCGCTGGCCGGTCTTGGCGCTGATCGACACGACGGGCGCGAAGTCCAGGAATGGCACCTCTCCGCGCATGGCGGTCACGTACTCGTCAAAGGTGCGGTCCGTCTTCTCCGCCAGCAGGTCCCACTTGTTCAGGGCGATGACCAGGCCTCTGCCCTCTTCCGCCACGAAGCCGGCGACGTGGGCGTCCTGGGCGGTGAGGCCCTGGAACGCGTCGATCACGAGGACGGCCACGTCCGCTCGATCCACCGCCTTTAGCGCCCGCAGCGTCGAGTAGCGCTCGGCATCCGCGCCGCTCGCCACCTTCCCCGGCCGCTTGATCCCGGCCGTGTCGATCAGGACGACCTCGCCGCGGCCCCACTGCAGATGGGTGTCGATGGCGTCGCGGGTGGTGCCAGGGATCTCGCTGACGATCGCCCGGTCCTCCCCCAGCAGCGAGTTGAGCAGGCTCGACTTGCCGACGTTCGGCCTTCCGACCAGAGCGATCGACACCGGCTGCTCTTCGTCCTCGAAACCGGTGGGCGGCTCGCCATCGTCTCCGGCCAGCAGTTCGACCGCTTCGACGTCGCCTTCGCGCACTCGCGAGAGCCGTCCGGATGCCATCTCGCGGGCCCACTCGTCGGCGTCCGCCTGGCGCCGTTTGCGCGCCAGCTCCTGCTCGCTCTCCGGCGGCAGGGCCCAGACGATCGCGTCCAGCAGATCCGCGACTCCTCGGCCGTGGGCGGCGCTGATCGGGTACGTCTCCTCCCAGCCCAGCGAGTAGAACTCCGCCGCTTCGAGCTCGCGCTTGTCGTTGTCGGCCTTGTTGGCAGCCACGAGAACCGGCGCCTTCGCCGTGCGGAGCAGATCGGCCGCTTCCTGATCGGCCGGGGTCAGGCCGGAGATGGAGTCGACGACCAGGACGATGGCGTCGGCCTCGCCGATCGCCAGGCGCGCCTGCTCCTGGACCTTCTCCTCGATCGGGTCGCCCGGGCGAATCTCCAGCCCGCCGGTGTCGACCGCGATGAAGCGCCGGCCGTTCCAATCCGCGTCGCCATAGATTCGGTCGCGGGTGGTCCGGGCGCGGTCTTCCACGATGGCCGTGCGGTGGCCGACGATGCGATTGAAGAGGGTGCTCTTGCCGACGTTCGGACGACCGACGATGGCAACGATGGGGAGGGAGGTCACCGGGGGATTATGGCCGATCCCGGCGTCGCCCCGGCACTCGGCGTCAAGCGACGCCGGCGGCGATCGGCAGCGAGGTGGTGCGGCCGGCAGGCGTTGCCGCGGCGGCGAGAGCCGCCGTGGCCAGTTCCTCTGCTCGAGCGGCGGCATCCGGCGTGCCAGCCACGGACAGGATCCGTTCCGCGACGCAGCGCAGATCCTCGATCGGGGTAGAGGTGCCGCCCGTGACGCCCACCACGCCGGCTCCCTCGAAGACGGAAGCGTCGGTGAGGTCCCCCTCCGACTCGATCTGGATGGCGCGGGTCCCGACTATTCCGCACAGACGCGTCAGCTCCTTGGTGTTCGCGCTCGACCGACCGCCCACGACGACCATGAGGTCGACCTCCGCGGCGGCCTCGATCGTGTCCTGCTGCCGGCGGATCGTGACCGGGCAGACCGTGTTGACGATCTTCAGCTCGTGGCACCGGCCCACCATGAAGGCGGCCAGCTTCTCGAACTTCCAGGGCGGCTGCGTGCTCTGGCTGAGCAGCGCCATCTTCTTGCGGCGCGGGATCTGCTCCCAGTCGTCCTCCTCGTCGACGACGATCGCGTCGGGCGCGAACCCCAGCAGGCCGACGACCTCGGGGTGTCGCGGCGTCCCCAGCAGGACGATCGAATAGCCCTCCTCGACGAGCCTGGTGATCTCGCGCTGCTCCTGGATCACCCAGGTGCACGTCCCATCGATGACGTCCAGGCCGCGCGATTCGGCGCGCGCCAGCACCTCCGGCCGGACGCCGTGAGCGCGGATCACCACCGCGGACCCGGCGTGGACGTCGTCCAGGGTGTCGACCGTCTCGATCCCCTGGGCCTGCAGGGCCGCGATTACGCCCTCGTTGTGGACGACCTGGCCGAGCGTATGGGTGTGCTTCCCGGCGGCGGCAGACTCCTTGGCCTTGTCGATGGCCTCACGCACGCCGTAGCAGAACCCGGTGCGCCTGGCTATTCGGACTTCTCGAACGTTGCCCATTGCGCTTCAGTATCCCACGACCGACCCCTGCGTCCCATTCAGACGGCAGCTGTCGCGCGATCCGCCGCGACGCCCGCCTAGCCGGTCCGGCTGGCCGAGCCGCCCACGGCAGCGGCGTAGACGCCCTGCTGCTCCTCCGGAAGCAGCTCCGCGAGATGGCGCATCAGTTCGAAGGTGGCCAGTCGCAGGGACTCGTGGCGGTCGCCGCCCTTTGGCATCGTGAGCGTGAAGGTCTCCCCCACCCTGACCGTCATCGGCCGTCCCGGCCGGGGCAGAAGCTTCCCTTTCGGCCAGAAACGCTGCGAGCCGATGATCGCGACCGGGAGGATCGGCGCCCCACTTCGAACGGCCAGGACCGTGGCCCCTTCCTTGGCGTCACGAAGCGCCCCGTCCGGCGAGCGAGTTCCCTCCGGGAAGATCGTGAGCACACCGCCCTCGTCGAGGACGCTCTTGGCGAGCTTGAACGCCTCCAGGTTGCCGGCGCCCCGTCTCACGCCGAAGACTCCGTTCTGGCGCATCCCCCAGCCAAACACGGGCCACCGCAGAGCCTCCTCCTTTCCGAGCCAGCGCATCGGGCGCCCCATCCTGGGAACGATGTAGGCGATCAGGAGCCCTCCGTCGGCGTTGGAGGCATGGTTGCAGATGACCAGCAGCGGCCCGTCCGTGGGGATGTTCTCCAGGCCTTCCAGCCTGACTCGGGTCAGGCAGGCGCTTACGATCCGAAGGATGGCGCCGCTCAGCCGTGGGAAGAAGGGAAGAACCCTACCGGCCATCGCCAGCTCCCCCTTCGCCCGGCCGGCCGACCCCGGCGAGCCGCTCCTGCACCTCCCGGACGGCCCGAACGACCGCTTCGACGGTCTGGACGAACGTGTTGCCATCGGTGACCAGTACGACTGCATCGGGTGCCGTCTTGAGCGGCGCGATCTCCCGGCTCGAGTCGATGGCGTCGCGCCGGCGCAGCTCCTCCAGGATCCGCTCGGTCTCCGGAATCGCCGCGGTCCTTCGCTGCGCGGCCCGCCGCCTGGCCCGCTCCTCGGCCGAGGCGTCGAGGAAGATCTTCAGATCCGCGTCGGGCAGGATGACCGTGCCGATGTCTCGCCCGGCCATGATGATCCCGCCCTCGGCGGCGATGGCCCGCTGGCGGGGCACGAGGGCGGCTCTCAGCTCCGGCACGCGCGAGTAGTCCGATACGGATCGATCCACGGCCGCGCCACGGACCTCGGCCGTGACATCGCGGCCGTCTGCCTCGACCCGCCGGAGGCGGCCCCGCGCGTCACCCATCAGATGGACCTCGGCGGCGAGTGGAACGACGGCCGCCGCATCCGTGGCCGGCACGCCGCGCTCGAGCGCCAGCCAGGTCACGGCCCGGTAGAGCAGGCCCGTGTCGCAGAAGCGGTAGCGCAGCCGGCGGGCGGCCTCCGCACCGACGGTGCTCTTGCCGCTGGAGCTGGGCCCGTCGAGGGCGACAACGGGGAGTCGAACGGGGTGCCCGGGGGTCTGGCTATCGTCGCTCACGCTCGCAGGATAGCGTGGCGCCGCAGCGAGATTGTCCTCCCGGAGCGACGCCCGTCTTGGGCTAGTCGCTCGGATGCGGGTCGCTGCGCGCCGAAAGCGCCGGTGCCGAGGGGGCCGGTCGGCCGCGTGCCTCGGCCCGGGCCCGGGACGCCAGCTGGGTCGCCTCCTGGTGCGTCAACGGTCGGGCCTCGCCGGCGCGCAGGTCGGTCAGCTTCAGCGTCCCGACCCGGACCCTCACGAGGCGGCGGACGGGCGCCCCGACGGATTCGAACATACGCCTGATCTGGCGCTTCCAGCCCTGAGCCAGAACGACGCGATACCAGCGCAACTCCTCATGGTGCGGCTCCAGGAGGTCCAACATGCTCCGAACCTGGGCCGGCGTGGCGTCCTCCAGCCGATCGAGCCGCGCCAGACCCTCCTCGAGTTCGATGCCGTCCTTGAGGGCCCCGCGTTGCGCCTTCGTCACGGATCGATCCAGGCCCACCATGTACTCCCGTTCGACCCCGTAGCGCGGATGGAGCAGCAGATTCGCCCATGTGCCGTCATCCGTGAAGAGCAGGAGCCCTTCCGACTCCTCGTCCAGCCGCCCCACCGGGTAGAGGCGGGTGCCGCGCCGGGCCTCCAGGGGGAGCAGCTCCATCACGGTCTGCTCGGCATGGCGGTCCCGCACCGTCGAGATCACGCCCGCAGGCTTGTTCAGGGCCCAGTAGGAACGGGGCCCGGCAGTCGCCGGCAGCGGCTTGCCGTCGACCTCGACGCGCTGCAGGCTCGGATCGACCTTCTCTCCGATGGCAGCCGGACGGCCATCGACAGTCACACGCCCGGCCCTGATCAGATCCTCGCTGCCGCGGCGAGACCCGACGCCCGCGTCGGCCATGACCTTCTGCAGACGCGCCCGCACCACTCAGCCGGCCTCCGCTTCACCCTGGCCGACCTGCGTGCCGTCGAAGAGGCGCGCCGCGATCTCGGGTTCGAGGGGCGGCAGCTGATCGAGGCTCGTCAGGCCGAACCGTTCCAGGAAGTCGAAGCCGGTGCCGTAGAGGATCGGCCGCCCCGGAGCCTCCGAGCGGCCCAGCTCTGTGACCAGGCGGCGATGCATCAGCGTCCGGAGCGTGTAGTCGGAATCCACTCCCCGGATCCGCTCGATCGTGGCCCGGGTGCATGGCTGACGGTACGCGACTATAGCCAGCGTCTCCAGCGAAGGGGTCGACAGGCGCGGGGCGTCCGCGCCGACGTAGCGGGCGATGAGCCGGCCCGCCTCAGGAGCCGTCGCCAGCTCGATCCGCTCCCCGGACTCCACCAGACGGATGCCCCTCACGGCCAGGCTGACCTGCAGATCCCCGGTGCGGGCGTCCACCGTCTCGCGATCGACACCCGCGAGCTGGGCTATCTCAGACCGCGCCAGAGGGCGCTCGGCGACGAACAGCAGCGCCTCGAGCTGAGTCTCGGTCAGCTCGCCCGGCCCGACCTCGGAGGCGGCCCCATCTGTCTCCGCGGCCTCGCCTGCGGGCTCGAACCCTTCCGACACTACGCTCGGCTCGGGATGGCCACGGTCGTATGTCACGCCAAGGGCTCCAGGCTCTCGTCGATCTCGGCCTCGCTCACGGTTTCCGACAGCCGGCGCGCGATGATCGGTCCCCACGGCTCGGCCTGCTCCAGGGTGATTTCGCGACGCTTGGCAAGCTCCAGCGCCGCCAGGAATGTGACCGTAACCAGGACCCGGTCATGAACGCCCCCGAGCAGTTCCTGCAGAACGATCGTGTCCGAGTCGCGCAGCGCCTCCCTGATGATGGCCGTTCGCTCGGCCAGGGTGATCACGCGGCCGACGATCTCGGCCGGAAGCGGGGTCTCGGGGACGACGCGCGCCAGCCGTCCGAGAGCTCCCACGAGGATCGAGACGGGCAATGGCGGCCGCTCCGGCGGTCTGGCGCCGGCTCGACCGGCGCTGCTGGCCACGTCGGCATCGCGACGGAACAGGCGGCCGACGCCGTAGCGCTCGCCGAGCGCGAGGCCCGCGTCGCGGAAGCGGCGGTATTCGACAAGTCGGGCACGCAGTTCGGCCTCGGGATCGGGCTCGTCGTCCAGCGGAATCGCCGCGGTCTTCGGCGGTCTGGGCAGAATCGCCCGGCTCTTGATCAGGATCAGCTGCGCGGCCACGGCCACGAACGCGGAGACGTTACCGAGCCGGTCTCCCTCGAGAGCCGCCAGGGCATCCAGATAGGCTTCGGCCAGGCCGCCCAGCGGAACGGCCAGGACGTCCAGCTGGCGGGCCTCGATGAGCGCCAGCAGGAGCGCCAGCGGCCCGTCGAAATCCTCCAGCCGAACGTTCGTGGCGCTCTCGACCCGCCCGTCGCCAAAGGCCACTTGCGGCGCGCTCCCCGGCCTCGGCAGCGCGTCCGTCAACCCGTTGCGGCTCGACTCCCGGTATCGGGCGGTGGCGATGTCGGTCATCTAGTTGGCCTCATCGGCGGCCCGGAGAAGGCGTCCGTCGTCATCCGTGGGGGCTTCCTGGGTTCGGATCAAATCGACCGTTCGTGGACTGCACTCGGCCTCTGCGGCCAGGGTAGCCGAACGGACGGCATGGTTGCGCAGCGAGGCCAGGCCCGCGCGAAAAGTCGGCAGGCGGGCGCTGACCCGCCAGATCCAGGCGCCGTAGCGCTCCCCCAGCGACCAGGCCACGCGGTGCACGAGTCGAATTCGATCGCCCTTGCCACAGTCGTGCAGCAGCCCGGCGACAAGCAGGTCGCGGTCGACGACGCCGCGCCCGCGCAGATCGGCCACCACGTCCAGACCGTGGCGCCGATCGGCGACGTGCATGCGATCGAACAGCCCCAGCTGCGGGGGCTCCAGCCAGCCGACCAGCCCTTCACGCTCAGCAGCCGAGACTCCGGCCCGCACGTACGCCCAGGTCCGCCTGATCTTCGACGCCCACCAGCCACGCACGAATTGACGCTAGATGATCTGGATCGGAAGGCCGGTCAGGAAACTGACGATCGGCCGACCGAGGGGCACGATCACCTGACCCGCGAACAGGATGAAGACGACCAGCAAGATCAGTCCGTACCGGTTGAGAGCTTCGCGAAGGTCGCGAGAAGTGCGGGGGTCGAGAAAGTCGAACAGCACGTGCGAGCCGTCGAGGGGCGGGATCGGGATGAAGTTGAAGAGCATCAGTATCACATTCAGCCAGATGCCCTGGTAGCAGACGAGCTGCACCATCTCGATCGCCGAGGTGTTGTCCGGTGCCACGCCGTCTGCCCACAAGATCCGAAACGGAATCGCGAAGAGGGCGGCGAGCACCAGGTTCGACAACGGGCCGGCCGCGGCAACCATGGAGTCGGCGTGGCGGCCGCGGAGGTTGTATGGATTGACCGGCGTCGGCTTGGCCCATCCGAATCCCCGACCGGCGAGCAGGACGCTCAAGATCAGCAGCGACCCGCCCACGGGATCGAAGTGCACGAACGGGTTGAGCGTGATCCGCCCGAACAACTTGGCCGTCCCATCGCCGAGCCTCCACGCTGCGATGGCATGAGCGCACTCATGCACCGGCCCCGCCACGAGCAGGAAGAGCGCGATCCAGATGACGGCAACAGCGAGCTGGTAAGAATCCAAACCCGGACCTCGTCTTCGTGAATACGGGGCGGAAGGGGCGCCCGTACGGAACCGGCCGCCCCTCGGCCTCTCAGGAGCTAGATGCGGCCGAGAAGCTCGGCCTTCTTCGCTTCGTACTCGGCCGGCGTGATCGCGCCCTTGTCGCGCAGATCCGCGAGCTTGGCCAGCGTTGCGGTCACGTCGTCCGTGCCTGCCTGCCTGGCCGAGGCAGCCGTGGCCGGGGCAGCCGCGGCGGCGGAACTCATGCCCGGCCGTCGACCGCCGTCCTCGAGGTAGTTCTTGGCGTTGAGCATGGCCTTCTTGAAGTCGACGACATTCGCCAGCATCTGATATTTGTCGATGCCCTCTTCGTTCGCCGTCAGGACCTCGAGATCGCCATAGTGCAACATCCTGGCCAGGAGGCCCTGCCTCAGGACTGCGTCGTTGATCTTGTCGAGCGAGCTGTCGCCGCTCTTCTTGTCAAGCACCCCCTCGACCTTGAGAACACGGCGGTTTGTGATGATGTACTCCTCGGCCCTCCAGGTTAGGTAGACGATCCCGATCCAGACGAGCGCCACCACCACCAGGACCAGGTCTACGACGTACACAGGGACCGTGCTCCTGAATCCCCAGTTCAGGACCTGATGCTCGATCAGCGTCAGGACGAGCCCGGCCAACAGGATCAGGAGAGGGTTGCGCGCATCCGAAAGGGGCGCCAGCCAGTGCTGCCTCGCTCTGTAGAGGATCTGCTCGTCCTTCGCCAGCAATGTATCCGCGTAGCTCATCCTCTTCTCCTTCATGGCCCGTCCGCCGGGCTGCTCCATGCCGTCACGCCCGTGGATGGGCACGAGCATATACGTCCTTGATCCGCTCGCCAGTCAGATGTGTGTACAGCTGTGTCGTGCTGATGCTCGCATGTCCTAGCAACTCTTGAACGATGCGCAGGTCCGCCCCTCCCTCCAGGAGGTGGGTGGCGAAGGAGTGGCGGAGCGTATGAGGGCTGATTCCATCCCGTAGACCGGCAATCCTGGCCGCCGCGACGAGTATCTCCCATCCCCTTCTGCGATCGAGCCGCTCACCCCGAACCGACAGGAAGACCGGTCCGCCGCGGCGGCCGTCCGCGCGTGATCCTGCCAGCAGCCCGGGCCGGACTTCGGAAACGTAGCGACGCAGCCAGGCCAGAGCCACCTCGCCGACCGGAACCTGGCGCTCACGATCGCCCTTGCCGACGACACGGACCAGACCCGCGTCCAGCGCGATGTCGTCGAGGTCCAGGCCGACGGCCTCCGATATCCGCAATCCCGAGGCGTACAGCAGCTCGAGGAGCGCTCGGTCCCGCACACCGACCGCCGTCTCGTCGGTGCTCGCGCTCAGGAGCGCGTCGACCTCGTCAACGCTCAACACCTCGGGCAGCAACCGCGGCTGGCGGGGCAGGTCGAATCGGGCCGCCAGGTCCATCGCGATGAGCCTCTCCGCGAAGCAGAAGCGGTAGAAGCCGCGCAACGAGGCCGCCCGGCGCCGCAGAGTGGTGGGTCGAAGGGCGTGCCGCCGGCCCGGCCCCGGCGATCCGAGCATGCCCAGGTAGCGGATCGCAACTTCGGAGGAGGTGTCCCAAGCGGCCGATGCGCCGCGACTGGCCGCGAAGTCCAGGAGATCCGCGCGGTAGGCGGCCAGGGTCGCCGGGGAGAGGCCTCGTTCCACGCGCAGATGGAGCAGGAAGTCGTCGATCGCGACGCTCAGACGGTCCGTCGAGCCAGCCGTCGCGCCGCCCATCTCATCTGCCCTCGCCTGTCCGCCGCCAGGCCTCGGCTCGTTCTAGAAGCTCCTCGGCGCTCGCCCTGGCGGCCGCGCCGCCCTCGGCCCCGGCCAGCATCTGCGCCAGCTCGGCGATCCGTTCCGATCCCTCCACCCGGTGGACCTCCGTCACGGTCCGGCCATCACGCTGCCGCTTCTCGATCCGGAACTGGGCGTCGGCGTAGGCCGCGATCTGGCCGAGGTGCGTGACGCACAGAACCTGGTGCGTCCGGGCCAGCTCCCACAGGCTGCGGCCCACCGGCTCGGCGCTTCGACCGCCGATGCCGGTGTCTATCTCGTCGAAGACAAGCGTGGGCGTGCGATCCGCCTCGGCCAGGATCTGCTTGATCGCGAGCGCCACGCGAGACAGCTCCCCCCCGGACGCGATTCGAGCCAGTGGCCGGGCGGGTTCGCCTGGGTTGGGGGCGATCAGGAACGCCACCGCGTCCAGGCCGCTGGCATCGAAGGCGACGCGTTGCCCGTCCAGCTCCACGGCCGGTTCGGCGAGTCCGGCCGGGCGGCGCGTGACCGCCACCTTGAACGCGATCCGGCGGAACCCAAGGCCGGCCAGGGCCGCCTCTACCGCGCTCGCCAGGCGCCCGGCAGCGGCCGTGCGACCGCTCGTCAGTTCCCGACCGGCCGCCGCTACGTCCACCAGCAAGCGTGCCGCCTCGGCCTGGCGCGACTCACGCGACGCCTCCAGGACGCGCAGTCGAGCGGCCTCCTCCGCGGCTTTCTCGCCGTAGGCGATCACGGCCGCCTCGTCCTCGCCGTACTTGCGCTCCAGGGAGTAGATCAGGGAGAGCCGCTCTTCCATTCGAGCCAGAGCCGCCGGATCGTGCTCTACGGTCTGCGCCAGGTCGCGCGCCTCCGCGGCCGCATCCTCCAGTTCCGCCGACAGGCCGTGCAGCCGCTCCGCCACCTGGCCGTAGCGATCGTCCAGCCGGGCCAGCTCGCGGGCCCGCTGGGCGGCAGCGGCCGTGACCTCTCGTGCGCCGCTCCCCTCTCCCGCCAGGGCCTCGTGGATCTCGATGCTTCCTCGCGCGATGGTCTCGGCATGTTGAGCCGCGGCCAGACGCGCCCTGATCTCGTCCGCCTCGCCCGCCCGCAGCCTGGCAGCGGCGATCTCGTCGGCCTGGTGGTCCTCCAGCTCGAGCCGCCTGGCCAGCTCGCGCGGGTCCAGCGCCAGCTCCGCCAGGGCCACCTGGTTCCGGCCCCAGGCCTCCACGGCCGCGACCATGACGGCGCGCTCTCCTTCCAGGCGGCCGAACGAGTCGAGCAACTCCCGCTGCCAGCGCTCGTCGAGGAGCCGCTGCTGATCGTGCTGCCCGTGGATCTCGACCAGGCGCCCTGCCGTCTCGGAGAGGCGCGCGGCAGTGACGGCCTCGTCGTCTATCCGAGCCGTCGAGCGGCCCGCGGCAGAAACCTCGCGCATGCAGATCATCGGCTCGGGCAGGCGATCGAAGAGCGCCTCCACTCGCGCCGCATCCGAACCGTGCCGAACCAGAGAGGTATCCGCCCTCGCTCCGACCGCCAGGCCCAGGGCGTCGATGAGCAGGCTCTTGCCGGCGCCGGTCTCCCCCGTCAGGACGTTGAGGCCGGGTTCGAAGGCGATCTTCACCCGGTCGATGAGGGCCAGATCGTGGACGCTCAAGTCCGTGAGCCGGCCCGCGACGATCGGCACCGCCTCCGGGTTCGATTCGCTCAGGACGTCCGAAGAGGCCGAACCAGAGGCGACGGTCTCCACTCCCTCGGTGTCGAAGTCCGTCCCGACGCCACCGGTCATGACGGGAGCAGCTCCGATTTCTGACGGAGCAGATCCCAGAACGGCACCGCTCCGCGGGGTTCGATGAACCGGATCGGCCTGCCCATTTCGCACACCGACACCACGTCTCCGATGGCAAGCCTGCGATCCTCACGGCCGTCGACGCTCATCAGGACGTCATAGGCGTCTACGACGCGGCATCGAACGGTGTGGCGCGGGCTCACTACCACGGACCGTATCGCGGAGAGATAGCCGGCGATCGGGGTGACGACCAGGTTCCGGCCCGTGGGATCGACGATTGGCCCGCCGGCTGAGAACGAGTAGCCGGTCGATCCAGTGGGGCTGGAAACCACGATTCCGTCGGCGGTGAACGTGGCCAGGTGCGAGGGACCGATCTCCACCTCGACCCGACATACGCGGGCCAGAGAGCCGCGGGCCACGGCGATCTCGTTCAGGGCGAAGAACGTCTCGCCGGGTTCACTGCGTCCACCCGGATGGATCGTGGCCTGCAACGCCATCCGATTCTCCAGGCTGAAATCGCCCTGGACGAGCTGCCCCAGAACGGCCTCCAATCCGTGGGTCTCGACCTTCGACAGGAAGCCCACCTTGCCGAGGTTCACGCCCAGGAGCGGCACATCCACCTCCGCCACGGCCCGCGCCGCCCGCAGGAAGGTACCGTCTCCGCCCAGAACGACCAGTGCGCCGGTGCCGGGCAGCCGCTCCAGCAGGACCTCCAGCTCCCCGGCCGGGGCGGCCCAGTGGGCGATGCCCCTGACTTCGCACCACCCCTACGCGCGCTCGCGAAGGTCGAGCGCCGCCTCCTTGGTCGGGTTGTAGGCGAATCCCAGACTGCTGAGCTTCATGCCCCGGCCAGCTCTCCGAATCTGCGCGACCACTCGTCCGGCAGGTCCACCGGCTTGCTCTCCACCGCGAGATAGCCCGGCGGCACCTCCAGCTCCAGGAAGAACTCTCGATTTCCGGCGGGGCCGGTCAGCGGCGAGGCGATGGCGTTCCGCAGCTTCAGGCCGATCCCGAGGGCGTAGTGCGCGACCGTCTCCAGGGTCTGGCGGTGGATCTCGGGATCGCGCACGACTCCGTCCCGGACCTGCCTCCGCCCGGCTTCGAACTGTGGCTTGACCAGCGCGACGATCCGGCCGCCGAGCGGTCCGAAGCACGTTGCCACCGGCCGCAGGATCCGGTTCAGCGAGATGAAGGAGACGTCAACGACCGCCAGACCGACGGCGGTCGGGAGCACGCCGGGCCCAAGCGCGCGGGCGTTGGTGCGCTCCATGGAGACGACGCGCGCGTCGTGCTTCAGAGCCTCCGCCAGCTGACCCCGTCCAACGTCCACCGAATAGACGCGACTGGCATCGCGCTGCAGCAGGAGGTCCGTGAAGCCGCCCGTGGAGGAGCCGACGTCCAGGCACACCAGGCCGGCGGGCTCGATCCCGAAGAAGTCCAGCGCGGCCCGGAGCTTCAAACCACCTCGTGAGACGAACGGCGGCGGCGCCTCCACTTCCAGGGCGATGGTCCTCTGGACGAGGTCGCCAGGCTTACGGTCCGCACGCGCGGCCTCGCCCTCGCCGACGCGCACGTGACCGCCCATGACGAGGGCCTGGGCGCGGGTTCGAGACCCGGCCAGGCCACGCTCGACCAGGAGCTGGTCCAGGCGCTGGCGCGTGGGTCGGTCTGCGGCAGGGCTCATGCCATCAATCGTGGCACACCCGGCTCATCTCGTGCTGCGCTGGCACGCCGGCCCAATCGCGAGACTAGGAGGACCTGGCGCCGATTCGCGAGTCGTCGACCGGAGCGTTCGCAGCGGCGGCCTCCGGACTGGCCTTGAGTCGGGCCAGCGTCTCGCGAATCTGCTCCGCGATCCCCGCGGCGTCGAGGCGAAGAAGGCGCCGCAGCTGATCGACGGACCCATGCTCGACGAAGCGGTCCGCCGGAATGCCGATTATCCGAACCGCGACGTCGCGATAGGCGGGGTCGGCCAGCCGCGCGTCCTCGAGCGCCTCCAGCACACCGGCACCGAAACCGCCGGTGACGACGCTCTCCTCGAGAGTGACCAGCAGCACCTTGCCACGGGCCTGGTCCAGGATGAGCTGCCGGTCGAGAGGCTTGGCGAAGCGCGCATTGATCAAACCGACGGACCAGCCCTCCGCTTCGAGCATATCGGCGGCCTGCCGGCCTCTCTCGACGATTGGCCCGAAGCCGACGATGAGGATGTGGCGCCCCTCGCGCAGCAACTCGCCGACGCCGACCGGCAGGACCTGGGGCTCCCGGACCGGAACGCCAAACCCGGGATCGCGCGGGTAATGGAGCGAGAATGGGTGGTCCTGGGCGAACGCCGTCCGCACCAGGGAGCGCAGCTCCTGTTCGTCCTTCGGGCTGGCGATGACCATGGCGGGCAGCTGGCGCTGGCTCGGAATGGTGAACATGCCCTGGTGGCTGGTGCCGTCCTCGCCAACGAGCCCGGCCCGATCCACGGCGATCACCACCGGCAGGTCGTTCTGGCAGACGTCGTGAACCTCCTGGTCGAAGGCGCGCTGCAGGAAAGTGGAGTACAGAGCCACGACTGGCCGTTCCCCGGCCAGGGCCATGCCCGCCGAGAGCGCTACTGCGTGCTGCTCGGCGATGCCAACGTCGATGAAGCGGTCCGGGAACCTTTCCTGGAACAGATGGAGGCCGGTTCCGGTCGGCATCCCGGCCGTGACCGCCACGATGCGCCTGTCGGTGGCCGCGAGTTCGATCAACTCCCGGGCAAAGTGGAACGTGTAGTTGGGCGGCCGGTTGGCGGCCGCCTTTCTGGCGGCCTCGGAAGGTGTGCCCATGTCCGCACCCCCGGCCAACGCGTTGCCGTTGCCTGACGGCTCGACCGGAGCCTCGTCGAAGCGGCCGGGGACCGGCATGGCGCTCTCCTTGCGAGCCAGCGCCGGGCCGGTCAACTGGGGATGCGAGCTCGGGCCCTGCGTCGCGGCCACGACGGAGCCGTCCGGCAGATCCGGCATCGGTGGAAGCGCGGCGCCGTGGAACCCTATCTGGTCGCGTTCCGCGGGCCTGTAGCCTCGACCCTTGCGGGTTCGGACATGGACCAGAACGGGGCCCGGCACGTCGAGAGCCGCCCGGAAGATGTGCTCCAGGCCGCGAATGTTGTGGCCCGGTATGACGCCCAGGTACGTGATCCCGAGGTCCTCGAACAGCTGGCCGGGTTGGGCGAAGTTGACCACCATGCGCCGGATGCGGCGCGACAGCGAAAGGGCCGGTTGGCCGACCACCGGCAGAGCCTCGACTATCTGGTCGTAGGCGGTCTTGCTCTGCCTCCAGGCCGAGGAGAGCTTCAGGGTCGAGAAGTACTGGCTGAACGCACCGACGGTGGGGCTGATCGACATGGCGTTGTCGTTCAGCACGATCAGGAGCTGGGTCTGGCGGTGCCCGATATCGTTGAGAGCCTCGAGCGATAGACCACTGATGAGCGCCGCGTCGCCAACCACAACCGCGATTCGCTCCATCGAGTGGCGCAGGTCTCTGGCGGTAGCCAGACCCTGCGCGATGGACAACCCGGTGCCGGCGTGCCCGCCATCGAAGACGTCGTGCTCGGACTCTTGACGTCTGGGGAACCCGCCGATGCCGCCCAGCTGCCGCAGAGTCGCGAAACGCGAGTAGCGTCCCGTCAGAAGCTTGTGGGCGTAGGCCTGATGGCCCGTGTCCCAGACGATCTTGTCGCGTGGCGATTCCAAGACCCGGTGCAGCGCCAACGTCAGTTCCACGACACCGAGGGACGACCCCAGATGGCCGCCCGTCTTCGCGACCGTCGCGATGATGTATTCGCGGATCTCTGCCGCCAACGCCTGGAGTTCCGCGTCGCTGAGACCGCGCAGGTCGCTGGGGCCCTGAAGCCCGGGCAGGATGGCCAAGTTCATCTGCTCCTTGGCGGATCCCTCGTCCGCACCCGTGCCGGAGGCGCCTCTCCTTGGAGCGGTCTGGCGCCTCGTTTGTCTGGCGGCAGTCTACCGCTCCTGCCGACCGACGCTCGGAGAGTTGCCGACGGACCTGCAGAGCGATCCGTGACGCCCTATTCCTGGTCCAGGGCCTCGCCGGCTCGCGCTTCGGCAATCTCGAGAGCCCCCGACGATCGCTCCAGGAGTCGCTGGACACGGAGCTCGGCCTGGCCTAGCAACGCCGCGCAGCGCTCGTGGAGGGCCACCCCGCGTTCGTAGAGCGCCAGCGAGCGCTCGAGGGGCAATCCGCCCTGCTCGAGCTCGGAGACCGTCCGCTGCAGCTCGGTCAATGCATCGTCGAATGAAAGCGAAGCGATGTCGACGGCCGCCTCGAGGCCCGGTTGGTCACTCACCGCCCATTTCCTCCTGGCCGGCCTCGCCGACAAGTGGTGGCTCACCGGCCGAAGACCGGTCTTCCTGAACGCCGTCCAGGCGTCTCCCGAGGAGCATACCGAAACGGACCGATATCCCGAACGCGACGATGGCGGCCACCACCAGGGCTGCCGCCCAGACGGCCATCTCGATCATGTCCGACCACCGGCCGAGGCTGCGTCCTCGACACGCGCGGCCACCTCTCCGCGCGCAACCCTGATCGACAGCTTGATGCCTGCCGGCGCCTCACCCGGATCCCTGACCACCAGGCCGTCGGAATCGCGACGGACGATCGCGTAGCCACGGTCCAGCGTTGCCTGCGGCCCGAGAGCATGCAGCGATGCGGCATTCCGTTCCACGGAGGCGCGCGCCACGGCCAGGCTCCCCTCGGCGACCGGAGCCAGTCGCGCCAGAACCCCCGCTTCGAGCCCCCGCCGGAGAGCTATCTCATCTCGCAGCGCACGAGTCGCTCGATCGAGGAGATGGCCGGCCCGTTCGCGGGCCTGAGCGAGCTGAGCGCCCGGCCTCAACCGCTCGAGGGCTCGGCCCTCGGCCGCCAGCTCGTTGCGCGACCAAGTCATGGCGGCCAGAACGCGACTGCGGCCGCGCCGTTCGAGCTCGGCCACGGCGGCCGCCACTTCCGCGCGATCCGGAACGACCAGCTCGGCCGCGGCCGATGGAGTGGGCGCCCTGACGTCCGCGGCGAAGTCGGCGAGAGTCACGTCCACCTCGTGGCCCACGCCGCACACCACCGGCACGGGGTGGGCGACCACGGCCCGGACGACCCGCTCGTCGTTGAACGACCACAGATCCTCCAATGACCCGCCGCCACGGGCCAGGATGACCACGGCCGGCGCCTCTTGGGCTCTGCCCTCGGCGCGCAACGCGTCGCCCCAACGGGCGAGCCTCTCCAGCCCGGCCACGACGCTCGCCGCTGCCCCGTCGCCCTGGACCTGGCAGGAGGACAGCACGAGCCGCGCCAGCGGCCAGCGGCGCCCTATCACCTGGCAGATGTCGTGCCAGACGGCGCCCGTGGCGCTCGTGACTACACCGATCACCGCCGGCCGGAAGGGTAGCGGCCTCTTTCGGGCCGAGTCGAAGAGCCCCTCGGCCGCGAGCCTGGCCTTGAGCGCCTCGAACCGAAGGGCGAGGTCGCCGAAGCCGGCCGGCTGGACGCTCGAAACGTAGAGCTGATAGAGGCCCTGGGACTCGAAGACGTCGACGCGCCCGTGGACGACGACACGCAGGCCGGTTCGGGCTTCGAACGGGGATGCGACGCGGTCGTCTCGGAAGAAGACGCAGGCCAGCTGGCTGCGCTCGTCCTTCAGGGTGAAGTAGCAGTGGCCGGCGGACGACACCGTCATTCGGCCGACCTCCCCTTCGACCCACACGTCCCGAAGGGCGGGCTCGGAGCGGACCGCATCGCGGACGGCGCGAGTCACCTCGCTCACTCCAAGGATCCGGAGGCCGAACTCGGAGGCTGCCGGCGCCGGCCTGCCGGACGAGCTCGCCGGCGGCGCGTCTGAAGCGCGCGCTGGGGGCGCCTCTGCCGGCGGCTCGGCCTGGGCCGGCGGATCGACTATGGCATCCCAGGCGGGCAGCGCCCAATCTGGAGGGTCGTTGCGCCGGCCGCGGCGAGCCACGGAATCCCTGGGCGGGAGATCGTCCCACAGCCGGTGGCTCTCGGGCGGATCGCCGCGACTCAACCGCCGCTCCTCTGCTCGACCGCGCCCGCCAGCCCGAGAATCGGGATCAGAGACGCGTCTGATACTCGCCGGTACGAGTGTCTACCCGAACCGTGTCGCCTTCGCTCACGAAGATCGGGACCTGGATGATGAGGCCCGTTTCCAGCTTGGCCGCTTTGCGAGCGCCCGTCTGTGTATCTCCAGCGAAACCCGGCTCCGTCTCGATGACCTTGAGGTCCACCGCCACGGGCAGCTCGACGCCGATCGTGTCGCCCTCGTAGCTGGTCCGCTCGAGGAGCATGCCGTCTTTGAGGTAGTTGACCACGTCGTCGAGCTGCTCGGCAGTCAGGTGGAACTGCTCGTAGCTCTCGGTTTCCATGAAGTGGTAGTCGCTGCCGTCCGAATAGAGATACTGGATCTGCCGATGCTCGAGCTGGGCGCGGGGCCACTTCTCGCCGGCCTGGAAGCTGCGCTCTACCGTCTGGCCGCGTTTGATGTTGCGAAGCTTGATGCGGACCTGGGCCGAACCTCGCCCCATCTTTATGTGGTGGTAGTCGAGAATCTGCCAGAGTTCGCCGTCGAGCTCGATGGCCACACCCTTGCGCAGGTCACTTGTCGAGATCATGGTCGCGGAGAACTCCCGAGGCTGGCGCGGAGACGTTCAGCGAACATCCCGCCGAGCCTGGATTGTAGCCGAGGCGGCAGGCGGGGCGATTGCCTGTCGGGGTCCGAGCGGTGCGCGCGAGCGTAGCGGCTGCGGCCGCGTCCGATCTCACACGCCAACGACGAGAACCTCCCGGGGGAAACCGGTCAAGCGCTCGAGCTTGCCCGCGGCTCTGTCGAACAGGACAAGGTCCTCGATCCGAACTCCCGTCTCGCCGTCCAGGTAGATGCCGGGCTCGACGCTGAAGACCGTGGGGCTTGGCAGCGGATCGTCACCGGCCACGCGGCTCAAGGACGGCAACTCGTGCGTGGCCAGGCCGATGCCATGCCCCGTGCCGTGGCCGAAGTGGTCGCCGTGACCGGATTCCTCGATGATCCGGCGAGCCGCGGCGTCCGCCTCGCGTCCGCCGGGGACGGGCAGCTCCCCGCTGGCCGCGGCGGCGAGCCGGTCAATGGCCGCCTGCTGCGCCTCGGCCACGATGTCGTAGATGCGCCGGTCGCGGGAATTCGGTTCGCCGACGAACAGCGTCCGTGTCATGTCGCTGCGGTAGCCGTCCACCATCGCCCCGAAGTCGAACAGGAGCACCTGACCGATGCGGACCTCGCGGTCGGAAGGCGAGCCGTGCGGCAACGCCGCGTCCGGGCCGGCCAGGCAGGCGATCCCGAAAGCTAGCGCGTCCGCGCCGCCGGTCCGTATTTCCCACTCCAGCGCCAGGGCCAGGTCGCGCTCCGTCTGGCCGGGCTTGATTCGCCGCAGGATCGACGCCAGAGCCCTGTCGGCGACGGCGCAGGCAGCCCGAATCCGCTCCGTCTCGGACGGCTCCTTCACGGACCGATCGCCCTCCACCCAGCCGGCGACCTCCACGAGCTCCACCTCCGGCGCCGCTCGCTCAAGCTGCAGCCAGAGCTGGTGGCCTATGAACCCCGTTTCGGCGGCAACGCGCCGCGCGCCGATGCGCCTGACGAGCGCCGGCCAGTCGGCCGCCAGGTCGTAGGTCGCAGCTTCCACGCGCGCCGCGGGCGCCTGCGCTGCCGCCTGGAGCCGGTATCGGCTGTCGGCGAGAACGACGAGCTCGTCGCCGGAGACGAGGAACCGCCCCGAATTGCCGGCGAGGCGATCCTCGCCGTCGTCGAGGACGAAACCCGTCAGGTAGCGCATGTGCTCGGACCGAACGCCGAAATAAGCGTCGATGCCCGCCTCGCGCAGCCGCGCCCGCAGACGGGCCAGCCGCTGGGGTCGCGCGCCCGCATCCGCCTCTGCCCAACGCGCCCGATCTGCAACACTCGGCGGTGCGGGGAAATCCGCCGGATGTGGCAGTGGCCGCACGAGATTCGTCATGGCCTCATGGTAGCGAGACCGCGGCGCTACTGCGTGTAGCCGTACTTCTTGGCGTTGGCGTCCTGTTCGGCCTGCGTCTTGGCGAAGGCATGCGTGCCGCTGCCGTCGTTCTTGGCCAGGAAGTACAGATAACCGTCGGTCGTGTCGGGTGACATAGCGGCCAGTAGCGAGGGCCCGCTGGGCGAGCAGATCGGCGCGGGTGGCAGGCCGGCGTGACTGTACGTGTTGTATCCGGCCAGCTTCCCCGGGAAGACGACCTTGCTGAGCGCGCCCGGCGTCTTGATGGATGTCCAGAACGTGTAGTTGACCCATGTAGCGATGGGGTTGGCCGGATCCTGCAGCCAGAGCGAGTCGTTGGCGTAGTTGAGAGTCGGGTTGGCATCCAACAGCCCGGTCGGCCACAGCTTCGGATTGAGCCTGTTGACGTACACCCCGGCGATGAGGGGCCGGTCGGAGTCGACCTTGGCCTCGCTTTCGACGAGAGCCGCGATCTGAACCTTCTGATAGATCTGATCCGGCTTCAGCTGCAGCAGCGCCGGCGGGGCGTGGCTGGCGAAGGCATCGAGCAGCATGCTAAGCAGCTGGATCGGCGTCGTGTCCGGGGCGACGTCGTACGTCGCCGGGAACAGGAAGCCTTCCAGCGAGGCTCCCGCGGGCAGCTTCAACCACGGGTAGTTGGCGACCAGTTCGGCGGGCGGGTTTACAGCCAGCGCGTAGAACTGGGCCACGTTCATCCGCAGCGGGGCGCTTGGATCGACCGGGTTGGCCTCGATGTCCTCGAGCTTGGCCACCATCTGCTCGATCCTCAGCCCCTCACGGAAGGTGATGCGGACGAACGGCGGGACCATGGGTGGCTGGATCAGAATGGAAACGATCTGGTCCACCGTGAGGGACCTGCTCACGACGTGCCGGCCTATCTGGAAGTCCGAGGTCACGTCCCGTTCGATTGCCTGGAACATGAAGGCTCGGGCATCGGCTATCGCGCCGGCCTTGACCAGCTGATCCGCGATCTCCCTCGGCGTCTCGCCGGGGTCGATGATGACGACGATGGCGTTCTGGTCCTGGGCATCGACCGGCTGCGTGAGACTGGAGCCCAGCTCACTGCGGACGATCTCCGAGATGAACGGCAACTTCAGCGCGGTCGGGTTGTCCGCAGCCCAGCCGACGATGCCGTTGAGGGCGATCGGTCGGGCCACGAAATACAGCCCGCCGACGACGAGCCCGCCCAGCAGGAGCGTGAAGAGCGCGAAGCGGATGAAGTGGCCGCGGCCGCTCGATCGACTCGAGCGGTAGTCGCGCTCGATGTCCCGTGACGCGGGGCGCCGGCCCTCGGCCAGGTCTTCGGCGGTCGGAGGAACGAAGTCGTCCCACCCCATGTCGACAACTGTCCGCCTGGCTCCATTGGCCTGTGGGCCACTCCGTCTCCCCGACCTCGGCTTCCCGCCGTTGCGAACCGTCATCGGGCGTCTAGCTCCCCTTCTCTGCGACCGAGGCGTCCAGCTCGTCCTGGAGGATAACGGCCGCCGCTTCTCTGTCGATGCGAGCCCGATGGGCGTCCCGTTGCGCAGCCGTCGGCGGTCCGCCCGAGCGGCCTCTGGCGGGCAGTCCGACGCGGTGCTCGGCTCGCTCGCTGGAGAGGCGCTCGTCTCGGAATCGCAGCGCCAGCCCTATGGCGCCTGCCACTGCCACTGCCCATTCCCGCGTCCGGATCGCCTGCAAGCCTTCGCCGCCGTTCATGTCCAGTGGCAATCCTACGACCAGACCCGTGGCTCGTTGTTCCGTCGCAAGTCGCGATAGGACGAGCGCGTCCTCAGCTACGGTCCTGGCCCTACTCAAGGTGGTGAGCGGCGTGGCGGTGCGGGCGTCCAGGTCGCCCAAGGCCACTCCGATTCGGCGCTCCCCGAGATCGATGCCGAGGACTCGGCGAGGCGTCCCGGTGCCTGCGCCGCGGGCCTCCGTCATCAGGATGCCGACGGACTCGACGTGCCGCCGGGCGTCGGCGAGGACGAGGGCGAGCCACCGGACGATGACGGAGCGGGCGTACCCGCGGGCGACGGCGCCGGGCTGCCGCTCTGAGATGTGCCGGCAGTCGGCTGCGGGCTGGCCTCGACGAGCTGGAGGTCGATCCGGAAGTCGAAACTGGGCATCGTGGAGGCCCAGCCAGGAGAGACGGAAATGTCGACATGGCCATACTGGCCCAGGTACGTTCGCGCCTGCTCGACGGACATGCCCTGGACCGCGGCCCGAACCTGGCCGACATCGACGATCCGCGTCTGCCGGCCCTGGGCCGTGACTGGAACGACGACCGCACCGGCCTGGGTCGTGGCCGCTCCCAGGTCCGTGCTGATCGACCCGTCCACGAGGCTGTAACCGCCCTTGACGGCGCTTTTGACGCGCCCCTCGGCGAGCTTGCGAACGCTCGCCAGGTCCGCCACCACGGCGGTGCCCGTGGCCGAGGCATCCAGCTGGAACGACGCGAGCTGTTGATTCAGCAGGCCCTGCGGATCGGGATCGAACATCGTGACTCCCAGGCGCGCCGAGACCGAGAACAAGGTCGACCCCGAGGGAGCCGCGTCCGGCGCCTTGAGGGCGGCCTGGAAGCTTGCGTTCACCTGCGAGATGAGGCTGCTTTCGGCTTTGTCGATGTCGGCCTGCACGATCATCGGCGTGACGGTATGCGTTCCGCCGGTAGTGGCGCTCTTGTTCGTTACGGTCAATGTGGCCTTTGCAAGATCGGATGGCAGCTTCACGATCTTGCCCGCGGCCACGTTCCCGGCTATACCAACCTGGACGGCCTGCACCGGAGCATCGGCAGTTGTGCGCGTGGCGAAGTCCGCCTTGGGCACGGTGACAGTCTTCGTCGTCACGAAGGCGATGCCGCCTGCCGTGGAGACCTGCGTGCCGGCGATTACCGGCACCGCGTCCACCGTGTTGATGCTGGAGAACGTCACCGTGCCGGTGGCCGCCGTCTCCACCACGTTCTGGCCCGTGGCGTCGAATGATCCGGACATCGCAACCGGGAACGCCTTCTCCACGCCCGGCACCGTCGCCGCCTGGTCGTTGGGGGCCGAGACGTTCGGATCTATGGTGACGTTCAAGCTCAGGGGACCGACAGGTTCTTCGCGCAGTGTCAGAGCTACCGTCGCACTGGGGTAGAAGAAGAAGGCGCCCAGGCCAACGACGAGGACCACGACGGCAACCAGTCCGACTATCACCGAGAGTGGAACTCGCGCCGGCCCGAAACGCCGATCCAGGCCCGAGCCGCCCGGACTGGGCGCCTTCACCGCCGTGCGCCCGGCCGGCGCCTGTGGTCTCACGGTCAGGGCCAGCTCGTCAAGCGCGGCGGCGGCCGCGCCGGCGGTAGCAAGCCCTGGCCCTCTACTCACACGGGCAGCCTCGGCCTTCTCGTACTCTCCCACCGTGGCGAAGACCGGCAGTCCAGCCGACCGAACCACCGATTGCACTGACGGATCCCCGGCCACGATCGCGAGCTGCTTGTTGCGGCGCTTCGCTTCGCCCGCGAGCAGCCGAAAGTTGATTCGGGATGTAGCCACACGCGCCCCGCCCGAGAGGACGAGGGCGATCCGGTCGTCGGAGGAATCTCGGATGCGCGCCGCGGCCGAGGTTACCTCGTCGTCGACGTCCAGATAGTAGATGGCCATGGGCTACATCTTCATCGCTCGTAGGACGCGCCGCAAAGCGACATCCAGCGGATCTTCGTTGGTCTGCAGCTCGATAGCCTGGTAGGCCAGACCCAGCGGCGTGACGTCTTGCTGATCGACGAGCAGGTGCGTTCCGTCCTTGATCCGCTCGACCTGCTCCGGGGCCATTACCGCGACCTCCGGCGGCCTGCTGAACGGCAAACGCTTCCAGAACGACTCGCTGGACAGGACCTTCCCTACTTCCGGGAGGTGCGAACCGCCGCCGCAGAGGTAGACGCGGCCGGGCAGCAGGTCGCCCGCCGCCAGCTCCTCCAGGACAAGTTCCACGCCCGCGGACCAGATGGCCACGTCCTCGGAGATGATCCGCGCCACCTGCGGACGCTGCTTCACGGGCAGGCCCCGGGCGTAGTCCAGCTTGATCTCCTCGGCCCGTGGGAAGGGCAGGTCCAGGCGGTCAGCGAGGGATTTGGTGAAGGCGCGTCCACCTAAGGCGAACATCCGCGTGCCCTCGATGCCGCCGTGACGGACCAACGCCACGTCCGTGGTGCCACCGCCGACATCGATGAATAGGGCGCCCGACTGCTGGACCTGTTCACTGCCCAGGACCCTTGCCACGGCGTACGGCTCGGCGACCACCTCCAGCAGCTCCAACTCCAGCTGCGCTGCCACAGTCTGGAGCGCACCCAGATGAACGAGCGGCGCGAAGGCGTTGAAGATGCTGATCTTGACGTGCCGACCCTTGAAGCTGACCGGATTCGTCACCGGGTAGCCATCTATCTGGGCGCCGGTGACCGCCGCGTGGACCAGCCGCACGTCCACGTGCGAGAGGCCGGTCTCCCAGGTGATGGCCCGCTCCGCCTCCCGCAGGGCCTCGCGCTGCACGCCGTTGATAAGCTTCTGAAGCTCGGCATCCGTGATCGGCGTGTGGGGTCGCTTGCGTTCCTGCGAATGGGTCGTAGTGAAGCCCTTGACCAGTTCGCCGGCAATCCCGATCACGCATTGCGTGGGCCGGAAGCCGGCCATCTCCTCGGCCTCCTGGAGCGCCACCGAGCAGTTGTCGACCACGGCGTTGATGTCGGTGACCGTGCCCGACTGCATGTGAGAGAGGCCCTGGCGCTTGCGCCCCACGCCGCGGACCGTACCCATGCTGGACTCGTCTATCTCGAAGACGAGGGCCTTGGCGAACTCGGTCCCGATGTCGAGGGCGGTGCAGGCGGCGAGGGCCGCTACCTCCTCACGGCCCCAGATCCTGCGCCAGAACGCCATGGCCGCTCCCCTAGCTTCGCGCTACCTGCCTGCCGTTCTAAGTGTATCCGCGATCGCGGCCATGGCCGCGCCGATCCCGTCCCGGCGGGTACCCATGCCCTGGGCCATCTCCGGACGGCCGCCGCCGCGCCCTTCCATGGGCTTCATGGCTATCTTCACCAGCTCGCCCGCGGAGACCCCCCGACTCACGAGCTCCGGGCTGACGGTGACGAAGATCTGGGGCGCGTCGGCGTCCATGGCCACGGCGATGACGCCGGAACCCAGGGCCGACCGAACCTCCTTGATATAGCTCTTCCACTGCTCGGGCGACTCGAAAGAGCCCGAGTAGGCGACGAGCTTGATGCCGAGCGCGATCTCCTCCGCTCTCGCGGCAAGATCTCCCGGCCTTGGCAGGTCGTTTCCGCCGGCACGCAGGCGGCGACGCATCTCACGCAGCTCCTCCTGGAGAGCCGCTACGCGATCCGCGGCCGCGTCCACCGACGTGGCGCCGACCGCGTCAGATATGCGTTCCAGGAGCGCCAGGCGCTCGCGCAGCAGCGCGTCCGCGCCGTCGCCGGTCACCGCCTCGATGCGCCTGGTGCCGGCCCCGATGCTGCGATCGGCCGTGATGACGAAGCTGCCGATCTGCCCCGAGGCCGAGCAGTGGGTTCCTCCGCACAGCTCGAGCGAGTAGCCCTCGACCCGAACCGTTCGGACTTTCTCGCCGTACTTCTCGTCGAAGAAGGCATCCGCACCGGCGGCGATGGCGTCGGCCATGGCCTGGACCGTCGTGGTCACGGGCCGGTTCTCGCGGACGATCCGCCGGACTTCGTCCTCGATGGCCCCCTTCTCGTCCGCGGTCAGTCCTCGATCCAGCGGGTAGTCGAAGCGGAGGTAGTCCGGCGCCACGAGCGAGCCGGCCTGATGCGCCTCCGGTCCCACGACGTTGCGGAGGGCGCGGTGGAGCAGGTGCGTAGCGGTGTGGTTGCGCATCGTCCGGGCCCGGCGATCGGCGTCGACGCGGGCGGTAACCGTCTCGCCTACCCTCAGCCGGCCGTGCAGCCTGCCGCGATGGACGAAGAGCCCGGCGATCGGCTTCTGCGTGTCCTCGACCGTGAATAGGGCGCTGCCTCCACCCGCTTCGAGGATCTCTCCGTGGTCGCCGACCTGGCCGCCCCCCTCCCCGTAGAAAGGAGTGGCGTCGAGCACGACCTCGGCCTCGCCCTGACCCGTCAGCTCCTGGTACTCCATGCCGTCGCGCAGGACGGCCACGACCCGGCCCTCGGCTTCGGTTCGGTCGTAGCCCAGGAACTTCGTCTCGCCGGCGCGCCGCTGGATGGCCTGGTAGAGGTCGCCGAGCTCGGCGTGGCGCGCCAGATCGGCCTTGGTGCCCTTGCGGCTGCGCTCCTTCTGCTCGGCCATGGCCCTGGTGAAGCCCTCGCGATGGACGCGAACGCCGTACTCCGCAGCCATGTCCACGGTCAGGTCGACCGGGAATCCATACGTGTCGTGGAGCCGGAAGGCGACCTCGCCGGGCAGGACCGGCGCGTCAGCAGGCAGGCTTTCCGGCCGCCGACCGACCGTCCGCTCTGTCGTGGTGAGTGGAGCCAGGGCCGCTTCGAGCTGGCCCGTCCCCGCCTCCAGCGTCCTGGCGAACTGGATCTCCTCCTGGCGAATGACCCTCAGGATCTTTTCGCGCTGGTCGGCCAGATACGGATAGGCGTCCTTCATCACGTCGATGACGACGCCCGCCGTAATGTCCACGAACGGTTCCTTGCGGCCCAGGAGGCGCCCGTGCCGCACGGCGCGCCGCAGAATGCGGCGCAGGACGTACCCGCGGCCCTCGTTCGACGGCGCCACGCCGTCGGCCACCAGGAACGTGACGGCTCGCGAATGGTCGGCGATGACCTGGTAGCTGAATCGCTCCGCCTCGAACGCCTCCGGATCGTGGCCCAGGAGCTCGCGCATGGCGGCGTGGATGGGCGTGAAGAGGTCCGTGTCGTAGTTCGTTGGGACCTGCTGGATGACGCTGGTCAGGCGTTCCAGGCCCATGCCGGTGTCCACGGACTGCATCGGCAGCGGCACGCGTGTGCCGTCGGCACGCTGCTCGAACTCCATGAAGACCAGGTTCCAGACCTCGAGCCAGCGCGGGCAGTGCTCGGAGTGGTCCGGAATGCAGTGCGGCCCCTCGCTGAACTCAGCGCCGCGATCGAAGTGGATCTCCGAACAGCGACCGCACGGCCCGGTCTCGGCCATTCGCCAGAAGTTGGCTTCGTCCCCCTGCTCGACGTTGCCCCAACGCGCGATCCTCTCCGGCGGCAGGCCGATCTCCTCGCGCCAGACCTGGTAGGCGTCGCCGTCGTCGGTGTAGACGGTGGCGGCGAGGCGGTCGCCGGGGATCTTGTAGACCTCGGTCAGCAGCTCCCAGGCCAGGTGGATCGCCTCGCGCTTGAAGTAGTCGCCGAAGCTCCAGTTGCCGAGCATCTCGAAGAAGGTGTGATGGCGCGGCGTGCGCCCGACCTCCTCGAAATCGTTGTGCTTGCCGGCCACGCGCAGGCAACGCTGGTAGTTGACCGCCCGAACGTAGCTCCGCTTCTCGCGCCCGGTCAGGACGTCCTTGAACTGGACCATGCCGGAGTTGGTGAAAAGAAGGGTCTGGTCACCGGCAGGCACGAGCGAGGCGCTGGGCACCTCGGTGTGGCCGCGCTCGGTGAAGAACTCGACGTAGCGACGCCGCACTTCGGCCGCCGTGAGGTAAGGGATCGTCAGGTCAGGCATCACGCTAACGGTACCAAACGCGGCACGGCGGGGCGTCCGTGGGGACGCTGGAACCGTAGCGACCCTGTCGACGTTGTCCATCTTCCTGGTCGTCTCCCACTACGCCTACTACTCGGACGAATGGGAGATGAAGGTCTCCTGGGACGGTGTTCACCTAGTACACCCGATCCTAGGGCACCACGTCCACCAACAGGGGCGGCAGCGTAATCACGTGGTCCGGCTTCGCTCCGATGCAGGTCTCGCCGTCCCAGATCTGCGCAGTAGCGACGATCTGCCATCGGCCAGCCGGGAGATGAACCTCCGGGTCGGAGGCCCATCGGCTGTAGAAGGCAGCGTTGGGATCGTCGGCACCGTAGACGACAGACTTGGCGGGGCGGAAGGTTGCGGACGACCCGCGCACCATGGTGGTCGACGGCGAGCAGATGAGTCTCGAGAGGGGCCCTCCCATCTCGCGGCTGCCATCAAGCTGCTTGAACGAGAACCAGACGAAACCCTCGTCGCCGCTGTCGACAGTGATCGATGGCTGTGGCCCTTCGTAGGTCAGAATCGCCACAACGCCCACTGCGTCCGAGGCGTGATGCGTGCCAGGTGGGACTGACACTCTGACCACAAAGGTTCCGTCAGTCGCCGTCTGAGTGGTTGGCGAAGCGGATGAACAAGCCGCAACCGCAAGGGCGATGACCAGGACGACCATCCCACGCTGGGCCTTGATCGAGTCGACCATAGTGCCCCCAAACATCGGCCCGATTGTACGCGCCGCAGTCTCGGTGCTCTCGAGACCGGGCTCCGTCCTGGCACAACATGATCGCGCCTTATGACTGGACCGAGGTCTACCTGCGTCGCCGGGACACCGAATCGAAGCCGTCGCTGGACTTCAAGATCGATTCGGTTTCCGGCAAGACCGCGCCGCACGCCGAGACCCCTCCAGACGCAGTCGTGCGCTAGTTAGCGGGGCAGCCCTCGACTGCGGCGGCTCCAGATCGTCGAGCCGGCGATGGCCGCGCCCACGAGCGCTCCTATCGCCACTCCTCGGGCGAAGGCGACGAGCCTCTTGTCGGCGGACCTTGCCGGCTCCCGCCGGGCCGCAACCAGACGCAGCAGCTGCCTGATCACGGCCGGTGATCCTGCGAGCCGGCTGGACCCAGGATCGACAGCACGGCCACGAACCCGATCCCGGCCCAGGCCACGACCGATGCCGCGATCAGGTGGAAGTCGCCGATCCGAAGCGGGTCGATGCCCAGCCTCCCGCCGGTCGCGTCCCCGGCCCATGCCCCCAGGGCAGCGGCAACGAAGACGAGGAGGACGCGAACGTCAGCCCTGCCGCGCGCGAACACGAAGAGCGCGGTGTTAAAGCCGCCGACCAGCAGGGCGAGAACGGGAGCCGGGCCGATAGCCACCCTGCGAGTATAGAGACGCCATCGGCCGGCGACGGGCCCCGGCTATCGAGCGATCCGGCCGCCCCCCAGCACGGCGTCGCCACGGTAGAAGACCGCGGCCTGGCCGGGCGCGGCCGCCCAGACCGGCTCGTCCGTCTGCACCGCCCACCGACCGCCGGAAAGTGGCCGGACCGTGGCGGCGGCGGCCAGCCCGCGGTGCCGTATCTGCACCTCTGCACGGAACCCATCCGACGACCCGGCAGGAGCGTCGCCGGCGACGAACCGAACTTCCTCGACGCCGAACTGGTGCGTCTCGAGGTCCGAGCGCCGGCCGAGCTTGATCGTGTTGGCGCCCGCGTCGATCTGCCACACGTAGCGCGGCTCGCCCAGAGCTACGCCAGTCCCCTGCCGCTGCCCGACGGTATACGCGGCCGCGCCGGAATGCTCGCCGACGTGCCTTCCGTCCACGTCGATGACCGGCCCCGGCTCGGCCTTCCAACCTGCCCGTTCGCGCAGCACGTCGCGGTAGTTGCCGCGGGGCACGAAGCAGATCTCCTGGCTGTCGCGCTTGTCGGCCGTGGCCAGCGCCAGCGTCCGAGCGGCCTCGCGCACCTGAGGCTTGGTCATCTCGCCGAGCGGAAAGCGCGTGTGAGCCAGCTCCTCCTGACCCAGGCCGTACAGGAAGTAGCTCTGATCCTTCTGCGGGTCGCGGCCTCTCAGCAGGCGGTAGCCGGCCGAGCCGTCCTCACCCGGGAAGGCCACGCGCGCGTAGTGGCCGGTGGCGACGGCCTCGCAGTCGTACATGAACCGCGCCTGGCCGAGCAGGGCCCCGAACTTCACGACGCTGTTGCAGTCGACGCACGGGCTCGGCGTGCGGCCGCCCAAGTACGCGGCGAGAAACGGCTGCAGCACGCCCTCGTCGAACTCGCGCTCCAGATTCAGGACGTAGAACGGGATGTCCAGCTGTGACGCAACCCGCCGGGCATCCTCGGCCGCATCCAGCGAGCAGCAGCTCCGCTTGAACTCCGAGTAGCTGTCGGCCACATCGCTCAGGCGCATCCAAACGCCGATGGCCTCGTCGCCGTTGGCCTTCACCAGAGCCGCCGCGACCGACGAGTCGACACCGCCGGACATCGCGACCAGAACCCGACTCACTCGCCCGTCGCCTTCACCCCTGCGATGGCCTCCGCCGGTTGGGCGAGCGCGGCAGAACGCTGAGCCTCGAGCTGACTCGCTGCCGCCCGCTGAGACTCAAGCGTGGCCGCGATCAAGCGCGCCGCCTCCGCGACCTCCTCGGCCGTGGTCGTTCGGCCGATCGAGAAACGCAACGCCCCACTGGCTTCGTCCTCCGGATAGCCCATCGCCGCCAGCACGTGGCTGATCTCGTTCGAGCCGCTCACGCACGCCGATCCGGTGGAGCAGGCCAGGCCTGCCAGGTCGAGGGCCGTCGTCACGGCATTCCCGTCCAGGCCGCTCGCCACGATGGACAGCAGGCCCGGCAGTCGCTCGGTCGGGTGGCCGGTTTCCTGCACGCTCGCGAGACTTCGAAGATGCGTCGCCAGCGCCTCCCGCAGCGCCCTCAGCCGCGGCGCCGTGACGGGGCGCTCGGCGACCGCCAGCTCGAGCGCCGCCGCCATCCCCGCGGCACCGGCCACGTTCTCGGTGCCGGCCCGGCGATGCCGTTCCTGTGCCCCGCCCTGCTGCTGGGCGAGGACGTTGGTGCCGTGGCGGACGAAGAGGGCGCCGACGCCTTTGGGACCCTCGAACTTGTGCGCGGCGATGGTCAGCATGTCGACATCCAGGGCCGCGAGGTCCACCTCCAGGTACGGGGCCGCCTGAACGGCGTCCGTATGGAAGAGGATTCCCTTGTGCTGCCGCACCAGCACCGCGATCTCGGCGACCGGCTGGATCGTGCCCACCTCGTTGTTGGCCAGCATGATGCTGACCAGGATCGTTTTCGGCGTGATGGCCGCCTCGACGTCGTCGGGATCCACGCGGCCGTATCGATCGACGGGCAGCTCCACGATCTCGAACCCGAACTTCTCCAGGTAGCGGACCGTGTGGCCCACCGAGTGATGCTCGACCGAGCTGGTGATGATCCGGTGGCCCCTCGCCTTGCCCGCCCAGGCGGCGCCCTTTATCGCGAGATTGTTGGCCTCGGTCCCACCCGAGGTGAAGACGATCTCGCGCGGCGTGACGCCCAGGGACCGAGCCACCCGTTCATGGGCCTCGTCGAGTCCCGCGCGGGCGCGCCGGCCGAACGAGTGGACGGAAGAGGGGTTGCCGAATCCTTCGGTGAGCCAGGGCAGCATCGCCTCGAGCGCCTCTCGCCGCAGCGGGGTCGTGGCGGCGTGGTCGAGGTAGATCGGCATCGCCCAGATTGTACGACGACCCGCTCGGCCGCCACATCCGGGGGCAGGCGGATCGCGGCTAGCGTTCCGCGGCGGCCCGGAGCTCGTACTCGCGACCGGCGGCACGCTTGCGGTCGTGGGCGGAGAGGATTCGTTTTCTGATCCGGATCGACTTGGGCGTCACTTCGACCAGCTCGTCCACGCCGATGAACTCGATCGCCGATTCCAACGTCAGCGCGCGGGGCGGAGTCAGGCGAAGGGCCTCGTCGTGGGAGTGCGTCCGCATGTTCGTCAGCTTCTTCTCTTTGGTCGCGTTGACGTCCATGTCGTCCGGCCGGCTGTTCTCGCCGACGACCATCCCCTCGTACACGTCGGCCCCGGCGCCGATGAAGAGCTCGGCCCGCTCCTGGAGATTGAACAGACCGTAGGCGTTCGAGATGCCCGATCGATCGGAAACCAGCACGCCGGTCATGCGGTGGGTCACATCGCCGGCCCAGGGGCCGTAGCCCTCCCCTATCTGATGCATGAGCGCGGTCCCGCGCGTCTCGGTCAGGAGCTGGCCACGGAACCCGATCAGGCCGCGTACGGGTATCACGTACTCCATGCGAACCCGGCCGTCGGCATCGGTGCTCATCTGCTCGAGGCGCGCCTTACGATCGGCCAGGGCAGCTTGAACCGGGCCGATGAATTCGGGCGGCATGTCGACGGTGATCCGCTCATAGGGCTCGTGGACCTGCCCGTCGACCTCGTGGAGCAGCACCTCCGGTCGCGACGCCTGGAGTTCGTAGCCCTCGCGCCGCATCTGCTCGATGAGGATCGCCAGCTGGAGCTCGCCGCGGCCGCGGACCTCGAACGTGTCGCCCGAGTCCGTCGGCAGGACCTCGATCGAGACGTTGCCCAGAACCTCCTTGTCCAGGCGAGCCTTGAGGTGGCGACTGGTGACGAATCTCCCTTCGCGTCCGGAAAGCGGCGAAGTGTTCGCCCCGAAGGTCATGCGAAGGGTCGGCGCGTCTACGTCGAGCCGCGGCAGCGGGCGTGGATCGGCCGGATCGGTGATCGTGTCGCCGATCGTCACGTCGGGGATACCGGCTACCGCGACGATGTCGCCGGGCCCGGCTTCGGAGATGTCCAGGCGCTCGATGCCGTGGGCGGTGGTCAGGCTCGTTACGGTACCTGCCAGCGTGACCATCCGGCCGGGTTCGATCGCGCCCGCGGTGTCGTCCTCCTCCTCACGGACGATCGCCATCCTCTGGCCCATCTTGATCGAGCCGTTCCACACCCGCCCGACCGCCATCCGGCCGACGTAGTCGTTGGCCGAGAGATTCGTCACGAGCAGCTGCAGAGGGTGGCCCGGCATGTACGTCGGGGCCGGCGTGTGCTCGATCAGAAGCTCGAACAGCGGCCGGAGATCCGTTCCTGGAACCTCCAGGTCGACCGTTGCGGTGCCGAGCTTGGCGTTGGTGAAGACGACCGGGAAATCGATCTGCCCGGCGTCGGCGCCGAGGTCGAGGAACAGCTCGTAGACCGCGTCCAGGACCTCCCTGGCGCGGGCGTCCGAACGGTCGATCTTGTTGATCGCCACGACGACCGGCAGGTGCCGTGCCATCGCCTTCTGGAGGACGTAGCGCGTCTGCGGCAGCGGCCCTTCGGCGGCGTCCACCAGCAGCAAGATGGAATCGACCATGAGGAGGCTGCGCTCGACCTCGCCACCGAAGTCCGCGTGGCCCGGGGTATCGACGATGTTCAGGCGGATCCCGTCGTAGTCGACCGAGGTCTGCTTGGCCAGGATCGTGATGCCCTTCTCGCGCTCCAGATCGCCCGAGTCCATGACTCGCTCGACCACGACCTGGTTGGCCCGAAATGCACCGGCCTGGCGCAGCATTGCGTCGACCAGGGTGGTCTTGCCGTGGTCGACATGGGCCACGATAGCGAGGTTTCGCACGTCGGCACGCACGGCAGCTCCGGCGGGACCGGTGGGCGTGGTGGGGCGCGGTGAGTAGCTCATGGGCGGCGGCATTGTCGCACAGTGGCGAGCGATCGGCCGTCGAGACTGGAGTGCGGAGACGCGCTACCGCGTCCGGGTGGCGGTAAACTCGCCGCCAGGAGGTTCCCCGTGACCGTCGCCGCAATCGTCCTGGTCCCGGATGTCGTGACCGCGCTGTCCGAGGCGGACGGCGAGCCCGCCATCAGACGCCTGATCCAGGTTGCGTGGGCGGGAGGGGCGCTGCCCATCGTTGCCGTGGTTCCCGCGGAAGCCTCGCCGCTGGCGCCGGCCGTGGCGGACCTGCCGGTCGTCGTGGCCACTGCCGCCCCCGGACAGGCACCCGGGGTCGCCTGGTTCACCCTCGGACTTCGCGCCGCGGCGAGCGCCGTCACCGAGACGACCGCGGGCCTCATGTGGCCGTTCCGCCACGCCTGGGTCGATCCCGAGACGGTCACGTCCCTAATCGAGGCTCACGGCGCCGCGCCCGACCAGATTCTCCGACCGGCCTTCGGGGGCCAACCTGGCTTCCCGATCCTCGTACCGGCCGCTCACGCGGCGCTCTTCGAGGCCCAGACGGAACTGCACGGTGAGGAGGCCGTGGCCGCGCTCGTTGCCGGTGGCGTGCCTCTGCGCGTCCTGGAGCTGGGCGACCCGGGCATCACCCACGACCTCTCGACGCCGCGGGCCAGCCTGCCCGGCTATAAGGGTCCGCCGGAGCCCGCCGCCGGACCACCACCGGAGTGGAACGCCGACCTGGCCGCCCGGGTGGAGGGCTAGCGGCCGTTCTCCGGCCCATTGCGGGCGGCACCTGCCGCAACCTCAGGACGGACTCGGAGTCGGGAGCGGCGACACGATATCCACGGGCACGCCGACGTTAGTGAACGTGTAGGACACCTCGATATCTAGCAGCTTGGTGCCGTCGCTCGCGCTGTTCGTTCCCGAGAAGGTCGCCGAGACCGGCGCTCCGTCAACGGTTGCCCACAGGTCGAGAACGTTCGAGTCGGGCGCGAGGCGAAGGGTCGACAGGTCCATCAGGGCGACGCGGCTCAGGTCCGGAGCCCACCAGGGGGTCGTCCTGAGGTGGTTGACCGTCTGGCCGTTCCTCGTCTCCTGGCCTACCAGGGCCAGCATCTTCGGCGACGTGATGCCAAAGAGCGGGGCGATGATCAGGTAGGACGGGATGCTGGCCCCAACCGACCACTTACCGGAAGGCAGGCTGCGGGTGTAGAGCACGCCGTCGACCAGCCTCAACTCCATCTTGGCGCCACCCGTCTGGAGAGTCCCCGACTCGTTGCCGGCCGAGATCTGCCCGTCAAACGTCACGATGTCGGTCTTGGACTGCCCGAAGACGCGACCGTTGAACTGGGCCCGGCTGTCGACCGCAACGTGGGCGCCGAGCCTGGGATCATTGAGCTGCGCCAGCGTCATCGAGATGCTCGAGGGCAACGTGGGCGTCGGTGAAGGCGGCTCGGTCCGGGCTATCAGGGGTGCCGGGGCAGCCGTCGGTCCGCCGCCGAGCATGCCGGTGGCGGCCAGAATCGCGACTACCACGGCAATCGCCATCAACGTCGCCCCCCCGCCGATCAGCAGTGGGGTCGAGCTACGGCGCCGCGCGGGCACTACGGGAGCGGGCGACGGCTCGGGCACGTACGGTGTGCCGGCATACCGTTCTACGTACAGGCCGTCGATCGCCTTGGGCTGCGCGACCGGCGGCCGATAGGGCGTGCCGCATTTCGTGCAGGGCCCAGCCTCGGCGTCAAAGACCTCGTGACACCTGACGCACCGGACCATCTTCTCGGCCATGTGTGCCCTCCACCGCTCGCGCGCGTTTCGCTCGATCGCGCCTCCGGCGTGATCGTCCCGATCCTTCCCCTATCCCTTGGCGGCCGCCCCGGACGTGCCTCCGGCGGCCTCGACGCCCACGAATCGCAGGCCCAGCTCAGAGTACTGCTCCGATTCGGGCTCTGAAGGGGCTCCCATCATCAGGTCCGTCCCCGACTGGGTCTTGGGGAAGGCCATGACCTCGCGGATGTTGGTCTGGTGGGTGAAGAGCGCGGCCCAGCGATCGATGCCCATGGCGATTCCGCCGTGCGGCGGGGCGCCGTAGTCGAACGCCTCGAGAATCCCGCCGAACAGTTCGTGCATCTTCTCCAGCGAGTAGCCCTGCAGGGCGAAGCTGCGCTCCAGCAGGTCGCGCTTGTGGATGCGCACGGAGCCGCCGCCGAGCTCCCAACCGTTGAGGGCGATGTCGTACTGCATGGCCCGCGCCCGACCGGCCGGGTCCTGGCGGGTGGCGTGGTACGGGTCGCCCGACGTCGTCACCAGGAGCGGCTCGTCCTCTGGCATTACGCCGCTGAACGGGTTGTGCGTAGCGTCCCAGCGACCGCGCTCGGCGTCCCACTTGTACATCGGGAAGTGGTACACCCAGCAGTAGGCGAGCACGTTCTCGTCGGCCAGGCCCAGGCGGAGGCCCAACTCCTGGCGCAGCCGCCCCAGCACGTCTGCGACCAGCTCGTGATTCGTGTCGGCGCAGATGAGGATCAAATCGCCGGGCTCGGCAGCGGCGGTCGACACGATGGCCGATATACGCTCCTGCCCGAGGAACTTGGCCACCGGCGAGTGGCCGGTCCCGTCCGGAGCGACGGAGACGTGCGCCAGGCCCGCGGCGCCGGAGCGCCGCGCGAACGCAACGAGATCGTCTATCTGGGAGCGGCTGGCGTCGGCCATGCCCGGGGCGCAGATGCCTTTCACGCGGCCCCCGCCGGCAATCGCCTCGTCGAAGACGCGGAAGCCGGTGCGCCCCTCCCCTACGGCGGGGGCGAGATCCACGAGCTCCATGCCGAAACGCAGGTCGGGCTTATCCGACCCGAACCGTTCGAGCGCGTCCGCATGGTCGATCCGTGGGAACGGCAGCTCCTGGATGGGCCGGTCGGGAACTACCGCGCGGCTGACTTCGACGATCATCGCCTCGACGAAGTCCATGACCCGTTGCTCGGTGACGAAGCTCATCTCCAGGTCGAGCTGGGTGAACTCGGGCTGGCGATCGCCCCGTAGGTCCTCGTCGCGGAAGCAGCGGGCGATCTGGAAATAGCGGTCCATGCCCGCGACCATCAGCAGCTGCTTCAGCTGTTGCGGGCTCTGCGGCAGGGCGTAGACGCTGCCCGGCTGCAGCCGGCTCGGCACCACGAAGTCGCGGGCACCCTCCGGCGTGGACTTGAGCAGGATTGGCGTCTCGATCTCCACGAACCCGGCCCGATGGTGGGCTTCGCGGATCGCCCTGACCAGCTCCGAGCGCAGCAGCAGCCGCTCCAGCAGAGGCCGGCGGCGGATATCGAGGTAGCGATACTTGAGGCGAAGGGACTCGTCGACGGGCGCGTCCGGCTCGTTGATGTAGAACGGCGGGGTCTGGGCGTCGTTCAGGATCTCGACCGAGGTGGCCCGGACCTCGATGTCGCCCGTGTCGAGCTTGGCGTTGTGAGTGCCCGCCAGCCGGTTTGCCACGTGGCCCGTGACTTCGATCACGAACTCGCCGCGAACCTTGCTGGCCACCTTGTGGGCGCGTGGAGCATGGTCGGCGTCGACGACGACCTGGCTTATCCCGTAACGGTCGCGCAGGTCGATGAAGATGAGATGGCCGAGGTCCCGCCGGCGATGGACCCAGCCGGCCATCCGAACGGTCCGTCCGGCATCCTCGGCCCGCAGCTCGCCGCAGGTCACGTCGCGGTAGGGCGTCCTCAGGCTGAAGGCGGCTTGTGGTGCGGTGGAACTCGGCTGGGGCTCACTCATGCCGCGCATCGTAGCCGAACGGATGCGGCCGGCGCGGCCCGCCCTAACCGTGGTGGTGGCTCTTCGCCGCCCGGGCCAGGTCGCGGGCCAGGTCCGCCAGCGGCACCAGGCGTTGCGTGCCGGCTTCCAGGTCCTTCAGTTGCACGTGGCCGTCGACCAGCTCATCGCCGATGATCACCGCGAAGTGGGCGTGATCGCGCGACGCGGTTTCCAGCTGCCGGCCCAGCTTCCGGGGCGCCAGTTCCGCCCGGACGGCCAGACCTTCGGCTCGCAGCAGCGACGCCACTCGCAGACGCGCAACGGTATCCCCCGGATCGGCGCCGACGACCACGGCCAGCGGCGCCGCCTCGCGCGCCGAGGCCGCCCCGACGTCCTCCAGCGCGAGAAGGACCCGATCCAGTCCAAGGGCGAACCCGATTGCCGGCGTCGGCCGGCCACCGAACAGCTCCACCAGTCCGTCGTAGCGGCCACCGCCACCCAGCGCTTGCTGCTGTCCCTCCGCGCCGCGACGGTAGTACTCGAAGGCGGTCCTGGAGTAGTAGTCGAGGCCCCGGACGAGAGCAGGCTCCACTCGATACGGAACGCCAACCGCGTCGAGGTGGGCTCGAACGGAGGCGAAGTGAACCTCGCAAGCCTCGCACAGGCGTTGGGAGATCTTGGGCGCCGCGGCTACCAGCGCAGCCATGGCCGGATCCTTCGAATCGAGCAACCGGAGAGGGTTCGTCTCGAGGCGTCGAAGCTCCACCTCGGGCAGTTCCGCCTCGTGGCGCCCGAGGTATGCCTTGAGCGTGGCGAGATAAGGGGGCCGGCAAGCTGGGTCGCCGATCGAGTTGATCAGCACCTGGACGTCGGGCAGGCCCGCCTCGACGTAGAAGCGAAGCCCCATCTCGATCACTTCGGCGTCCACCGCCGGCCCGGGATCGCCGATCGTCTCGGCATCCCACTGCCAGAACTGACGGTAGCGGCCGGCCTGTGGACGATCGTAACGGAACATCGGGCCCAGGATGGAGAGCTTCACCGGCTGCGGCCACGTCTGCATGCCGTGCTGGACGTAGGCCCGCACGATCCCGGCCGTAGCCTCCGGCCGCAGCGCCCAGGACTCCGCCTCCTCGGTCCGGGGAGCCAGCCGGAAGAGCTCCTTCTCGACGACGTCCGTCGTCTCGCCGATCCCGCGCTCGAAGACGGCCGTCTGCTCGAAGAGCGGGACCTCCATCTCGCGATAGCCGTAGCGGGCCATCAGGGTGCGGGCAAGCGCTTCAAGACGCCCAAAGCCGGCCCGGACGTCGGGCAGGAGATCGCGGGTACCCCTGGGGGCTCGGTATTGGGCCATGGCGCGAAGTCTAGCGGCCCCGTCGCTCCCTGAGCGGCGGCTACGACCGTCGCCGCCGGTTCGGGGAAGTAGTCAGGGCCGTTGGAAGTTGCCGGTGTGCGGTCAGCTGGAGCTGGCAGCCGTCTGACCTCGTTCGGGCACGGTCAAACACCTGCGGCGAAACCGCGCCTAGCCACTGGCGAACCCGACCCGCCAACCACGGAGGAGCGCACTCTCCTCCGCGTCGCGCTTGTGGCCACGCGATCCCGGCCGGTAAGATCCGGGCACGTCTTCGGGATCGCGACCCGACATAGAGTCGCGCTCCCCTCCAGACCAGATGGAGATCTCATGCCGCAGGCTGACCGGATCGCCGATGTCCTTGCGGGCCGGATGCCGGCCGGCACGCGGGCGACGGTCCAGGGCTGGATCCACACGCGCCGCGATTCGAAGGCCGGGCTCTCCTTCCTCCATCTTCACGATGGGTCGTGCTTCGACGCACTGCAGATCGTGGCGCCCTCATCGCTCTCCAACTACCAGGATGAGATCCTTCGCCTGACCGCCGGCTGCGCCGTCACGGTCGGCGGCACGATCACTCCCTCGCCCGCCCAGGGGCAGGCGGTGGAACTCCTGGCCGACTCGGTCGAGGTGGTCGGCTGGGTGGACGATCCGGAGAGCTACCCGATCTCGCCCAAGCGGCACACCTTCGAGTACCTCCGCGAGGTGGCGCACCTGCGCGCCCGGACCAACACCTTCGGCGCGGTCGCCCGGGTCAGGCACTGCCTCGCGATGGCTATACATCGGTATTTCGACGAGCACGGCTTCTACTGGGTGCACACGCCGATCCTCACCGCCAGCGATGCCGAGGGAGCCGGGGAGCTGTTCCGCGTTTCCACGCTGGACCTGGCCAACGTGCCGCGCACGCCCGAGGGCGCGGTCGACTTCTCCCAGGATTTCTTCGGCAAGCCGACGTACCTCACGGTCTCGGGCCAGCTCAACGTCGAGACCTATTGCCTGGCGCTCTCACGGGTCTACACCTTCGGGCCCACCTTCCGCGCAGAGAACTCGAACACCAGCCGGCATCTGTCGGAGTTCTGGATGGTGGAGCCGGAGATCGCCTTCGCCGACCTCACGGCCAATGCAGATCTGGCCGAGGAGCTGCTCCGCTCCATCTTCCGCGCGGTGCTGGACGAGCGCGCCGACGACATGGCGTTCTTCGCGGAGCGCATCGACACGCAGGCGGCCTCCCGGCTCGAGGACATGGTCAAGAACAACTTCGCGCGGATGGAGTACACGGAGGCCGTGGAGATCCTGGAACGATCCGGCCGTTCCTTCGAATTCCCGGTGAAGTGGGGACTCGCCCTCCAGGCGGAGCACGAGCGGTACCTCTGCGAGGAGTACGTCAAACGACCGGTGGTGGTCCTCAACTACCCGAAGGAGATCAAGGCGTTCTACATGCGCCTGAACGACGACGAGCGCACCGTGGCGGCGATGGACGTGCTCGCCCCTGGCATGGGCGAAATCATCGGCGGCAGCCAGCGCGAGGAGCGCCTGGACGTCCTGGATGCGCGAATCCGCGGGCTGGGACTCGACCCCGTGGTCTACTGGTGGTACCGGGATCTGCGCCGGTACGGCACGGTGCCGCACGCCGGGTTCGGGCTCGGATTCGATCGATCGGTGGCCTACGCCACCGGAATGGCGAACATCCGCGACGTCATCCCGTTCCCGCGCACGCCAGGCAGCGCCGACTTCTAGCGGGCGCGCTGACGAATTCAGGGCGCGAAAACCCTCACCCCCCTTCTTCGCGCCTCGGCCGACTTTGCTTATCGCGCGCCCGATCAGGCGACGACGTTGGCGGTGTCCTCGCGCAGAGCCGAGGCCAGGCAGGAGAAGAATCGTCGCACCGACAGCACGATAGAGCGCTTCGAGATTCCACCCTCGACCGACAGGTAGTAGTCGAAGAAGAACTTCCCGTTGGCCGAGACCGACGCCCTGACGAGCTTGACCTGGTCGTTGACGCGGTTGATGTAGGCCAGCTTGTCCGCCTGAGCGGCGCTCGAATTGGCGCCGAAGATGGCATAGATCGAAATCAGCCGGCCGTCCGGATCGGGTCGCAGATAGCAGCGGTAGTTGTCTTTGACGATCAGGTCTCCGTCCGTGTCCACGGAGACCTCCATGTAGGCCTCCTCGAACAGCTGCTTGAGCGCGTCCTGGTTGATGCCCTCTGGGTAGATGAACTCGTCAGACACGGGATCCTCCTTGCGGGCCACCTCGGGGCTCGATACCCAGAGCGGAGCGGCGACTGCGCGACGGCTGCTCGACCGGTCCTTGGACTATAGCGGACCCGCCGCCTCTTGCGCCGGTCCGGCCTACCTTACCCGAGGTCCCGCTGGACCGAGGTGACGTCCTTGAGCCGCTCCAGGCGGCTCATGATGCGGGCCAGCTGGGCGACGGAGGCAACCTCCAGAGTGGCGCGCACGGTGGCCGTCCTGTCGGGCGTGACGGCGAGGTTGGCGGCAAGGATGTTGACCTTGGCCTCCGCCACGACCTGGCTGACGTCAGAGAGCAGGCCGGTCCTGTCGTAAGCCTCGAGCCGAATCGCGATCGGGTAGGTCTGCTGCACCTGGCTTTCCCACTCGACTTCGATGATCCGGGCCGTCTCTCGCTCGCCAAGCACGGTCTGGCAGTTCTGAAGGTGCACCGTAACGCCCTTGCCGCGGGTGATGAAGCCGATTATCGGATCGCCTGGGATGGGGTGGCAGCATTTGCCGAACCGAACCAGCAGGTCCCCCACGTCCTTCACACGGACGCCGCCCTGGCGGGACGGGCTCGGCGGAGCGGCGGTGGGCGGGAGCGCCAGCTGGGCGTCATCGACAACGCCCAGGCGCGTGACCACCTGCTGCGCGCCGATCGCCCCGTAGCCGACCGCGGCGTAAAAGTCGTCGAGGTTGTCGTGCTTGTAGGCCTTCGCTAGCTCGAGGATCCGATCCGCTCCCACCGCGCCCAGGCTCGTCCGAGCAAGTCGCCGCAGCTCCCGATCCAGGGACTCGCGGCCGTGGGCGATGTTCTCGTCGCGCTGCTGGCGTTTGAACCACTGCCGGATCTTCTCCCGGGCGTGGCTGGTCCGAACGAGGTTCATCCAATCGCGGGAAGGTCCGTGTTCCCCCTTGGTGGTAACGATCTCGACTATGTCGCCGTTCTTCAGCCTGTAGTCCAGCGGCACCAGCCGGTTGTTGATCTTGGCCCCGATGCAGCGATGCCCGACGTCGGTATGGATCCGGTAGGCGAAGTCGAGCGGCGTCGCGCCGGCCGGCAGGTCCTTGACTTCGCCCTTCGGTGTGAAGACGAAGACCTGATCCTGGAAGACGTCGAGCTTGACGCCCTCTACGAACTCGGTCGCGTCCGAGACGTCCCGCTGCCAGTCCATGACCTGCCGCAGCCAGGCCAGCTTGGCGTCGTACTCGCGGTCGGCTCGCGAGCCCTCCTTGTAGCGCCAGTGCGCGGCGATGCCGACCTCGCTTACCTGGTGCATCGTGTGCGTACGGATTTGGATTTCGAGCGGCTGGCCGTCAAGGGCAATGACGGCGGTGTGGAGGCTCTGGTAGAGGTTCGGCTTGGGAACCGCGATGTAGTCGTCGAACTGACCGGGGATCGGCCGCCACAGCGAATGAACGACACCCAGCGCGGCGTAGCAGTCCTTGACCTCTTCGACCAGTATCCGGATGGCGTAGACGTCGTATATCTCGCCGATGTCGGCGCTCTTGCGCTGCATCTTCTTCCAGATGCTGTACAGGTGCTTCGGCCGACCGGATAGTTCGGCTCCTATTCCAGCCAGCGCCAGCTCCGGCCGGAGGGTTGCCATGGCGCGCCGGATGAACGCCTCCCGGCCTTTGCGCCGCGTGTCCAGCATCCGGGTCAGCTCGCGGTATGCCTCCGGCTCCAGGGTCTTGAAGGCCAGGTCCTCGAGCTCCCACTTGACGCTCCAGATCCCGAGCCGCTCCGCCAGCGGGGCGTAGATCTCGAGGGTCTGGTGGGCGATGCGCTGCTGCTTGTCCGGCGGGAGGGCGTATAGCGTGCGCATGTTGTGCAGCCGGTCGGCCAGCTTGATCAGGACGACCCGGATGTCGTCGGCCATGGCCAGAAACATCTTCCGGATGTTCTCGGCCTGCTGTTCCTCGTGGGAGTGAGTGCTGAACTTCGACAGCTTGGTCACGCCGTCCACCAGCTGGGCCACCTCCGTCCCGAACCGCTCCTCCACCTCCCCAAGGGTGAAGTCGGTGTCCTCAGGAACGTCGTGGAGAATGGCCGCGGTCACGGCGACCGGATCGATGCCGATGTCGGCCAGGATCTGGGCCGAAGCCAGGGGGTGGGTTATGTACGGCTCACCGGTGAAGCGGGTCTGGTCGTGGTGCGCCTGCGCGGCGAACTCGAAAGCGCGGCGCAGAACCGCGAGGTCAGCCTGCGGGTAATGATGCGAGACCGAGTCCCGAACGCGGCCGAATCGCGACTCCGGCGTGGGCAGGACACCCAGGCCAATGCGCAGTCGCTCAGCCAGCGGCAGGCGGGTGGATCGCCTGCGCGGGACGGTCCCCTCGGTCTGAGGCGGAGGGCCGGGCGGTTCGATGGACATCGAGAATCAGTCTACCAGCCGAATCCCTCAGGACCGCCCGGGCGCGTCTGGCCCAAACACGGGCCGCGACGTTCCCGCTCAGATGCCCAGCAGGGTCTGCAGGTCGATGGTCCCGACAAGCGTCGCGTGGTCCGCGCCGATCGTGACCGAAGAGATCCGAAATGGGTTCCCGCCGCCTAACGCTATCAAGGTTACGGTGGGCAGCGATTTGCCATCCGGCACGAGCAGCAGCGCGCCGTCCTTGGCCACGAGATGCCCCGGCTGGGATTTGCCGCCGGCCGTGACACTGATCTTGTCCGGCGGCGCAAGGGCCACGCTTGACGTGACGCCTCGGGCCTTCAGCTGAGATTCGGCCAGACGCTCCGCCTCGGCTGTCGAGATATCCATCTCGGCATCGGCAGAAACCGCCGTACCGCTGAGCGTTACCAAGTCGACCGTGACGGGCTGGCCATCCGGAGCGGCAACGCGGACCCCCCGCAGCGTACCCGTGACCGACCCGATCTGGCGGCTGAACAGCTCGACCTTGCCGAGAGTCAGGTCCACGCTGGCGGCGTGAAGGTCGCCGATGCCGACCTGGCTGGATGTCAGGTGAATCGAGTCGGCATGGCCCAACAGCAGCAGCGGCGGAGGGTTGGACGACACCTCGACCTTGGTGCCGGTGCCGGTGAAGCCGCTGGCGTTGAGCGCGTTCGTGGCCAACCAGCTCGCCCCGATCGGGAGGCCGAACCAGAGGAGCGCGAAGACGAGCGCGACCAGGATCAACAGCTGGATCAGGCAGGATCGCATCCGGTCAAGGCCTCCTTTGGGGGCGCCCGAGCGCCCTACCGGCCCCGAAAGCCGAGCAGCTTCAGCGCTCGGATCGCTTCGCTGCGTTCGTCCCAGCCTCTCGGGCCGTCTTTCATGATGATCGATTGCTCGTGTCCCTTTCCGGCCAGCAGGACGACATCCCCAGGCCGGGCCGAACCGAAGGCCGCAGCAATCGCCTCCCGCCGGTCCGCGATGCACAGCAGGTCCACGCCGCGCCGGCGCCCCGCGGCCTCAGCACCCGCCGCTATCTCGTCGAGTATCGTCTCGCTTTCCTCGCCGCGCGGGTCTTCGTCGGTGAGAACGACCAGGCGGCAGCGCTCGCCGGCGATCCGGCCCATCAGCGGCCGTTTCTGGACATCGCGCTCTCCGGCGGAGCCGAAGACGGCGATGAGGCCGCCGCCACGCCCCGAAGCCACGGGGCCCAACAGATCCAGCACCTTCTGCAGCGAGGCCGGCGAGTGGGCATAGTCCACTATCACGCCGAAGGGCTGGCCGGAGTCGAGGCGCTCCATCCTGCCGGGGACGCCGGCGACACCGCTCAGGCCGGCCCGGATGTGATCCGGGTCCAGCTCCAGCGTCTCGCCCAGCGCCACGGCCGCGAGGGCGTTGTGGACGTTGAACCGTCCAGCCAGCCGGAGGTCCACGCCCCCGCGCCACCGGGAAGTAGCCACGTCCACGTGGAGGAACCGGCTGTTCTCCTCGACACCGACGGCGCGGACGGCCGCGCTTTCCGAGGCTCCGTAGGTGATCGCCGTGGCCCCCGCTTCGAGGGCCGCGGCCTCGAAAAGGGACGCGGCGGGGTCGTCCAGGTTGACGATAGCCGTCCGGGGCCAGGCCCGGCCGAGTCGCTTCGCGGGTCCAGTTGCCGCCAGGCCACGGAAGAGGCTCAGCTTGGCGTCGCGGTAAGCCTCGAACGTGCCGTGAAGCTCCAGGTGCTCGTGGGTGAGATTCGTGAAGATCGCCACGTCGTAGGCGATGCCGGCCACGCGACCGAGGGCCAGCCCGTGAGAGGTCGTCTCGACGACCGCCGCGTCGTTGCCGGCCGCGACCATTGCCCGTAGGGCGCGCTGCAGCTGCGGGGCGCCCGGCGTGGTCACGTGCTCAGGATTGGCGCCCCGCGCCTCGCCGATCTTGAGCTGGGCCGTGGTGATGAGGCCCGTCGAGATGCCGGCAGCTTCCAGCACGGCAGTGGCCAGGAAGCAGGTCGTTGTCTTGCCGTCCGTGCCGGTGACGCCAACGATGCCCAGCTCACGACTCGGGTCGCCGTACCACCACGTTGCCGCGGCAGCCAGGGCGAGAGCGCTGCGGTCCACGACGATCTGGGGCAGGGAGACGCCATCGAGCGGGTGCTCCACGATGGCCGCGGCCGCTCCGAGAGCCGCGGCCGCCGCGACGAACTGGTGGCCGTCCACGTGGCCGCCGGGGACGGCGACGAACACCGACCCCGCCCGGATCCGCCTCGAATCGAAGCCGACGTCACTGATCGGCAGGGACTCGATGGGGCCTTCGGAGGGCAGGATGGTGCGCAACCTGTCTTCACTCTTGAGCCGCTCGATCAACTCGCCCAGCGGGCGTGGCCCCTTGGGCTCCGCGGCGGCCAGCCAGTCGCGGATCTGCTCGAAGGAAGTGTCGGACGACTCGACGGTCATCGCCGGATCCTCTCCCGCAGGTCGCGCAGCCGGTACCAGGGCTTCGAGAGCACGAGATCGAAGGTCCCGGGATGCTCCAGGAACTCGCCCCCGAAGCCCCGCTTGAAGAGGCTGAATCCGGCCCAGCTGGGATCGGCCGTCTTGTCGTCCGGCTCGACGACCCCCCACAGATCGAGGGTCTCGACGCCGGCCCCGGCCAGCTCCTCGCACAGCGCCCACAGCGCGGCGTAGGCGCCGTTGGCGTGCCGCAGCACCGGATCGCGGCGCGCGGCGGCATACAAATAGAAGGCCCGCGTGCCCGAGAGGAGCGCCAGGCAGCCGGCGATCGGCATGCCGGATAGGTCGGCCAGGACTAACCGCATCGATCCGCTCGGCCCGAACTCGGCCGCCAGCCTCTCGAAAGCCTCGGCCGACCGCACCCTGACCCCCATCCGCGAAACGGTCTCAAGCAGAATCGTTCGGAACGTCGCCAGGGCCGGCCGGTCCGGCTGGGCCAGAACCCGAGTGGTGACGCCCTCGCGACTCGCGCGCCTCACGAGGTTCCGAGTGTCCTTCTCCAGGCCCGCGAAGAGGGGCTCGGACCCCTGCCGGAGATCCAGCACTCGCGTCGTCCTCGCCTGCAGGTCGGCTCGGGCCCGGATCAGGCCGTGGCTCTCCAGGGCCGAGCGCCAGGCCTGGGCCGGGCGGTCATTCGTCGCTCGCGGATCCACCTTGGCCACGATCGCCCGCTCGGTCGCGCCAACGGTCCAAATCCCCGTCAGCAGCGCCCCAAGCACGGCGTCTCCTTCCAAGGTTGAGGAATCGACCAGAGGACCGTGGGGCGCGTACAGGACCCGACGCCCGAAAGACGTTTGACGCACGAGCAGCTGGACGAGGCCGTGGACCTGACCGCCTCGGTCATGGACGATCAGCCTGACCGGCCGCTCGCCGCCCACTGCGGTGACCTCACCCCAGCCCCAGGCCTGGAGTGGATCCCCTGCCGGCTGAACAGCCACGAATGCGTCCCAGTCGTCCCGGTCGGAAGGCCTCGCAAGGTCGACCGAGGGCATGCCTGCGGCGGCAGTCGGCTCCAGGTCGGTCAATCGGAGGCCCCCGCGCCCGCGGCGGGGCCGCGTTTGCCCGCTCGAAGAACACCCTGGCGCCACCGTCCCAGGCGGTCTTGCACCGCTTGCGCGGAGTCGAACGCGAGCCGGCCCGCCGGGTCGAGGACCAGGTCCCAGGCCCCCACGAAGTGGATCTCACGGCCTCCGAACCCGCTCTTGAAGTGCTCGATCCCACCGTGCGAGATGCCCCACATGTCGTAGCTCACGGCCCCCCGCTCGCGCGACGAACGGATCGCCTCCCACTTCAGGAGGTAATTGGCGCGGCTGTCCGCGCCCGCCCGGGTCATGCCGCCGAAGGGCTCGATGACCCGATCCCCGACGCGAAGCACGAGCAGCGTCGCCACCGGCGTGGCGTCGGCATCTTCGGCCATCAGCAGGCGAGCCATGCCGAGCCGGTCGAACGCTCGCCAGATGCCCTCGTACGTGTCGTACGGCCGGATGACGAATCCGGCTCGCCGGGCCGTCTCCACGTAGATCGAGTAGAACTCGGGCAGCCGGCCAGCCCCGGCATCGACGATTCGTATGCCGGCGCGTCGGGCCTTGTTCACGTACTGGCGCCACTTCTGGCGAAGCGCGCTCCACAGGGCCGTCTCGTCGGCGCGGAGATCGATCAGCCGGGTCCGCGGGACCTGGATCGGCGAGCCGGGACGCCAGCCGCAACGCCGCAGGGCGTGCCTGAGCTCGCCGTCGACGTCCAGGGGGCCGTTGAGCTCGATCTCGGGCTCGATACGAACGTGGGACACGCGCACCTGCGCAGCGGCCAGGGCGTGGCGGACGGCACCGGTGAAGGCTTCCAGCGTCGGTCCGTTCCAGGCCTCCAGCACGGGGCCGCGGGGGGCGTAGGCGAAGGCCCATGGAAACAAGCGCGGCTGTCGGATGAGGAGCTGGGCCCCGAAGGCCGTGTCGCTCTCGCCGGCTTGGATCTCGTCCTCGTCCGTCGGCAGGCCGTCCAGACCAGTCCGGGGCACGGTCGGCACGCCTTCCTCAGAGGCCTCGCTGCAGGCTTCGCCGGTCGATGTCGCGCCCAGGAGGGTCGATCCCATGAGGCGCACCGCCGTCCAGCCGTTCGGTCCCTTGACCTCGGCCCAAGCGGTCGTCTGCAGGTAGGACCCGGGATTGCTACGGACGACGAACGCGTCCCAGGTCGCCGGATCCGGAGCCAGGTCCACGACCGAAGCCCGCGCCGGGGCGGCCGCACGACCGTTCGCGGCTTCTGTCGAAACCGGTTCAGGCATCCCGATGCCCTCCGTCTTCCTCGTCCGCCGGGTTGCCGGGAGCCATTCCCTCGGCGCCACGGGCATCTCCGGCGACCCCGGCGTCTCGCGAATCGGCTGCCTCGCCCGCCCTCTGCGGCCTTTCCGGCTGCCTGGCTCGCGGGTGAGAGGCAGTGTACGCGGCGCGGAGCCGGGCCGGCGAGACGTGGGTGTAGATCTGGGTCGTGGCCAGGCTCTCGTGGCCGAGCAGCTCCTGAACCACCCGCAGGTCGGCTCCTCCGTCGAGCAGGTGGGTGGCGAAACTGTGACGCAACGTGTGGGCGGAGACGCCTCGCGGGAGGCCCGCCGCCACGCGCAGCCGCTCCAGCCGCCACCGGATTCCCCGTGCCCCAAGGGCGCCGCCGCGATGGTTTAGGAAGAGGATGCCCCGCTCGGCGTCCGTCCAGGGGACCCGCTTGCCCGCCGCCGGATCTGCGTCCTGGGCCGCGGCCGCCAGAGCCTGGCCCCGCTCCTCCAGCACTGGCCGAGCGACGTCCAGGTAGCGCTGCAGGGCTGCTCGAGCGGGCCGTCCGACGAGTGAGACTCGCTCCTTGCGTCCCTTGCCGGTGACCCTGACCTCGCCCCGGCGAAGATCGATCGAGCCGACGGTGAGCGCGGCCAGCTCGCCGATGCGCAGGCCGGCGGCGTAGGCGGTCTCGACGATGGCCACGTCGCGCAGCGCCAGGGCATCGCGCAGGTCCTTGCTGGCCTCCCCTGCTCTGCCATCGCTCTCGTGAGCAGCCGTGTCTATCAGCCGCTCAGTCTCCGCGACCGATAGCACCGCGGGCAGCCGTCGCGGTTGCCGCGGCGTCGGCAGGGCCACGAGCGGGTTGCCCGGCGTCAGTCCTTCGCGGGTCGTGAATCGGTAGAAAGAGCGCATCGCGGCCAGGCGCTGAGCCACAGTCCGCCGGCCGTGGCCATCGGCGAGGACGGCCAGATATGCGCGCAGGGCTGGCCGCGACGGGGCCGCCCAGTCGTAGCCGTTGGCCCCGAGCCAGCCCAGGTATGCGCCCAGGCCCGTTCGATAGGAGCGCAGGGTGTGAGCTGACGAGCCGCGCGCCTCCAGAACCTGCAGGAACCGATCGACCGCGGCAGCGGCCGTCCCGGCGACGGAGGCGCGCTCGCCGCTCATCCCTTACGGTTTGAGCTCGTGGCGCGAGTTCCACCGCTCTTGCGGGAGGCGGAGCCACGGCCACCGCTGCGTCCACCCTGCGCCCCCGACGCCCGGACGGTTCGACGGCGCGGGCGGTTGGCCGCCGGCCGGGCCAAGGCGGCCGGGTTCGGCTCACCGCCAGCCAGTCGTTTGGCGACCAGATCGGCTTCGGCAAGGCCCGCTATCTCGATGGGCGCACCGCAGGTCAGACAAATGCCCGCCTCGCCCGTTCGCCCAACCGGGCCCGCATCGGCGTCGTGGACCGCCCCGACCGGCTCGTGCGAGGTCGTGTAGCGGCATTTCGGATAGCGCGAGCAGCCCCAGAAGAGCGAACCAGTCCGCCGCGCCCTGCGCGTGACGAGATGCCCCTCCCGGCATGTGGGGCAGGCAACCTCGAAGGGAAGTGGCTCCGGAGGGGGTGGCCCATCCTTCTTGATGTAGTCGCAATCGGGGTACCGCGAGCAGCCCACGAACGGCCCGAACCGGCCGCGGCGCGAAACCAGGACACCGCCGTCCGTCGCCCCGCAGCGCGGACAGGCTGCCGCGGCCCCCGGCTCGCCGGGGCCGGCGTTCTGACCGTTCGAACCCGCCTCGACGGCCCCGCTGGCGGAGCCCGGGAGCTCGCGCGTTTCCTTGTGTTCCGGGTACAGGGAGCAGGCCAGGAACTCGCCAAACCGGCCCAGGCGGATCACCATGGGATGGCCGAGCGAGCAGGTCTCCTCAGACGGACGGGTCGTGAAGTCGGCCCGTCGCAGCTCCTTGGTCTTCTCGTCCACTCGAGTTCGGAACGGCGCATAGAACTCGCGAACCACCGGCACCCAGGCCCTCTTGCCGCTCGCGACGTCGTCGAGATCGTCCTCCATCCGGGCCGTGAACTCGAGATCGACGAACTCGCCGAAGTGGGATACGAGCAGGTCGGTGACGATCTCGCCGACCGGTTCCGGGTACAGGCGCCGCTCCTTGACCTTGACGTAGCCACGGTCCGTGATCGTGGAGATAGTCGCGGCATACGTCGACGGGCGGCCGATGCCGTGCTCCTCGAGCGTCTTGATCAGGGTCGCCTCTGTGTACCGGGGCGGCGGCTCGGTGAAATGTTGCTCCGGCTGGACGGATTTCACCGCGGTGGCGTCGCCCCTGGCGAGGGCCGGAAGGCGGCGCTCTGCCTGCTCCTCGACGTCGTCGTGGCCCTCGGTGTAGACCCGCGAGAAGCCATCGAACGTGGTCCTGGTCGCGTTCGCCCGAAGCTCGTAGCCGTCGGCGGCAAGGTCGACCGTGGTGGTCTCCTGCTCCTTGGTCGCCATCTGGCTGGCCAGGGCGCGCTGCCAGATGAGCCGGTAGAGGCGCGCCTCGTCGCTGCCAAGGCGGCGCGCCGCAGCTTCCGGATCGCGCCGGAAGGATGTCGGACGGATTGCCTCGTGGGCTTCCTGGGCGTTGCGAGTCCTGGTCTTGAACGCCCGGCCCCGAGGGGTCGCGTACTCGGGGCCGAAGCGCGCCTCGATGACCCTGGCAGCCTCGGCCATGGCCCCGCTGGAGAGCGACACCGAGTCCGTCCGCATATAGGTGATCAGACCGACCTGACCTTCGTCGGTCTGGACGCCCTCGTAGAGTCTCTGCGCCGCGCTCATCGTTCGTTTTGGCGAGAAGCCGAGCTTGCGGCTGGCCTCCTGCTGCAGGCTGGAGGTCGTGAAGGGCGGAGCTGGCGATCGGCTGGCCTTCTTGATCGACACGTCCGTCACGATCGGTCGACTCGATCTGATCGCGGCCGCGTGCCGTTCGGCCCTCTCACCGTTCCCGATGTCGGGCTTCTTGCCACCGACGCGAACCAGGTCCGCCTCGAACGTCTCTCCGTTGGGCGCGACCAGGACCGCCTTCAGCGTCCAGTACTCGCGAGCGGCGAAGGCCCGGATCTCGCGCTCTCGATCGACGACGATGCGAACGGCGACCGACTGGACGCGCCCGGCGGACAGCCCGGCGCGAACCTTGCGCCACAAGAGCGGACTCAGCGTGTAGCCGACCAGTCGATCGACAACGCGGCGGGCCTGCTGCGCGTCGACGAGGTTTCGATCGATGGAGCGGGGCTCCGCGAAAGCCCGCTTGATGGCGGCCTCGGTGATCTCGGAGAACGTGACCCTCCGGGTGCGATCCGGCGCCAGGCGGGCAGCCTCCGCCACGTGCCAGGCGATGGCCTCGCCCTCGCGGTCGAGGTCTGTCGCGAGATAGATCAGGTCCGCCCTGGAGGCGGCCCTTGCGATGGCGGAGATCTGCCTCTTGCGATCTGCCACAATCTCGTAGACCGGCGTGAAATCGTGGTCCACGTCCACCCCGAGCTGGTTCTTCCCAGGATTCTCGGGCAGGTCGCGGACGTGACCATACGAGGCGAGCACGGTGTACCCGGGGCCTAGATATCGCTCTATCGTCTTGGCCTTGGCCGGCGACTCGACGATCACAAGATTGCCGCTCATCCGCGGGAGTCTAGCATCAGCCAATCACGTGGCCGTTCAGTACAGTCGATCGCGCCTCGCAGCGCGACCCGGAACGCACGACCCGCGGGTGAGGACGAACTCCTCAGGCGATTGGCTCAGGCGTCTCGAGATCGGCCAGCAGCCGCTGCTCGTCCTGGAGGCGCACGACGACGTCGCGCCGCAAGTGGCTCTCGAGCGCAGGTCCCATCTGGAAGGACCATCTGAGCTATCGCAGTCGGCGAATCATCAGCCCGACTCGTCAGCTGTAGAAGTCAACCACCAGCCGTATCGAGGCGGAGATCCACACACCGATGCCGGCCCGATGGTAGTAGGGATACATGATGTTCTTGTAGTGCTCGCAACGGCACCAGTACTCGCTCTGGAAGTAAAGCTCGGCCTCGAGCATGCCGCCGTTGCCGGCCCGGTGGGGTGAGCTGATGTTCTCCCCATACGTCCCGCCGGAGTAGCCGGCGGCTTTGAACCGCGAGTACACCGTCGTCCCGGCCAGGGTGTGAGACAGCAGGTTACGGGCCGCCATGTACTTGGCGTAGGGCCGAGAAACGTAGGTCGAGATGCCCGCGTCCAGATTGAGGGCGCTCTGTGCCGGGAGGGTGTGGTGGCTCTCGGTGCTGCAGGTGGCGCCGGCCGTCACCCAGCCACCGGTCCGCGTGCAGTTCATCAGACTCAGGTAGTAGGTCTCCATGCTGTACCACTGCGCCGACACGGCCCCGAAGGCACCGGCTCCACCGCCACCGCCGCCACCGCCGCTGTGACCACCACTGGAGACGATCGTGTACGACCTGGGTTTGGAAACGCTGAAGGTCGCGCTGGACGCTGTCGTCACGTGGATGCCCCCGGCGGATCTGGCCGCGGTGGAGACCCTGGCCACGACCGTGGTGCCAACCTTGAACGAGTAGCGCGGGGTCAGGACCAGGACGGTATCGCCCTCGGCCCAGTACAGGCTGCCGGCCACGGCCCGGCCACCGACCGTGACCGAGAAGGCGGCCGCGGTCGCCTTGGTGTCCATGGGCACGGTGAAGCGGACCGAGACCGGCTGGTTGGTGTCGTAGGTGATCGTGCCGCCCTGCGGCCGGAACTTCAGGACGGCCGGCGTCGGCATCGTCCGGACCTGGAGAGGCGGCACGGGCTGCAGGACCGTGCCCGTTGAGTCCGCGCCGCCATCGGCCATGCTCACGAGGTAGGTCGCGTCCGAGGCCAGGGGCTGCTTGGGGGTCATGGTGAAGACCTGGGACGCGGCATCGGTGGGGTCGTCGCCGACGATCGAGACGTCGACCTGGGGGCTGATGCCAAGGCGGGTCATGACC
>JBGQBD010000008.1:0-41806 GCA_041494645.1 Candidatus Limnocylindria bacterium
AGACGACCCATGAGTGCCAGCCCTTCCATACGACCAGTCCGGCCGGGCGCTGGGTGGCGCGGACCTGCTTGACCACGAGACGGATCGCGTCGTCCATCTTCTTTGTCGCTCCCACCTTGTACCCGCCGTAGCCAAGCTGGGTGAGCCCCTGCGCCCAGCCCTCGGGATCGGTGCCGCCGCTGGTGGTGCCGGCTATCGAGACGGCCAGATCGAAGAGCTTGGCCTGCGTGTCTCGAGTAACGTCGGGGTAGGCGTTCATGATGTTCATCGAGGTCTGCATCGCCGCCGGCACGCACCACTTGTCCGTGAACTCCCCGATGAAGTCGCCCTCCTGGTAGAGGTCCATGGCGAAGATTCCGGGGGTGGGAGTCGGAGTCGGAACGGCGGTCGTCGGGACCTCTGAGACAGTGGCGAGAGGGGTCGGCGTGGGCGGTTGAGGTGTGGGCGTGAGTATCGGCGCCCGCGTGGCCTGAACGCGAGCCCACGGCGTCACGACCGGGTTTACGTCCAGGGTGGAGTGGCTGAGGGCCTCCGTGGTGGCCACGAAGGCTCCGCCCACGAGGGCCACGAGCAGGATCGCCATCACCGCGTTGGTCGCCGGGGACGACCGCCGTTGCTGCGGCCCGAGCCTGCCCAATCGATTCCGGACGACGGCCTGTGACAATCCCGAAGTACCGCCGATGCGAGCCATTCGCGGCCGAAGGGCAACGGCCAGGACGGCCAGCTTCGTAGCCATGCCGATCGCGTAGCCGGTCGGAATGGCGGCCAGTCCAAGTTGGCCCGAGAGTGCGGTTGCCGATAGCACCGTGGCCACGAAACCGGCGATCGCGGCCGCAGTCGGCTGCAACGTGTTGTGGGTGGCGTAGATGGCCCGGGCGAAAAGCTCAGTCAGGCTCTCGAACGGAATCGAGACGGCGAAGATCAAGGCCACCATGGTCGTCTGAGCCACGTCCGTGGCGTCGAAGGCCCCACCTCCCAGGAATATGCGGATCGCGAACGGGCCGAAGATCAGCAGGCCGACCGCCGCCGAGATGGAGAGAAACGCGATCGAGGCCAGGTTCGTTCTGAATACCCGCCTGAAAGCGCTCTTGTCACCGGCCGCCACGGCGGACGAGAGGGCGGGGAAGGCTGCGGTGGCGAAGGCGACCCCGCAGAGGCTCTCCGGCAGGCTCTGGAAATGCTGGGCAAAGGTGAAAGAGGTGACCGATCCCGGGGCCAGGTTGGATGCCAGGCTGGTGAAGTAGAGGGCCGTCAGGGCCAGGAGCGGCTGGCTGATCATCTTGGGGGCCATGAGCCTGAGGAACTCGCCCAGGCCCTGCGTTCGCAGGGCCAGGCTCGGCCACGGCCGGAAGCTCGTCCGGTAGATGCCCACCAATCGGATCCCCAGGTGGGCGCCCGCCCCCAGGACGGCCCCAACCGCCGCGCCGTAGATCCCCAGCGGGCCGCTCAAGAGGACGGCGCCGGCCGCTATGCCGCCGTAGTAGATCGGCTCGGCCAGTCCGTAGGTGACGAAGCGCCGTTCGGCCACGAGGATCTCGCCGAGCACCCACGAGGCGGCGAAGATCACCTGGGCGAAGCAGAGGACCCGGAAGAGGCCGATGTAGAGCTCACGCTGCTCTCCGGTGAAGCCGGGCGCCACGATCGACATCGTCTGGGCGGCGAACACGAACATGATTGCCATCGCCAGCGCCATCACCAGGATGGCGAGGGTCAGGATCGTCCGGGCGAAGTCGCGGGCCTTGTCTGCCGCCTCGCCCTTGAGGCCAACGAACAGGGGCAGGAACGGGCCGACCACCCCGCCGACGACGAGGAAATCGAGGGCCAGCTGGGGAAGGCGAGTGGCCGCGGACCACGCGTCGAGCTCCGGCCCAGCCCCGTACTCGTGGCCGAGGACTCGCAGGTTGAAGAAGGACATGCCCGCGCCGGCCAGCAGCAGGATCGCCAGGATGATCGCGTTCCTGGGCAGCTGGGTTCGCGCCAGGTTCTTCAGCCGGTCGAAGAGGGGAGTCTCGGTCCGGGCGGCCTCGCCGTAGAGGGCCGACTCAGCAGCCCCGATCCTGCCCGCTACGTGATCGCCGCGCGTCTCCTTCGTCGAGGGCAACCGCCGTTTCCTCCAACCTTGGTCGGTCCCATTCGGGCCGCCAATATTAGACGTCCGCCGACGCGCGGGCGGGATCCTGTGTGGCGCCTGTTCCTCGAGATGGACGAACTACCCCGGCGTGAGAGATCGACCCAGCTCACCGGGGTCCAGTGTTTGCCAACGGGCGGGCCTGCTGCCACGACGTGCGGTGGGCCCGCCCTCTTGACATGTCAATACCCCCAGGGAGTATACAAACGGCTCGAAAAGGTGTATGAATCACTCGGCAAAGGCCTGTCAAGACTTGACAGGCCCTTAGTCGTGTCAGGGTGGTCCGGCGAGAAGCTCGGGCGGGCGTTCGGGGACATCGGGCGATCGATGGGGCGGTCGGGCGGCTGATCCGACGGGTTGGCTGCGCCGAATCGCGAATTGGTAGGTCGAAGGAACGCTTCGGCTTCGCCGGGCGTCTGACAGGGCGGGAGAAGAACTTGGCCGTAGGCGTTGCCGCCGAAGTGAAGAGCAAGCTTTCGATCGTCGATGTCGTCGGCGAGGCGGTGACGCTCAAGAAGGCCGGCACCACGTACAAGGGGTTGTGCCCGTTCCACGGCGAGAAGACGCCCAGCTTCGTGGTGACTCCGGCGCGGGAGAGCTGGCATTGCTTCGGCTGCGGCGAGGGCGGGGACATCTTCAGCTTCGTGATGCGTCGCGAAGGGCTGACCTTCCCCGAGGCTCTGAAGCGGCTGGCGGCCAGGGCCGGCATCGAGGTCGACGAACGAACGACTCGCGAGGACGCCAGAAAGGCCCGGCTGCGCGAGGTCCTGGAGCAGGCCATCGCCTTCTACCACGCGGTCCTGACACAGTCGAAGGTGGGCGCCCCGGCGCTCGAATACCTGCATGGGCGCGGCTTCATGGACGAGACGATCGGACGCTTCCAGCTGGGCTGGGCACCCGACGGCTGGGACCAGATGATTCGAATGCTCCAGAGCCGACGCAACGCGACGCTGGCCGAGCTTGCGGAAGTGGGGCTGACGAGCCAGCGCTCGAGCGGGCGTGGCGCCTACGACAAGTTCCGCTCGCGTGTCATCTTCCCGATCCGGGACGCGTCTGGGAACGCGGTGGGACTCGGCGGCCGAATCCTGCCGGGGACGGGTGCCTCAGCGACCGCCCCTGATCCGAGCGCCCCCAAGTACCTCAACTCACCGGCCACCGCGCTCTTCGACAAGAGCCGCACGCTGTACCTGATCGAGCGGGCCCGCAACGAGATGCGCCGTCGCGAAGAGGCGGTCCTCGTGGAGGGCTACACGGACGCGCTGATGGCCCACCAGGCCGGCTTCGAGAACGTAGTAGCGAGCCTCGGCACGGCCCTCACTCCGGCTCAGGTCGCGGTCATCGCCCGCTACACCAACCGGATCGTTCTGGCCTACGACGTCGACCCGGCCGGCCAGCACGCGGGCTCGATCGGCGGGACGGAGCTGTTCCACCTGATCGGGGCGCTCGCGGCGGAGGAGACCGGCGTCGAGATCACTCGTGTCCAGGTCGCCCGGCTGCCCGAGGGCAAGGACCCCGACGAGGTGATCCGCGACTCGCCCGATCTCTGGCGGGAGGCGATCCGCACGGCCCAGCCGATCATGGAGTTCCTCATCGACTACTACGCCACGGCCTTCCCGACGCGCACCGCCGAGGGCCGACGCCACGCCGTGGGGGCGCTGATTCCGCTGCTGCGCGAGATCCGCGACCCGGTCGTACGCGACAGCTATCTCCAGGCCCTGGCTCGCCGCACGGGAGTCGAGGAGAGAGTCCTGCTGGAGGCAATGCGAGCCCCGACGTCGGCCGGAGGGTCGGCCGCGGACCGGCGCCCGGGCCGCAGCGGGTCGGCCGGCGGCAGCGGCCGCTTCACCGCCGATGCCATCATCTCGGCCCCGGATGCGCTGGACACCAAGGCCGAGCTAAGGTCGCTCACGCTCGAAGAAGGCCGCCTGCTGCGGCTTCTGCTGCTCGTTCCGGAGCAGCAGGAACGCGTCGCCGAGACGTTGCGGGCGCAGGGGGCGCAGCTCCCCAGCACTCCGGCGCGGGAGCTGCTGGCGGCGATGCTCGCCGACCGCCAGCACGACCGCGAAGCGGGCGGTGGCGGTGGCTTCGAGCGCATGCGTTTCCTCGACGCCCTGCCGGCGGAGCTGCATGATCTCGCGATCGCGCTCTACGCGGAACGCGGCCCGGACCCGAACGAACTGAGTGGCGATCGCGTCCGCATAGGTGTTGACCAGTGCCTGCTGGCCCTCGAGGCGGACAGGCTCGAAGAAGAGATCCGATTCAACGCCGGCGAGCTCGTGGAGGCCCAGGCCGCCTCGGACGCTCAGGCCGTCGCCCGGCTGCTCGAACTGCAACGCAATCTGAACGAGGCTCGCCGATCGCTCGACCGACGTCGGCAGGATTCGAGCCTTATGGCTTCCGCTGGAGGACACCGATGACCGACCCCCTTGACAAGCAGCTGGTTGAGGTCGCCCTCTCCGGCGGCGGCCGCCGCAAGGCGGACCTGGAAGAGGCGAAGCTCGCGGGCGTGCGCGCTCCCCGAGGCCTAGCAGACGACGAAACGCTCGACGACGAGCTCCTCTCGGACGAAGACGACGAGGTGGCTCCGGTCGACGCGCTGGATGAGGACACGGTCGATCTGGGGGTCGAGATTGTCGAGGAGGACATCCTCGTCGATGTGCGCGTGGCCGGAGACGCCCCCGCCAAGCTGGACGCGGAGGCTCTCGAGGAGCCGACTCCCGAGGAGCTGGAGGCCCTCTCGGCCGACATGATCGGGATCGACGACCCGGTCCGGATGTACCTGAAGGAGATCGGCAAGGTCGCCCTCCTGACGGCCGAGGAGGAGGTCGTCCTGGCCAAGGCCATCGAGCTCGGCGAGCAGATGGTCGAAGACCCGGCCAAGGGGATCGTCTCGCTGCACGAGTGGACGCACCACGAAACCGAGCACAAGACCCGCACGATCAAGCCGCAGTACAAGCTGCCGTTCGGGCCGGAAGCCGCCCGAGTGGTCGCCGATGCCGTCTCGTCCGAGGACGCCACGGACCTGCTCGCCCCGACGCTCGACTTCCACCTGATCAAGGCCGGCAAGGAAGCCACGACCGATGGCACCCGGGACCTGCTCAAAGAAGGTCGCCACCTGGTAGCGGCGTACAACGAGGCGCTCACGCCGGAGTCGTTCCTCAAGCTGCTCGACTGGGCGTACTTCGCCGTTCACAACGGCGACCTGGACTCGCGCGACAACACGGGTCTCCGAGCCATCTACGACTGGACGCGCGACGTCGTGGCATACCCGGCGCTGCGACGCTGGATCGAGACCGGCCACGACACGGATCTGCTGAAGCGACTCGGTTGGGATCCCGACGTCCCGGCCAACACCAAGCTGGCCCATCGCAAGGGTGAGCTGGTGCGAATCGGTCGCGACGCGCGAGAGCAGCTGACCTCCGCCAACCTCCGGCTGGTCGTCTCGATCGCGAAGAAGTACATCGGCCGGGGCATGTCGTTCCTGGATCTGATCCAGGAGGGCAACATCGGTCTCATCCGCGCTGTCGAGAAGTTCGACTACGAGAAGGGCTACAAGTTCAGCACGTACGCCACGTGGTGGATCCGGCAGGCCATCACGCGCGCCATCGCCGACCAGGCCCGCACGATCCGCATCCCCGTCCACATGGTCGAGACGATCAACCGCCTCATCCGAGTCTCGCGCACTCTGCTCCAGGAGCTGGGCCGCGAGCCGACGGTCGAGGAGATCGCCGAGGCGATGTCCAAGGGCCAGGAGCAGGTCGTTACGCCCGAGAAGGTCCGCGAGATCATCAAGGTATCCCAGGAGCCGGTCTCGCTTGAAACGCCGATCGGCGAGGAAGAGGACTCGCACCTGGGCGACTTCATCGAGGATCGAGGGGCGCTCGCGCCAGCCGAGGCCGCGTCCCATCAGCTTCTGAAGGAGCAGGTGGAGGCGGTGCTCGACTCCCTCACCGGCCGCGAGCGGCGAGTCCTGCAGCTGCGGTTCGGGCTGGAGGATGGCCGCGCCCGAACCCTCGAGGAGGTGGGCAAGGAGTTCAACGTCACCCGCGAGCGGATCCGCCAGATCGAGGCAAAGGCGCTCCGCAAGCTGCGCCACCCGTCGCGGTCCCGGAAGCTCAAGGACTATCTGGAGTAGCAGTATCTCAACGGTGGCGCGTGGCGGAGTAGTTCACCCTCCTGTGGGGTGAAGAGGCTGCCGATGAGCAGCGCCCTCTACACTCCCGCTGGCCCTGCTCCGCTGGTCGCCGACGATCCCGGGGACGCCCGGCCAGCCCGGGCGGCTGCGTCGGGGCCGCTTGCCGGGTCGTCTAGGATGGCCCTTGGCGTCCCATCAGAGAAAGGCGGGGGAACGGTGGACCGGGCAGAGTACTGGGCGGAACGTGCGCGGCTCGACGCAGCGATCAAGCGAAACCAGAAGGAATCTGACGGGTTTGACGAGCGGCAGAAGCGGCCGGGTGGTCAGATCATGATCACTGCTAAGGCAGCGCCCGAGATGATCCGCTTGGAGCAGGAGCGCAAGCGGCTCGTCAAGGAGCTGGACGAGCTGGTCCGGCATTGGCCCGAGATGGCACCGCCGACCCCCGACGAATAAGCCGCCGATAAGCGGCCCCAGCTACCCTCGCTCCGGCCCCCGCTCCGCTGGTCGCCGACGATCCCCGGGACGCCCGGCCAGCTCGAGCGGCTGCGACGAGGCCGCCGTCGCCTCTGCCTGGTGCAATCGGGCCGAGCTGTCGCACGGGGCGCAACGCCCGATGGGGCCGTCGATGCCGGTGGGAGTATCCGAGCAAGCAGGGGAGGCTTGGACAGCACCCTGCCGATCCACGCGCCACGGTGAAGTGACGCCCAAACTGAAGACGAGACGGAGCACACGTTGAAGAGAACCCGCCAGTTACTGACCGTCTTCGCAGCGGTAGCCCTGATCATCGGGCTCGCGGCACCGGCTGCGACTGCAGCCTCATCCGCGTCCGCATCGCCAGCCCTCGTGCTGGGTCCGCAGGCCGTCCCAGCCAACGTTGCCGGTCCCAGCTACGGCCTGTTCAGTTGCCAGGTGGGCCGCTCGGTCGGGGCCTGCTATGACCCGTATCAGATGCGGCACGCCTATGGCATTGACACGCTGATCAATGCCGGCTTCGACGGCAAAGGCAAGACCATCATCATCGTCGACGCATACCAGTCCCCGAACATCGTGCAGCAGCTGAACTTCTTCGACAGCTTCTATGGCCTGCCGGGTCTGAACGGGCTGGGCAACCCGCCCAACCCGAACCTCGGGACGTTCACCCAGATTGCCCCGGATGGCCTGACGCCCTTCGTCTCCGGTGATCCGAACATGACCGGGTGGGCGGAGGAGATCTCGCTGGACGTCCTGTGGGCCCACGCCATCGCCCCCGGCGCGAACATCGTGCTGGACCTGGCCACGTCGAACAATGATCCCGACATCCTGAGCGCCACGAAGTACGCGGTGGATCACAACCTCGGTGACGTCATCTCCCAGAGCTTCGGCGAGGCCGAGACTTGCGTGGATCCGAAACTGCTCGTGCAGGAGCACCAGGTGTTCGCGGACGCCACGACGAAGGGCATCACGATCTTCGCCTCCTCGGGCGACCAGGGCGCGGCCCAGCCGACCTGCGACAACAGCTCCTGGATCAAGTCGGCCTCCTCGCCGGCCAGCGACCCGCTGGTCACCGCCGTCGGCGGCACCGAACTGCACGCGGCCGACTACTGCCTGGCCAGCCTCGGCTGCGATCCGACCGCGAACCCTGCCCCAGGAACCTACCAGGGCGAGATCGCGTGGAACGAGGGACCTCCATTCGGCGACTTCCAGGCGTATTTCGACTCGACCCTCGCCACCGGTGGCGGCTTCAGCGTCTTGTACGGCGAGCCGTCGTACCAGCAGGGGACGATCCACGGCGGCAAGCAGCGGGGCGTGCCCGACGTGTCGTATAACGCCGCCGTGCTGCATGGCGTGCTGACCTACCTCAACATCCCCGGCGTCCCGGTTGGCTTCTATCGTTTCGGCGGCACCAGCGCCGGCTCCCCCCAATGGGCCGCCATCCTGGCGATCGCCGACCAGAAGGGCGGGCACGACCTGGGGTTCATCAACCGGGCTCTCTACTCGATTCGTCAGTACCTGCCGTACTACTCCGCGTCGTTCCACGACGTGACGAGCGGCACGAATTCGGCGGTCGAGTTTGACGCCTCAAATAACCCGGTGACGGTGCTCGGCTTCAACGCCGGACCGGGCTGGGATGCCACGACCGGTCTCGGCTCTCCGACGACCGACCAGCTGGTCACGTACCTGATCCAGCTCGTTTCGCCGGATGACGGCGTAGCCGCGATTGCGGGGTCGAAGCCACATCCGAATGGCAATCCCTCGGCACCCGGGCAACAGAAGCCGCATTGACCCGAGGGCGTTGAACTCTCTTACATGGGAGCGCGGCTACCACCGACTGTTGGGTCTAGCCGAGTCTCCTGGGGGTTAAGCCTTCCAGACTTAGCCACAACTGAAGGGTCACGATTGACAGGCCGCCCGGGTATTCCGGGCGGCCTGTCATGCCCCGCGGCCCCGCTCCGCTCGCTAGTCGCCGACCATCTCGGCCCGGCCGGCCAGCTCGCGCGGAGGCGCCGGGGCCATCGACGCCGGTGGGACAATCGGCGCGAGCACGGGAGGCATCGACACACCTATACTCTGGCCGCCGGGACCGCGCCGAGCCACTGGCGAGACCGACCCGCCTCATACCCGAAAGCGGCAGGAGGGGCGCCATGCCTAAGTACTTGTTCATCGGCAGCTACACCGCGGAGGGTGCCCGCGGCGTCCTGAAGGACGGCGGCACCGGCCGACGTGCCGCAGTCTTGGAGCTCATGGCCTCGCTCGGCGGCAAAGTCGAGGCGTATTACTTCGCCTTTGGGAGCGACGACGTCTACATCATCGTCGATCTGCCGGGCCCTGCGGCGGCCGCCGCCGCTTCGCTCGCCGTGGCCGCGTCGGGCGGCGCCAGCCTGCGGACGGTGGTGCTCCTCACGCCTGAGGAGCTTGACGCCGCCACGAAGCTCAAGGCAACCTACCGACCGCCGTACCGCGAGTACGGCCCCCGGTGAGTGGCGCCCCGTAGGCTCCGTCTGGCCCCGCTCCGCTGGTCGCCGACGATTCCCGGGGACGCCTGGCCAGTTCGTGCGGCTGCGACGAGGCCGCCGGCCCTGGCAGCACTTCTGGCAGCATTCGGCAACGTCCGGCCATCCCGGAGAATGGCCCCTAGCCGGCCCGATTCACGCTCAATCCGGCCACTGACGGCCTGCCGCGTACACGCTGGGGACTATCTGGAGTAGGGAGCCCCGTCGATATCACGGGGCTAGCGGTGGGCCGCCGACGCCCTCGAACGCGGACTGTCTCTAGCGCTTCCGCGATGCCGTGCTATCCTGTCGCGCGGCGCCGCGACGGCGCCGAGATCGCTCAGGCGATCGACTCGCTCCGGCGTAGCTCAGTGGTAGAGCGGGCGGCTGTTAACCGCTTGGTCGTAGGTTCGAATCCTACCGCCGGAGCCATTCCTCACTAGGTTGCTCGGTTCGTGTGTGAATCTGGCCGTTGACGCCCCGCTCCCCAGTTGGTCAGGAGCGTCTTTGTGTCATAAGGAACTTTCAGCCCCTCGTCCGGAGGATAACGGCCGTCCTCAATGCCCCCGATTCCCTGGAAAGACCCCCATAGAGACCCCCAGAGAAAGCCCTCCACGCTCAGCTCACGCCTTTGAGCAATGGCAGGAACTTGTTTTGTAAGCCGCCGGCAACTTCGTCAGCCGGACGGGGACCACCGCTCGCCGCGCCGGACGAGGACAGGGCCGTCCCGGCCCGCCACTACCGGCGGTGCCCCCGCAACCCGTATCGTCACCGGGCGCTCGGCCCAGAGCTCCAGCCGGTCGTGCTCGAGGCGAACGCGGACTCGCCGGTCCTGCAGCCGGAACGGCAACTCCAGCGCGCGCCAGCCGGAAGGCAAGTGAGGGTCGATGGCCAGCTCATCGCCCGCAGGTCGAAGTCCGGCGAAACCCAGCACGATCGCTTGCCACAGGCTGCCCATCGTGGCCACGTGCAACCCCTCGGCCGTTCGGTGGAAGTCGTCGTTCAGGTCGATGAAGGCCGCCAATCGAAGGGCCGCGAGTGCCTCTTCGGTTCGACCAGCTCGGGCCATTAGCGCCGCATGAATGCCCGGCGACAGCGAGCTGCCGTGGGCCGTCCGCGGGTCGTAGAAGTCCAGGTTTGCCGCGAGCGTCCCGGGCTCGAGCTCGTCCGGCACGAGGTGATAGAGCATCAGCACGTCCGGCTGCTTTACGCATTGCGCCCTGGCCACGCGTTCCCGGCCCAGAAAGACTTCGCCCGATACCGGACGCGTCGTCAGCTCGACGATCCTGACCGGCTCCAGCGCGAAGAACCCGTCGAATTGCTCGTACAGCCCAGAGGCCGGATCGAAGCCGTCCACGATCCGGCTGGCAAGCTCGAGCCAGGCCGCCCGCTCCGCGGCACTAGGGGCGGCACTAGAGTCGATAGGGCCGGTGCCGCTTCGGGCAACCGGACCGGCGGCCTCCCCCCAAGTCGCCGCTCGTCGCAGGTTCCAGCGTGCCATCACGTTCGTGAAGGCGTTGTCGGCGACCATGTTGTGGTACTCGTCGGGCCCGATCACCCCCGACAGGTGAGCCGACCCGTCGGCCGCGCGCTCGAACCGCGACGCCCAAAAGCGCGCCGTCTCGAAGAGCAGTTCGCCGCCGGGTCCCGACGCGAAGGCGCGATCGCCCGTCCAGTCCGCATACGTGGCCGCAGCCCAGGCCACGTCCGACACTATGTGCAGCTCGTGCTCCCCGGTCAGAACCTGCAGAGGCAGGCCGTCCCCACCCATGATCCAGGACGGCGTAACGTCGCGACCGTCGCCAGCCGATTCCCATGGGAACCAGGCGCCGGCAAACCCGGACTCTCTGGCGGCTGCGCGAGCCGCGTCCAACCGGCGGACCCGGTATTCCAGGATCGCTCGCGCCGCCCGCGGATTCGTGGCTGCGAGGAACGGTAGGACGAAAACGTCCGTATCCCAGAACACGTGCCCGCGGTACTTGCCGCCGGTTAGCCCCCTGGCCCCGATCGCCGCTTCGCCCCGATCCGGCGCATGCGCGATCAGCTCGAAGAGCGCGAAGCGGATGGCTCGCTGCAACGCGGGGTCGCCTTCGATGCGGATATCCGCGTCCGCCCAGCGAGATGCCCAGGCCGAGCGTTGCTCGGCGAGGAGGCGGTCGAACCCGATATCGGCGGCCTCGGCCAGGAAGGATCGGGCTGCAGCCTCGCTCGGGGTGCGGTGGCCGCTCGCCCGAGCGGCAACGACCCGTTCGAGGCGGCGTGACTCGCCGCGGCCAGCTTTCGTTTCCCGAGCCGCGATCGCCAGGCCGCCGGAGGCGCCACGGAGTCGTGCGGTTGCACCGCGGCTTGTCGCGTCCCCGGTTGGCGTCGGGCCGCCAAGAGAGGGCACGTTAGCCAGCAAGCCGGAACGCGGACTCCGTGCCCCCTTTCCTCCGGCCCGCAGAACGCCGATCCCCGGCCGGGCGCGCGAGGCGAACGAGACCGCGCGCACGGGGCCGAACTCGGTGGCGAGGTCGTGGTGCACCAGCCCGGTTCGGAGATCCAGGATCCTCCGCACCGGCCGTCGATCGTCGAGATGTCCGGCCAGGCGGGTCCAGTCGGGGGCGTGGATCAGGTTCGTCTCGGCGCCTGTGCCGCGGTAGACACCGGCCACGTACACGTCGCGCCGGGCGGGGGAATAGTCGACCAGCGGGCTGCCGAGCGTTCCCGTTACGCCGTCGACCATCGCCAGCCGGACGTCGCGGGTGGGTTCGCGGGCCGCGTCCACGCCATCGACGACGACCGTCCACGACGACTCGGCGGGCATTGCTGGCAGATCCAGCCCCTCGCGCCGACGCAGCTGATCGCTCATGACGGCACAAGCCGCACTCGGCGTGACCGCCAGCCAGGTCGGCCCGCCAGCACCGGGCTCGCCCGAACCCTCGCCGGCCCCGGTGTCTGCCGAATGATCGAGGGCCGCGGGCGGCTCGTTCTGCGGCGAGTCCGCGGCGCCGAGAACGACAGCTTCCGACGCGCGTATGCCTTCCGACCACCACAGCTCCACCAGCTCGTCGACCGTGGCGGCGGACGCGTGCGCCCGGACGTCCCGCGAGAGGCCGTCCTTGATTGCGCGGACTCGTTCCGAGCGGGCACCGAGAATGGCGGTCGACATCCGCGTCCTGGCCAGCTCGGCAAGCAGCAGCCTGACCCGTGGATCGCTCCAGAGTTGGGCGGTGACGGCGAGGGCCTCGAAGCGGGGCCCGCCAGCCGGCCGCAGGCTTCCGGTCCCGCGAGTCATGCCTCGGATGCGGCGGCCTCGCCGACCTTGGTGACAGTCGCGGAGACGCGAGCCTCGAACCGCCGAAGCAGGCGGGCGTAGGTGAGCTGCTCGGTTCCGTCCAGGCGCCAGTCTGCGCCGGTCAGGTTGTGGCCGATCCCGACCGCAAACATACGGGCGGCTTTGATCGCCTGGATGCCAACCTGGGCGTCCTCGACGGCGGCGCAGTTCTCGAAGGGGACGCCGAGCATCTCCGCGGCCCTGAAAAACGCCTCAGGGTCCGGCTTTCCCTTGACCACTGTGGCCGGGTCCACGATGGCATCGATCAGGTCGGCGATCTCCAGCCGGCGGACGATTTCCCAAACGTTGTGGCTCATCGAGGCGAGGGCAGTCTTGACGCCGGCGTCCCGAAGCGCGGTCAGAAGCTCTGCCATGCCAGGCAGCAGATCGCCCGGCTTGATGGTCCTGACGAGCTCTCCGAAGTACTCGTTCTTGCGATTGGCCAGACGCACCCTCTCCTCGGCCGGTAGCTCGACTCCCGCGTGTTCGAGCATGATGTCCAGGCTCGCCGGTCTGCTGACGCCCTTCAGACGCTCGTTCACCTCTCGATCGAATGACAGCCCGAGCTCGTCGGCGAGCCGCTTCCAGGCGAGGTAGTGGTACTCGGCCGTGTTGGTCACGACGCCGTCGAGATCGAAGACGACCGCCTGGAGCTCGGGCAGGAGGCTGGCCGAAACGCTCACGCCGCGCGTCAATTCCAACGTGCGGCCGCGGTGGGAGATGGAGAGCGTGTCGCCTTCGAGAAGCACATACGTCGCGTCGCGATGGGTCAGCGTGACCTCGAGAAGACGGTCATGGAACCGCAGGCGGATGCGCATGCCGGTCAGTCGCGCCGGGAGGCGGGGATCGAAACAGAGTCGAGGTTGGCGGTCCCGCATCCCAGCGAAGCCGTACACGAGTGACATCCACGTGCCGGCCATGGCGGCGGTATGGACTCCGGCCGCAGTGTTGCCGCCGACATCGTCCAGGTCCATCCGGGCTGTTTGCCGGAAGTACGAGTACGCCCGCTCCGTATAGCCGAGCTCCGCCGCAGCTACGCTCTGGATGGACGGTGCAAGCGACGAGTCGCCCGTCGTCAAGGGGTCGTAGTAGTCGAAGTTCCGCTTCTTCTCGGCCATGGAGAACTTTTCCGGCAGCAGCACCTGGGCGAGCACCACGTCGGGCTGCTTGAGGACCTGGAAGCGATACACGTTGAGCGGGTGATAGTGAAGGAGCAGCGGGTAGTTCTCGGGCGGGGTTCCGGCGAAGTCCCACACGGCGCGCGTCAGGAACAGGTCGTCCTGGGCGTGTATGCCGAGACCCCGATGGAACGGCAGGCGCATCCGTGACGCTGCCCGAGCCCATTCGTCCACCTCGGCGGGAGCGAGAGACAGCTCGGCTGCGATCCTCCTGTACTCGTGCGGGTCCGTGGAGTCGAGGTCTCGTGCGACCGAGCAGGCGTACTCGAGGTTCCACTGCGCCATCAAGTTCGTGTAGAAGTTGTTGTTCACGAGGGCGGTGTACTCGTCCGGGCCCGTGACCTCGTTGATGCAGAACTCGCCGCCCTGCTCGTCGACGTAGCTGCCAAGGTCGCGCCAGAACCTCGCGGTCTCGAACAAGAGCTCGGCGCCGCCCTCCAGCAGCAGCGTGCGGTCGCCGGTCGCCGAGACGTATTTCCCCACGGCGAACGCGATGTCGGCGTCGATGTGGTACTGCGCAGTGCCCGCGGGGAAGTACGGCGACGTTTCCTCGCCGGCGATCGTCCGCCAGGGAAAGAGCGCGCCGCGATGGCCGAGCTCGTGGGCGCGGCTCCGCGCCTTGTCCAGGGTTCGGCATCGGAACAGAAGCAGCTGCCGGGCGATGTCGGGGTGGGTGTAGATGAAGTAGGGGAGGGCGTACGTCTCCGCGTCCCAGAAGTAGTGGCCCTCGTAACCCTCGCCCGATAACCCTTTAGCTGCCACGCTCGTCCGTCCGTCGCGGCCGGCCGCCTGCAGCAGGCTGAAGAGATTGAAGCGGATGCCCTGCTGCAGCGCGTCGTCGCCGTCGATACGGACGTCGGCAATCTCCCAGTAGCGGTCGAGCTCGTGTCTTTGCTCGACCAGCAGTTCTTCGAACCCGACCGACTTCGCAGTCGCCGCGTCTTGCTGAGCGGCATCCGCCAGGTCATCGCCAGGAAGCTCGAGAGACGTGCGGTAGGTGATGTACTTCGTCAGGGTGACGGGCCGTCCCGCCTGTGCGGGCGCGGAGAGCGTGAACCGGATGCGTGTGCTTCCGGTCTTGGTGTCCGGCTCCACGCCGGCCCGCATCTCGCCGGCCGTCCAGTGGTGGTCCGCCGCCGCCGCCACCGTATTGCCGCTGTTGCGGGCTCGCTGGACGAGCACGCCCGAGGAGCCGCTCGCCCTCTGGTATGCCGCGAGCAACGACTGGGACCTGAGCCGCGTGCCGATTCTCGGGTCGTCGCCTGTCTGCTGATTGTTCGAGGTGCCGTCGATCAGCGACTCGAAACGCAGCGCCGCGTCGGCATCGGGGAGCGTCACCGTGTATTCGATGGCGGCGACCTCGCGGCGGGCGAGGGAGACGAGGCGGCGGACCTGGATGTCGGCGAGGACGCCGTTCGGTGAACGCCAGCGAACGCTGCGCGACAGAACGCCCTCGCGGAGATCCAGGCAGCGCTCGTAGTGGTCGATGCGGCCGGTCCGCAGGTCGAATCGCTCGTTGCCGATGAAGAGCCGGATCGGCTTCGTGTCGGCTACGTTCAGCATCACCTGGCGTTTCCGAGCGTATCCATATGCCGGCTCGGGATAGACGATCGCCTCTTCTTCGAAGAACCCGTTGATGTACGTGCCGTTCGCGAAGTTGTACCCGCCGTCCTCGAAGTTGCCACGGAAGCCGATGTTGCCGTTGCCAAGGGCGAGGATCGCCTCGTTGCGAGCGAGCGTCGCTGGATCGAAGGCGGTTTCGCGGATCTGCCAGACGTCGATGGCGCCAGCTGGCCGGATCGATCGAACCGAACGCAGGCGACGCCCTCGGCCTGGTGCGCCGGTGGGCCCGGCCTCATCGGAACGTTTCACGCAAGTCCTCGCCCCGCATCCACTTCGCGCCGTCGCGGCGCTTCTCCGTCCGAACCGACCACGCCGTCTCCGGGCTGCCGAACGCAGCCGATAATGCCAGTTAGTGACGCGAGTTAGCTAAGCACAACCTGAAAGCGCCCGTCAAGGGGTCATCGGGCTTGCGAGGCCCCGCATGCGCGGGAGTCGGGGTCGCGGGTTCCCAAGAATCTACTTGACGGCGCCGGAACGTTGGGCTTATCGTCTGCGCGTCAGTAACGGGCGTTAGTAAGCCAAGCCACTGCGCCTGGCCTTTGCGCCCGGAGCTGCCAGGTCCCGGGACTGCGCTGGGGTTCAGGAGGAAGAGGAATGGCTCGCAGCCGGCCGACGAGCACCGACGTTGCCCGTCTGGCGGGTGTCTCTCGGACCACGGTCTCCTTCGTGCTCAACGGACGGAACGACATGGCGATCAGTCCGGCCACGCGCGACCGTGTGCTCGAGGCATCGAGCGCGCTTGGCTACCAACCCAACGCTCCTGCGAGTCAGCTCGCCCGCGGTGCGAGCCTGACGATCGGTTTGGTTCTGCGCCAGGAGCCCTCGCAGGTCGCCTCCGACGCGCTGCTGCCCCAGACGGTGCAGGGTCTCGGCGACGCGGCCAGAGGGGCGGGCTACCAGGTTCTCGTCGAATCTCTGCCTCCGGTGCCCGGGGGCTATCGCCAGTTGCTTCATTCGCGCCGTGTGGACGGGCTGATCGTGTCCGGGCCTCTCGCCGATGACGTGGAGCTTCGACGGGTCCTCGATGACGGGTTCCCGATCGTGCTGCAGGGCCACGCGCCAACGCTGAATGCGCCGAGTGTCGATGTGGACAACGTTGCCGGAGCGAAGGCGGCAGTAAGCCACCTGATCGAACGGGGTCACACGCGCATCGCGATCATCACCAACGCGCCCCTCACCTACACATCCGCGTCGGAGCGCCTCGACGGATACCGGCTCGCACTCCAGGAAGCGGGTATCGAATACGATCCGCGACTCGTGGCCGAGGGAGCTTTCGTGGCCCAGAGCGGCTTCGTGGCCATGGCGGCGCTGCTCGAGAAGCGCTCGTTCACGGCCGTCTTCGTGGCGAGCGATGTGCTCGCCCTGGGCGCTATGGGAGCGGTCCGTGCGAATGGGCTCCGGATCCCGATCGACGTCTCCATCGTTGGCTTCGACGACATACCGCTGGCGGCGTACTTCGATCCACCGCTCACGACCGTCAGCATTCCCGCTTACGCCCTGGGCAAGACGGCAGGCAACCTCCTGCTGGCCCAGATACGTGGTGAACCCGTGCCGCAGCGCACCCTGCTCGACACGGAACTAAAGGTCCGAGAGTCGGTCGGCACCGAAGCCGGCCGGCAGCAACCTCCCAGGAGGGCGGACAAAGCGGCTTCCGAGCGTTCGTAATGGGGACGCTTCGAGCCAGAGGAAGAGATGCGGGCCTGTGCCCGACGACACAAGGAGGATTGGAGTGTTTCCCGTAAAGCTGATTCCGTTAAAGCCGCGGCGACCGCTTGCGTTACTGGTGGCGATGGCGGTGGTGGCGACGGCGTGCAGTTCGACCAGCGCGACGCCTACGCCAGCGCCCACGTTGGCTCCGCTGGCGACGACCGCCCCCGGCGCTACGGCCACCGTTACCCCGACGACCGGTCCCATTGGCGGGTCCCTGACCGTCGTGGGGACCTGGTCTGGCGACGAACAGACTTCGTTCCTGACCATGATCCAGCCCTGGGTCAACCAGACTGGCGTCCAGGTCAAGTACACGGGCACCCGCGACCTCAACGCCCAGCTGGCGCAGGGCATCCAGACGGGCAACCTGCCCGACCTGGCCGGCCTGCCCGGCCCGGGCCAGATGGCCGAGTATCAAACCGCCGGCAAGCTCGTAAAGCTGGACGACGTTCTCGATATCACCACGTACAAGGCCAACAACTCGCCCGGCCTCGTTGATCTCGGCGTGGTCAACGGCAGCGTCTACGGCGTCTTCATCAAGGCCGCGGTGAAGGGTCTGATCTGGTACAACCCCAAGACGCTCGACCTCAGCGCAGGCGCGCCGAAGACCTGGACCGATCTCACGACCCTGGCCACCGCTAACGCGAGCAAGGCCAAGTCGATCTGGTGTGTCGGCCTCGAATCCGGCTCCGCCAGCGGCTGGCCCGGCACAGACTTCATCGAGGACTTCGTCCTGAGGACCGCTGGGCCGGACGTCTACAAGCAGTGGTACCAGGGCAAGATCAAGTGGTCTGACCCGAAGATCAAGGCCGCCTTCGCGATGTACGGCGACGTCATCAAGAGCTCCTATGGTGGATCCAGCTACATCCTGAGCACGAACTTCGGCAACGGCGGCGACGGCCTCTTCACGACCCCGCCCAACTGCCTCTTCCACCACCAGGCCAGCTTCATCACCGGGTTCAGCAAGTTCAAGACCGGCGTTGCCGGCACCGACTACAACTTCTTCCCGTTCCCGGATATCAACACGCAGTACTCCGGAGCCGTCGAAGGCGCCGGCGATCTGTTCGGCATGTTCCATGACACGCCGGCAGCCCGCTCGCTGATGGCGTATCTCGTTACCCCCGCCGCCCAGTCCATCTGGGTCGGTCGCGGTGGAGCGCTTTCGCCCAACAAGCTCGTCGTGAACTACCCGGACGACATCTCTCGCCGGTCCGGCGAGTTGCTCGCAAACGCCAAGACATTCGTCTTCGACGCTTCCGACAACATGCCCACGGCAATGAACGCGGCGTTCTGGAGCCAGATCCTCGTCTTCGTCAAGGATCCGAGCAAGATCGACGCAGTCCTCGCCAATCTCGACAGTGTCCAGGCCAGTTCCTACGGCAGCTAGCCTGAGCCCTCGCCCGGTAGCGTGATCACCTGGCGTGAGGAATCGGATGTAGAGATGCGGGCCAGGCTGGACTACTTCTCGGTCCGACCTGGCCCGCGCTCAACCCTGTGAGGCAGTCGGATGGATTCACGCATCATCACCGCGCTCGAGGTCGTGCTGGTGGTGCCGGCCGTTCTGGTTGGCTACATCCTTGCGACCGAACGTCTAATCAGCCTGGCGCAGGGCAAATGGCGCGAGCGGATCCGACCGTGGCTCTGGCTCACGCCGGCTCTCGTCCTGCTCACGGCCTTCCTCATCGTGCCGACGATCCAGACGGTGTGGTACAGCTTCCACAACAAGGACGGCACACAATGGAGGGGTCTGGACAACTACGCCTGGTTCCTCAACGGGCCGGGTCTGGCCTCCCTCGTCAACAACGTGCTGTGGGTTGTGTTCCTCACGCTGGGCACGATCCTGGTCGGCCTGGCGGTTGCGGTTCTCGCGGACCGCGTCCGGTACGAGTCCTTTGCCAAGTCCATTCTCTTCATGCCGATGGCGATCAGCGGGGTTTGCGCCGCCCTCATCTGGAAGTTCATGTACTGGTACCAGGTTCCAGGTGTGCCCCAGACCGGCGTCGTGAACGAGGTATTGACAAAGGCGGGCCAGAATCCCATCCCATTCCTGATCGACTCCGACTTCAAGATCGACACATTCGCGCTGATCTTCATCATGATTTGGATGTGGACCGGTTTTGGAACGGTGATTCTCTCGGCGTCACTGAAGTCGATCAGCCCTGAGCTGCTGGAGGCGGCCCGCGTGGATGGCGCCACTGAATGGCAGGTCTTCCGAAAGATTACGTTCCCCCTCCTGGCCCCGACGATCGCGGTCGTCTCGACGACGATGATCATCACGGGCCTGAAGGCCTTTGACCTCGTCTACACGCTGACGGCCAACGGATCCTACGACACGCAAGTCATCGCCAACGAGATGTACAACCAGTACTTCAACTTCGGCCAGTATGGGCGCGGCGCAGCGATCGCCGTGGTGTTGCTCATCGCGATCATTCCCGTGATGTTGTTCAACATCAGGCGTTTCCAGTTCCAGGAGGGCATCCGATGACGGCGGCCACCATTGCCCAGGGGGAAAGTCCCTCCCACCTCAGACGCCTCCTGCGGCGGGCGCCCCTCCACCTGGCGCTCGGCGCGTTGCTCTTCATCTGGCTGATCCCGACGATCGGCGTCTTCATCAACTCGTTCAGGTCCGCCGACGCGATCACCTCGAGTGGTTGGTGGACGGTGCTCACCGCGCCATCGGGGTTGAATCTGGACAACTACAGCCAGGTGCTCAGTCAGGAGGATCTCGGGTCGAAGTTCCTGAACAGCCTGTACATAACGATTCCTGCGACCATCATTCCGACGATGCTCGCGGCCTTCACCGCCTATGCGTTCGCGTGGATGAAGTTTCCGGGCCGGACCTGGCTGTTCCTTGTCCTGGTCGCGCTCATCGTGATCCCGCTTCAGACAACGTTCATCCCCATCGGGCGCATGTTCAACAACTTCTTCGGCGCCAACATCAACGGTACGTTCCTGGCGATCTGGCTCGCCCACACCGCATATGGGCTGCCTTTCGCTATATATCTGCTGCGCAACTTCATGGGCAGTCTGCCACGTGAAGTCTTCGAGTCGGCATATATCGACGGAGCCAGCCCGGTGACGGCCTTCTTCCGCCTGGCTCTGCCGATGAGCGTTCCGGCCATTGCATCTCTGGTGATCTTTCAGTTCGTGTTCGTGTGGAACGACCTGCTCGTGGCGCTCATCTTCATCGGCCCGAACACGGACAACCAACCCCTCACTCAGGCCCTCGCGAGCCTCGTGAACTCATATGGGAGCGGCTGGCAGTACCTGGCCGCGGCCGGGTTCATTGCGATGATCGTGCCGCTGCTGGTCTTCCTGAGTTTGCAGCGCTTCTTCGTGCGTGGTATTTCCGCTGGATCGGTCAAGGGATAGCGGTATCCGACCCTCGGGAACACAGGATGGCCGGCCGTCGTTGGACGGCCGGCCATCCCTGGGAAGCGGGCGCTAATGGGGCTGGTCCGGTCCCGCGCGAGTCGAGCGTGGCCGGCCTTGGAGATGAACGTGCTGTCGCTGGAGACTGTTTGGTCGAGGTAGTCGAGGAACGCCTGCCATCAGCCACCAGGTCGTATGCGATTCTGCTGACGCGCCTGCGATTGCCCGAGCCTCCGCCAGCCGCCGACGATCCCGGCCCCACGCCGGCCTTCTGGGAAGCGTCCCGCGCCCGGTGCGCGTCCCATCCTCCGAGGATGTTGGGCGGAGCTCATGGCTCGTTGTTCAGCGGCTCTGGCTGGCCGTCATTCTCTATAACCACGGCATCTTTACCGTGTCGCAGTATTCATCCCAAGCCGTACCGAAAGTCTTTGACAGTGTCTCTTCTTCTTCAGGCGAAAACATCCTGGACCCAACATATAGGACAACTCCAATCAACACTCCCAACCATGTGTTGATTAGGAAGCCAATCCATGGAAGCACAAGTAGCGCCACACCTGTATACAGCGGGTGCTTGACCAGAGAGTAGGGTCCGTTCGTTATCAGTTCGTTCTTAGGTACCTTCGTTAGGATCAAGACTACTGACCATATCCAAATCGTCGCCCCAGGAATAAGGATGACAATGGAAATTACCCTCAAAGGAACTGATGGACCGCCAACACTGAAGAGAGATGGGAACGTAACATTCAGGACTAGACCAATCACCAAGAACGGCAATGTGAGCAGTCCGATCTTCTCTCCACTTCCTACAAGTCTCTTCAATTGCATATTCTCTCCCCCAACATTCTCACGATACGCCTGGCATTAGCACCGTTGCCGGGTCGAGGGAACCGGCTGGCTGCTGCGCGGTCATCGGGCCAGGACCCTCGCACGCTCGTTGATAGCTGACGCCGTGGCAGCGTCGGTCGCCATTCTAGGCCTGACCCCGCTTCGACTCGTCGCGAGGGATCAGGGATCGATGGAGAAGCAGCCAACGTCGCAGCCGACCGTGACATCGGGACGATGGGTGGGAGCTGAGCGCCGGGCGCTTCGAGGAGGCCGACGAGGCCACCGAGGTCCGCACTCTGGCGGGCGAGATGTTGGCCCTGGTCAACGGGGTCGCGAGGATACGAAACTCTCGCACCTAACCCGGTATGGTTTCGCCGTGATCGGACTGGATGGCCTTCGCGCCGCGGCCGGGATCGTCCGTGCTCCGGCGTTCGCGCGCTGGCTGCGGGTCGTGGGCCCGGCCTGGGTGGTGATGCTGGCCGACGTGGACGCGCCGAGCGTGATCACTGCCGCCAAGGGTGGCACCGAGTCGGGGTACGCGCTGCTGCTGCCCCTCATCGCGCTGGTGCCGGTCCTGTTCCTGGTGCAGGAGATGACGGCCCGACTGGCCCTGGCCACCGGCAAGGGCCACGCCGAACTGGTCCGGTCGCGCTACGGGACGCGCTGGGCGGCGGTCTCGGTCGCGGGCATGGGCGTCATCAACTTCGTCGCCTACGTTGCCGAGTTCGCCGGGATCGCGCTTGGGGCGGGCATCTTGGGCATCTCCCCACCGGTGGCGATCGTCGGAGCTCTGACGGTCCACGCCGCCATGGTGCTCACGGGCGGCTACTCGGCATTCGAGCGGCTCGCCCTGGTGCTGTCGCTGGCGCTGTTCAGCTTCGTCGTTCTGGCGGTCGTCGGGCGGCCGGACCTGGGCCACCTGGCGTCCGATCTGAGCCCGGTGCCGGGGGATCTGCCGAAGGGCTACTTCCCCCTGGTAGTGGCGATGGTCGGAGCCTCGGTCATGCCCTGGATGCTCTTCTATCAGCAGTCCGCGAGCGTCGACAAGGGGCTGACCCGGGAGGATCTCCGGGGCTCCCGGGTCGAGACGCTGCTCGGCGCTTTCGCCAGCCAGGCGTTGATGGCGGCGATCGTGATTGCCGCCGCGGCGGCCATGGAGTCGGCCGCGCCGGTGCCTTCGTCCGTGACGAACCTGGCTCAGCTGCCCGAAGGGATGGCGCGGCTGGCCAGCGGCGGCGCCGGCTGGCTGATCGCCATCGGACTGATCGGATCGGGGCTGCTCGCGCTGGTTGTCATCTCTCTGTCGGCGGCCTGGGGGGTGGGAGAGCTGATGGGTTGGCCCCACAGCCTCAACCTCAAGCCGAGCGAGGCCCGGCACTTCTACTCCATCTATCTGGTCGAGGTGCTCCCGGCGGCGGCCGTGGCCCTCGTCTCGCCGGACCTGGTGCGGCTGTGCGTGGGAGCGATGGTCTTCAACGTCGTCGTGCTCGCCCTGCCGCTGGCCTTCCTGGTGCGGCTCACGAGCGACCGCCAGGTGCTCGGAGACCTTGTCAACTCGCGCCGCCACACGGTCCTGCTGTGGGGCCTGACGGCGCTCCTGCTCGCGGCGGGCCTGGTTGCCATGGTCGAGTTCCTCGCGGGCATCTGAGGCGGTTTCGCGAGGGCCCCGCTGGTGGCCGCGGCAGGCTCGGCTGGGCCGCGCCACGGGGCGGCTTCCTCGGCTGATAGCCCGAATCGGATCGCCCTGGCGGGCCCCGGTGAGCCGTGTCTCTCGGGGGCTTGCGCTGGAACGTCCGGGCGGAGACACTACCCTTCGCTGGACGACCGCTGGACCACAAGCGGGAACCGGCTCGTCAGCTCCAGGTTCGCTGCCGGGGACTGCCCAACGGCGCGACTGCGGAAGGGCCGGAATCACCATGTTTCGCATGAGAGTTGTGATCATGGGAGCCGCTGGTCGCGACTTCCACGACTTCAACGTCGTCTACCGAAACGATCCGGGGGTCGAGGTCGTGGCGTTTACTGCCTCGACCCAGATACCTGGCATAGCCGGGCGGCGGTACCCGGCCGAGCTGGCAGGGCTGCTCTATCCGGACGGGATCCAGATCGTCAACGAGACGGAGTTGGAGAGTCTCCTGTCGACGCAGCGTATCGACCGTGTCGTCTTCGCCTACAGCGACGTGACCCACGAGCACGTGATGCACAGCGCCAGCCGGGCGCTGGCCGGCGGGGCCGACTTCGAGCTGCCGGGACCGGCCCGGACCATGCTGCGGAGCATCAAGCCCGTTGTGGCGACGGGAGCCACGCGAACCGGCGCCGGTAAGAGCCAGACCACGCGCTACCTGGCCGCACTGATGGAGAAGCAGGGCCTCAAGGTGGTGGTCGTGCGCCACCCGATGCCCTACGGCGACCTCCTCGCCCAGCGGGTTCAGCGCTACGCGACGTACGCTGACCTGGACCGCTACGAAACCACGATCGAGGAGCGCGAGGAGTACGAGCCTCACCTCGATGCCGGTCGTGTCCTATACGCCGGGGTCGACTACGAGGCGATCCTGCGTCAGGCGGAGACGGAGGCGGACGTCGTCCTGTGGGATGGCGGCAACAACGACTTCCCGTTCTACCGGCCGGACCTCTTCGTCGTCGTCGCCGACCCGTTGCGCGCCGGCCACGAGCTCCACTACCACCCCGGCGAGACGAACATCCGCATGGCCGACGTCGTCGTGATCAACAAGGTGGACTCGGCCACGCCGGAGCAGGTGGCCGAGGTTCGCGCCCATGTGACCGCCATGAATCCGCGAGCCGTGGTCATCCCGGCCCGATCGGCATTGACCCTGGTCGGCGGCGAGATCGGCGGCAAGCGCGTGGCCGTCGTCGAAGATGGTCCCACGCTGACCCACGGCGGCATGACCTACGGCGCCGGCGTGGTGGCGGCGCGCCGTTACGGCGCGGCGGAGATCGTCGATCCGGTGCCCTACGCCACCGGTCAGCTGGCCGAGACGCTGGCTCGCTATCCGGCCCTCGAGCACCTGATCCCGGCCATGGGCTACGGCCAGGGGCAGATGCACGAGCTCGAGACGACCCTCAACTCGATGCCGGCGGACCTGGTCCTCTCGGCCACCCCCATCGACCTGACCAGAATCCTGCACCTCAGCAAACCGGTCGTCCGGGTACGCTATGAGCTCGAGGAGATGCCGGCCCAGCCCGGCACGCCGAGCCTCACCGATCTCCTCGGCCCGATCGTCGAGCGGGCGCGTGCCGTCTCGCCGTCCGGGTCAAGCCGCTGAGAGGAGGGTTCCACGATGACCAGGCACCTGCTGACTCTGGATTCCCTCGGCGGCGACGGGATCCGCCACGTCCTCGACCTGGCCGCGCAGGCCAAGAGAGTCAAGGGCATGACCCGCGAGGCGCTTGCCGGCGGCCGGGTGGGTCTCATCTTCGACAAGCCGTCGACCCGGACGCGCGTCAGCTTCGAGGCCGCCATCTGGGGTCTGGGCATGCTGCCGATCGCGCTCCGGCCCGACGAGCTCCAGCTCGGCCGCGGCGAGACGATCGCGGACACCGCTCGCGTTCTCTCGCGGTACCTCTCCGCGCTGGCGATTCGCACCTTCGAGCAATCCAAGGTCGAGGAGCTCGCGCGCTACGCCTCGATCCCGATCATCAACGCCCTGACCGACGACCACCACCCCTGCCAGGCTCTGGCGGACGTCATGACCCTGCAAGAGGAGTTCGGCGGCCTCGCGGGTCTGCGGGTCGCCTTCGTGGGCGACGGCAACAACGTCTGCCATTCCCTGATTCAGGCCGCCGGGCACCTGGGCTTCACCCTGGCGATCTCCACGCCCAAGGGCTACGAGCCGAAGTCCGAGATAGTGAAGGCAGCCCGGGCCAACGCCCGAGTGAACGGCGGCGGCATCGAGCTGGGTCACGATCCGCGGGCCGCGGTCGCCGGGGCGGACGCGATCTACACCGACGTCTGGGCCAGCATGGGCCAGGAGAAGGAGCGCGAGGAGCGGGCCCGGATCTTCACCGGGTACCGCGTGGACGAGGCCCTGATGGCGCTCGCCGCGCCGCGCGCGATCTTCCTCCACTGCCTGCCGGCGCATCGCGGTGACGAGGTCACGGACGAGGTCATGGACGGGCCGCAGTCGCGCGTCTGGGACGAAGCCGAGGACCGCTGGTACACCGAACAGGCTCTCCTCTACCTGCTCATCACGGGCAAGGAGAGCTGGGAGCGTCTGGGGTGACACGCCTGGCGATCGCCCTCGGCGGCAATGCCCTGATCAGGCGGGGAGAGCCGGGCTCGACCGAGGGCCAGCGCCACAACCTGATCGAGGCGGCGCGCGGCCTGGTGACTCTCGCCGAGGGAAGCCGCGCGGAGATCGTTATCACCCACGGCAACGGCCCGCAGGTCGGGTTCCTCTCCATCTCGGCGGAGATGGCCGCCTCGGTCGTGCCGGCGCCGCCGCTGGACGTGCTGGGGGCGGAGACGCAGGGTCAGATCGGCTACCTGCTCGCAAACGCGCTCAACGACGCGTTCATCGAGCGTGGCCGGCGCCGCGAGATCGCCGTGATCGTCACCCGGACCGTGGTTCGGGGCGACGATCCCGCCTTCGGCAATCCCACCAAGCCGGTCGGGCCGATATACGACGAGGAGACGGCCCGCGAGCATGCCCGAACTCGGGGCTGGAGCATCGCTCCCGACGGCAAGAGCTGGCGGCGCGTCGTGGCGTCGCCGTATCCGATCCGGATCCTCGAGGCCGCGGCCATCCGTTCGCTCGTGGATTCCGGAGCGCTCGTGGTTGCGTCCGGGGGTGGGGGAGTGCCCGTCGTAGAACTGCCGGACGGCCGGCTGGAGGGCCGCGAAGCGGTCATCGACAAGGACCTGGCGGCGGTCGTTCTGGCGCGCGCCGTCGAGGCGGACGGGCTCGTCCTGCTGAGCGACGTAGACGCGGTCTACCGGCGCTGGGGAACGCCCCGCCAGGAGCCGATCCTGCGGCTGTCGGTCGACGAGGCGTTCGAGGGACTGGCGGCGGGAGCCTGGCCGTCGGGCTCGATGGCGCCGAAGGTTCGGGCCTGTGCGGAGTTCGTCCAGGGCGGCGGCCGCTTCGCCGCCATCGGCGCCCTCGAGGACGCGGTCTCGATCGTCAAGGGCAGCTCCGGCACCTGGTTCGGCACGGACTCGGTCGGTCTGCCGCGCCGCGCGGCGTAGGGGTCCGCCACGACGACGATGATTTCCGCCATGCGGACGGTCGAGAAGCGGTGGGAGTGGTCGCCCCTGCCTCGCTCGAGTCAGCCCTGCCCACCCGAGAAGGAGCCGAAGCCCAGACGGGCGGAGATCCTGTCGGCGAACTCGGCCCGGATCGCCGCCGCCTCCTCGCGGGTCACGTCGAGCTCGCTGGCGATCTCGTCCAGGGTGGCGCTCTCAGTTCCGCTGATGGAGTCGTCGGCGGCGCAGACGCGGTAGCAGGCCCGCAGCACGGTCAGACGCTGCTCCGGGGTGGACAGCTCCCGGAACTCGCGCGTCACCAGGTAGTCGCTCGTGCCGCCGGCGGTCTTCTCCTGGAGCTTGGCCATCTCCGCGACCAGCACGGCCTGGGATTCGTCCAGGCCGGAGGCCGTCAGCTCGTGCTCCATGGCCGCGGTCTCCGCGTCGCTGATCGCCAGGTCCGCATAGGCGGCTCGGGCCAGGACGTAGGCCATGCCGGCCAGCAAGCGGGCTTGCTCCGGAGGCAGGGCTTCCAGCCTGGCCACGATGCGGCGGACGGCCTCCGTCTCGGCGATCGGCGACGGCCGGACGACCGGCGCGTCGGAGGCACGGCCACCCAGGAAGCGCAGGAAGGACATCGCTTCTCCTTCGATCCCTGTCGGCAGCCCGGCCGGGCCGCCGAACCGGCATCAGACGCGCGTGAACAGCAGGTGCAGCTCCATGGTCCCGTGGTCGTCAACCGAAACGACCGAGAAGGCGTTCGGCCCCTGGAAACTGTAGTCCGCGAAAATGATCGGCATCGAGCCGGTCACGGCGATGATGCCGCCTTGCCGCTGCGCCTGCAAGGAGATCTGGACGGTCCTGGTGACTCCGTGAAGCGTGAATGCGCCCGTCGCGGTGACGGTTACCGACTTTCCTTCGGCAGGCAGCGAGCCAAGATCGATCGGCTGGATCGTCTTGAACATTGCGGTCGGATAGGTGTCGGTCTGGATCGCCTGGCGGCGGAGCTGACCGTCGCGGTTCGAGTTGTCGCTGGCCAGCGCGGTCAGATCGGCTGTGACCTGGACGTCGCTGACCGTCGAGCCAGTGAGGGTCATGGATCCGGACACCTTTGGCGTTCGCCCCACTGCCGTGTGGCCGCCGACACCGACCAGCTGCTCCTGAACGCGGTAGCCGACCCATGACGCGCTGAAGTCGGTCATGGAGCCTAGGCTCGTGTTCACCTGCCACGAGCCGTCGAGAGCGGCAGGGGCAGCCACCGCGCCGCCCGTCGGGACCACCGGCGCGCTCGAGCTCACGGCCGCGGGACTGGAGGGTCCGATCAGGATGTACCAGAGTCCGTAGCCGCCGGCTGCGATCGCGGCCAGGACGAACAGAGCGACGACGACCGCCAGCAGGTTGCGGAGGCCGTGGGATTGACTGCCGGTCGGGGAGAGTGGCGCGGTCATGGTGTCGACCTCAGCGCGGGACATGCCCGGACGAGTCCGTGGGCGCGGACCCATCGTGAAACGTAGGCCGACGCTCTTAAGTCCGGCTGAAAGAGACCTGGATCGCTCGCCTGACGGAACCGCCGCCCCGGACGGCCGGAGGCGCCGTGGCCGGGACGGCCGGGACGGCCGCCGCGGCACTTCGGCAAGGCGCGGTCCCGCCCCACGGAGGCGTCCAGCCGCGGCCTGGGTGAAGGAACCGCTGAAAAACGGTTGCGAATCCTTCAAGGTTCCAAGGGCGCCCGAAAGGCTCCCTGCCCGGCAGAACTCGGCGTCCGGCTCAAGGATTCGGCTCGAAAGAGCCCCTGACGCCGTCTGCCGCGGGGCCCCATCAGGCTCCAACCTGCCTGAACGGGTGGTTGTCAGCCGGCCGAACACTGTGCCGCATGGCCCTGTGCCCACCGTCGTGGCGTGGGGGATCGTCGACCGACCTCGACGCGTCAGCCTCTACCCGTCCGGAGGAGACCATCGTGCGGGTTCCGCACCGCCCACGCCCCAGCATCTTCGTGTCTGCCCTGTCCGCTCTGGCCCTCGGCCTGACCCTGCTTGCGACTTCGCTCGCATGGCAGGTGCCGGCCGTCCAGGCCGGGTCCGCTCTCAACGCGCAGGCCAACGAGATCGTCCGCCTGATCAACGGCGACCGCGCGGCCGAAGGCAGGCCCGCCCTGGCTGTCGACCCGTACCTCGCCGGCAAGGCCCGCGACGGTGGTATCCCCTGTCCGGACGATGCCACCAAGAACATCGCCGGGCGCGCCCTGGACTTCGCGACATGGAACAACATGTCCCACTACCTGAGGCTCTGCCAGTCGGCTACCTACGCCCTCTCGACGACGTCGTTCGTCTCGGTCCTCCAGACGTGGGGCTACGGGTCCGTGGGCGAGATCGATCTGGTGAACAGCGGGTATGGGAGCGGGCAGTTCCTCTACACGTACACGGGCTCGAACACCTGGACGACCTGGACCTACGCCACGACCGGCCACGCCCTCATGGGGTGGAAGACCAGCAGCTCGCACTGGGCGATCATCATGGGCTCGTACGACCGCGTCGGTTGCGGAGGCTGGTCGAGCGGTTCCTCCTACTACTACGACTGCGCCTTCAGCAAGGGCGGACCCAACGGAGTGGTTTCCCCTCCAACGCGGTCGCCCTTCCCAGATCCTGTCCCGACTCCGCCGCCAGCGGCCACCCCCGCTCCGACTCCGGTTCCCACGCCTGCTTCGACGCCATATCCTCCGCTCCCGACGTCCGCCGCCACGACAGCGGCGCCGCCGGTGGCCGGCGGTGGCACGGTCGTGGACCCCGGCGCTCCGTCCGCGCCGACAGGTGCTCCGTCAGCAGAGACCGTTCCGTCCGGTTCCCCGACCGCGGTGGTCGAGGGGGTCGCACAGTCCAGCTTCACTGGCGCCCCGCCGCGTGGAGGGTCGGTCACGGCTCAGCTGGGCGGGAACTTCGGTGGCTGGGCCGATCTGGCGCCCGGCATCCCGGCGAAGTCATTCCGTGACATCGCGATGGCAGGATCGGCCGCCTCCCTGCTGTGTGCCGCCTACGCGCTGCTGCTGCGAAGGCGGCGCCGCCGGGGGGAGCCGACCATCTAGGGCGCCGGGGCCTGAACCTCAGTCCCGTTCGCGCCAGCGCAGCGACGAGGCGACCAGGATCACTCCGAAGGCGATGATCACGATCGGCCAGGACAGGTTGAGGTCGATTCTCGGGTCGATCTGATGCCACGCCAGCATGCCGCCGACGAGGATCAGCAGCATGCCGAAGATCAGGCCGGGGCCGCGGTCGCGGTGCGATTCGAACCGCTCGGCGCGCTGCTGCCAGCGCTCCGTGCGCCTCTGCCAGCGATCCTGGCGCCACTGCGACCGCGGGTCATTCGGCCAGGCGCCGCCCGGTGCGGCGGCTTGGGTCGGTGCAGCGTCGGAGGCCGGAGCCGTGCCGGGCGCGGGAGCACCTGCGCCGGTGGGCGCTTCGGAGGTCGTGGCGCCAGCTTCGGCGGCCGGCGGTGCCGCTGTCTGCGGGCCGGCCGGGGGCGCGTAGCTGCCCGAGAAGCCGACCGGAGCGCCACCGGGCGCCCACGGAGACTGGGGCGGCCATTGCGCCGGTTCGAGCGGCACGACGACGATCATGATCAGGTACGCCCAGAACGTCAGCGAGCCCGTGAAGAAGACCGACAGGAACCAGATGATCCTGACGATGACGGGGTCGACATCGAAGTAGGCCGCGACTCCGCCGCAGACTCCGGCGACGATGCGGTCGTCGGAAGAACGATAGAGACGTCGAGGATTCACTTGCAGCCTCCCGCAGGATGGAGTTTCAGCGAGCCGAGGCTCGTGTTGACGGTCAGGTTCGCCTTGTGAGCAGCGGTCGCGTAGTTGCGCGTCTGCCATACGTTGCCGACGCGGACCATGCCCACGCCGGAGAAGTCACTCGACGAAAGGCTCTCGGTCACGGCGATCTGAAGGCCCAGATCGGACGGAGCGCAGACGTCGAGCGACCCAAGGTTCGTCTTGAGGTCGCCGGTCACATCGGACGAGCTGCCAAGCTCGATCCAGGCCGCGCCGAGGTTGGTCGACACGGTCAGGCTGTCCAACCTGGCACCCGTCAGGTCTATGTGCAGGGATCCCCCGTTGAGAGTGAACGCCGCAGACGACAGGTTTGCCTGGGAGAGGCTGTATCGGGCATCCCCGAAATCGAGCGTGGAGGAGAGGCTCATCCGACCGGCGCTCGGCAGGGAGATCTGCCAGTCGTCTCTGCCTCGGTCTGGCCACCAGCCATTGGCGTCACCGGGGTTCACCTCGAGCGAGGTCGAGTCGGAGCTGACTCGAGCCGAGTGACCCGCGCTGTTAGAGGCGTTCACGTGCCAGCTCGAGTCGGCTGATGTCGTGATCGTCGCCGAGCCGCACTGGAGATGCAGTGTCACCGACGCGGCCCCCTCGAAGGAGCCATCCCGGACGGCGGACACGGGGTTGCTGCCGCCCCCGCCGCAGCCGATGTTCGGGCCGACGGCGAATACGCTGCCGAGGACCAGACCCATGCACGCCGCCACGACGAGGCCGCCGAGGAACGCCACGGATGTCCGCGACAGGATGAAGCCAAGCCCGATCCCCACGAGGACGAGCGGCCACAGCCGCCAGGCGTCGGCCAGAGCGGAACTCGACACGATCGCCTGGTGATAGGCCAGCGGCACGGCGCCCAGTACGATGAAGAAGATTCCCCAGTTGAGTCGACCATTGTCAACTCTCATGTGCACCACCTCTCGAAGACTCCCGTCGAACCGGTATGAGGCGTCGCGTGGGGGCTGGGCCGGAGTCCGGCGATGCCGGCCGACGGGTCGCCGCCGTCAGAATACGCGTCTCGATTCTCCTCACGCATCATTCGCTAGGCGGCTGCCGCCTCCTTCGCGAGATCGAATCGCCGTCGTCCTCGAGCCGTGTCGCGATAGCCCGACCATGCCGGTGTGATCTTCGCCGATGTTGCTTTGGGAGGCGATCCGATGCGACCTGGCGGGTGACGAAGGCGGCCCCAACTCGGGACGCGATTACCGGACGGCATCGAGGAATCTCCGGCCCGCGAACCGAAGCGGCCGCGGCCCAGGACTCCTGATGCCGCGCTGACCGACGCAGCAAGGGAGGCGCCGGTCGCCGACCGGCGCCTCCCTGCATCTTTGCGGGCAGTTCCTCCGGGAGCCCGGCTTCCGGCACCGCATGTCTTCCGGGCGTCGGCGACGGGCCCGGCCCAGCCGGGCGCTTCGATCGGCGGACGAGCCGTGCCAGGTGGCCGGCCGAACCGTCTAGCGCTTCGAGACCAGCCCCAGGACTCCTCCGACGGCAGCCGCAGCGCCGCCGGCGGCGCCGACGTACAGGCCGTAGCCCATAGAGACGGCGACCGACCCAAAGCCGTTGATCAGATTGTTGACGTGGTTGTAGGCGGAGTACTCGACGGCTAGCACGACGGCGCCGCCGGCTATCGCGCCCAGGCTAAGGAGCATCCTGGCGCCGGGCATCTTGACCAGCCCTAGCAATAGCAGAAGACCGCAGGCGGCCGCTACCGCGCCTGCCGCGATCAGGTAGTAGCCGTTGGCGAGGTCGCCCATGTCCTTGGTCAACTCGATCGGCTTGAAATACGAGTCGCCGCTGCCGCTTGTCGCCCAGGGCAGCCAGGCGGAACCGATGGCGGCGGCGCCGCCGGCAAGAGCGAGAAGAGGCGCGATCATCCCGGTACCGGCAGCTGCCGGCGCCGCGGCGGCCGGAGCGACGTACTGAGGAGCGCCGTACTGCGGAGCGCCGTACTGAGGAGGGCCGTACTGCGGAGCGCCGTACTGCGGAGCGCCGTAAGGAGGCGCGCCGTACGGCGGCGGGGGCGCTGCCGGCTGTGCGGGCGCCTGAGGCCATGCGGGAGGGGCCGGCGGAGGTGCGGCGGGCGCCTGAGACCAGGGCGGGGGAGCTGGCGCCTCCTCGTGCGGCGGCGTTGCGGCCGGCTGTGCGGGCGCCTGCGACCAGGCGGGCGCGGCGGGCGGTGCCGCTGGTTCGGGCGGTGCCGCTGGTTCGGGCGAGGGCGCGGCGGGCGCCTGAGACCAGGGCGGTGGAGCTGGCGCCTCCTCGGGCGGGGGCGGTGGCACGGCCGCGAATTCATCGCTCGGTGGGACCGACGCCACCACCTCGGGAAGGTGCGCCCCGCACTTGGCGCAGAACTTCCCGGGACTGTCGATCTGGGCGCCGCAACTTGGGCAGACCATGACGACCTCCGCTTCTCGATAAGTGGTACTGAAGGCGGTGTCTAGCGGACCGTAACTCAGACGATACGGGACCCGCGCAAGTCTCTGCAGGGCCGTTCGACATGAGGCTGCCAAAAAGCGGCTCCCGCCCGAAGGCGAGAGCCGCTTTGCTGTGGGAGCGGCTGGTTCTACTTGAGGGCGTCCCGGCAAGCCTTGGCGTCGGCAACCGCAGCCTTGAGATCGTCGCGGGCCTTACCGAGGGCGGTCCGGGCGTTGGCCAGGATCGGGCCGGCGGTCCCGCCGTTGTACTGGGCCGGCGTGAGGGGCAGCAGCGCCGCCGGGAGCGGACTGGCCAGCCCGACGGCCGCGGTCACGGCGGCGTTCATCTTGTCCAGATCCGCCTGGGCCGCGGTGACGTCCTTGCCCTTGGCCTTGGCCGCGGCGATCCGAGCAGTCAGGTTGGTGTTGAGCGTGGCGAATCTCGCCTGCGAGGCCAGAACGGCATCGGACCCGGAGACCAGGTTCACCTGGGGGACGACCAGCAGGTAGACGCGGTAGTTGGTGGCGATCTTGACGATGTCAACCTTCAGGGCCGGGATCGAAGTCTCGGCGTCGATCGTGGCCTTGAGGCTGGTCAGGCCCGCCCTGGTCGAGCCGATCTCGGCCGTCAGAGCGGCCGCGTCGGAGCCGGTCAGGACCTTGGAGCTGGAGACCCTGGCCGAAAGGTCGTTGAGAGTCGCCAGGCGGCGATTGATCTCGCAGTTGCCGAAGGCCCGGAGCGTTTCGACGGTCGCCCCCGCCCTCGCCGCGGTGGCTTCGACGGCGCAGACGCCCTTGCCCGCGGGTCCGGGGCCGGGGGGCGTCACCGCCGCAACGGCGCCGCTGGAAACCAGGAGGAGCGAGCCGCCGAGCACCAGGCCGGCGAACAGGGCAGGAATTCGAGTCTTCATCGGTGTGATCCTTCTCTTTTCAGGACGGCTACTCGCCGCCGGAGGTGCCGGTCTCGCTGCCTGAGAGCGAGCCGTTGAGGCCGTTGAGGAGCTGGTCGAGGTTGGTGAGCATGGCATAGAGTGGATCGGCCGTTGCGTTCGGGGCTCCCGTCGAGCCGGCCGAGGGCGTGGCATCGGCCGGGGTGGCCGTTGGAGCTGGCGTTGGCACCGGCGGCTCGGTGGCGCCGGTCCGGGCCGTCTGCACGACGGAGGTCGAGCCCGCGGGCCCGTTGACCGCACCGCCGTTGTGCCCGGCGCATCCCACCACGGCCATGCCAAGGATCAGCGCCGCCGCTGCGAGTGTGGTGACGGACCTGACCGGACGGTTCACCTGATCGATCTCCATGTTGCGCTCAATCCGAGGTGATGTCTGGGATGTTGGGCCGGCCGCCTTCAGGGTTCTTCGGGACGCAGGTAAGCGGAATGTAAGCCTGGCGATCGGCCGCCGGCGTCCTTGCCGACGCTTGGCGGCGCCAGCGGCCCGGCGGTGGCGATGGATCGCCCGGCGAGTCTCGGTCACGTCGAACTCCACCAGTCCGTGGATGGTCAGGCGTGGATGGCGTCCAGGGTTATGCGCGTGGCGTGAATGCGGCAGATGACCCGGGTCTCGAGGGCCTGCTGCTCGACCGGGTAGATGAAGCCGTAGTAGCGCGGATGCGGCGAGTACTTGCGGGTCAACTCGTCCAGGTTCTCGATGGCGCCGTCCCGGACGAGCTCGACCAGGCCGCGGATCTGGATGAAACGGGCCGTGTTCGAGGGATCCACCACGAGCAGGCTGACCTTCGGGTTGGCGGCCAGGTTGCGGCCCTTCTGGCGCTCGAGGGTCGTGTTGACGAACGCGCACTCGCCGTCGAAGCCGACCCATACCAGGCTGGATTGGGGTTGGCCATCCGGCATCATGGTGGTCAGGACGCCGTGGACGGGGCGGGTGAGCAGGTCGAGGTGGGACTCGGGAATCGGGACGGGTACCGCCGTCGCCGGCATCGGCGGTGTCGAATCGGACTGGCCCGGGGGCCTCGAGGCGTACCCGTCGCGCCGCCAGTCCTTGGCCAGCACTCGAGTCGGGAGGATGCGGCACAGGATCGGCGTCTCGGTCTCGCGGAAGCGCTCGGGGATGCACTTACCGAAATACGGAGCCACTCCGGCGTACCGCATCGACAGCCCGTCGAGATGCTCCATCGCCCCGACCTCGGTCATCTCGACGACCGTGCCTCGGACCTCCATGTAGCGGAGCGTCTCCGCCGGGTCGTAGCAGAACAGCGTGACCCGCGGGTTGGCCCGCATGTTCTTCTCCTTGCGGAAGCCGCGCATGGTGTTGATGCGGACGTACGGCCCCTCGACGTCGCACCAGACGACCGACGTCTGCGGGCTCCCGTCCGGCATGACGGTGGTGAGCGCCGCCACGGGCGGACCATCGGCCAGGTCCATGAAGTCGGACGGGATGGGGGCCGGCACTTGCCCGGCCGCAGTCCCCGCCATCTTCGGATCGCTCATCGAAGTTCACCCTCAATCGAATGTTCGCGGGTCGGATGCCATCCGATACCCGGCCGTTCGGCAGCCGGCGGGCCTGGCGCCAATGTAGCCCCGCGCCGCGGGCCGCCGACAGCGCCGAATGTCACGACGGCCGCTGGGATCCGTAGGCGCGCCGGTCAAGCGACCGGCCGAAGAGGTAGTCGCCGAGCGCGGCCAGGCACGGCCCCGGCACCGGCGTTGTCGCCCGGCCCGAGACGGGCCAAACTAAGGGCATGAGCCCCAAGACGAAACGCCGACCGAAGGCTAAGAAGCCCAGCCCATCCGCGAAGACCTGGTCGGAGTCCCGGCCCGCGAAGCCGGCGAGCGCGGCCGACATCGCCCGCTACCGCGGGAACCTCCAGGGCGAGATAGACGCCATCGCCCTGTACTCGCTCCTGGCGGACAAGGAGCCGAGCGGGATGCTCCAGGACTTCTACACCCGCATGACCGAGACCGAGACGATCCACGCGAACGTCTGGCGCAAGGAGCTGGACGCGGCTGGGGTCGACTCGAGCCGGATGCGGCCGGCCTGGCGAGCGCGGGTCCTGATGTTCATCGCCCGCCACTTCGGGCCGAGCCTGGTGGTCCCGACCATCGCCGAGCGCGAGGCGAAGGACGAGGCCATGTACGACGAACAGCCGGAAGCCCTGGCCCGGATGCCCGGCGACGAGCGGTCGCACGCCCGCCTCTTTCGCGAGCTCGCCACCGGCCAGGGCGCCACGGGCGGCACCATCGCCCGCATCGAGGGCCGGCATCGAGGCAGCGGCGGCAACCAGCTCCGCGCGGCCGTCCTGGGGGCCAACGACGGCCTCGTCTCGAACCTCAGCATCTCGATGGGCGTGGCGGGGGCCTCGCAGGGCGGCCATGCCGTCCTGATCGCAGGTTTCGCGGGGATGCTCGCCGGAGCCCTTTCGATGGCCATCGGGGAGTGGCTTTCGGTCCAGAGCGCCCGGGAGCTGTACGCCCACCAGGTCAAGGTGGAGCGCGAGGAGCTCCTCATGGTCCCCGACGAGGAGGAAGAGGAGCTGACGCTCATCTACCAGGCCAAGGGCCTGACGGCCGAGCAGGCCCGCCTCATGTCCAAGTCGATCGTCTCTGGCGAGCCGGGCCATGCCGTGGATACGCTCGCGCGCGAGGAGCTCGGCATCGACCCCGAGGAGCTCGGCGGTTCGGCCTGGATCGCGGCCGCGACTTCGTTCATTCTATTTGCGCTCGGCGCGATCGTGCCCCTTTCGCCGTTCATCTTCGCCTCGGGGATGGGCGCGGTCGCGGCCTCGATCGTGGTCAGCGCCGTGGCCCTGATGCTCGTCGGCGCGGCCATCACCGTCGTCACGGGCTCGAGCGTGCTGCGGACGGGCGGCCGGCAGGTCCTGCTCGGCATGCTTGCCGCGGCGATCACGTTCGGTCTAGGGACGCTGGTCGGTCACGCCGTCGGGTAGGGGAGCGGGAGCGGTCAACGTTCAGCTGGCTCTAGAGCCCGGGGACGGGCGACCGCAGGTGCAAATCTTCTCGCCCGCGAGCTCGTCGTCGTACCCGTGCAAGCAGGCCATGCGATACCCGGCGCCGTAGACGGTCTCGATGAACGGGCGGTCGCTGGCTTTGGCGATCCCGGCGCGCAAGCTGCGCATGGTGACCTGCAGCAGGTGGATGTCGTCCTCGTAACCTGGACCCCAGACCGTGCCCAGCAACTCGCGATGCCCGATGACGCGATCGGGATGCTCGGCGATGTGGCGCAGCAGCCTGAACTCGGTCGGTGTCAGATGGACTTGAGCACCCTGGATGTGGACTGTCCTGCGTGCCGGATCGATTTCCAGCAGGCCCAGCCGGACCTGGGCGTTCGGCGGGTCGTCGTGATGTTCGGCTGCTCGCAGCGCATCCACCCAGGCCACGAGCTCCCCATACTGCGACGGCGGTGCACCTGCAGCCTCGGTGGGCGATGACCTCGATAGGGCGTCGCCGCCTTCGAGGCCAGTCACGATTCGCATGGGCATAGCTTCCCCGGTGCGAGTCATGTTTGCCCGCCCAATGGGTACCGTTTCCAGTCCGTGCTGGGCGAGCCAGGCTCCAACTAGGTCTGCCATGGCGTCATCGTCATCCAGGATGAGGACGCGCTTCGGCCGGGCCTCTTCGAGCTGCTCCTCCATGACCACCTGGCTTCCTGCTTCGCAGTTGACCGAGCTGATCTACGGGGGATTGTCGCCCCGCCGAGTGAGTCCGTCAACGCCGCGGCAGTCGTATTCGGCGAGGCGCAACGCCAGTCCAATCAGGTCGCATGAGCCTCCCGGTCCGAACGCCCAAACGGCAGCACTCGCGGCCGCCCGCAAAGCAATGACGCCTGGTGGCGCACCAGCTTGCGGACCCTGAGGTTGGCCACTTTTTGAAAGTCATTTGAGATTTGGAGCGACCGCGCCGCCATAGAGTTCCATGTGCTATGGCGTGTCTGCTCGTACGCAGGTCAACGACCGGAAAGGAGGCATGAGCCGGCTACTTAGCGTTGGTGCGCGATTCGGCTGCCACGCGCACAACCTGAGACTGCCTTAGGCCCCGGGGCTCTATGCCGCGAAGATCCTCGGGTCGCCAGCATCGACAGCCAATCGGACACATCTGCCCCATCGCTCGAGGCAGCCCTGCGGGTGGGGCATCCTTGGAGAACGTCGCATGCTAGAGAAGTTTCTCGCTGAGGTGTTCGGCACTGCCATCCTGATCCTGCTCGGCGACGGCGTCGTGGCGGGAGTCCTGCTCGCAAAGACCAAGGTCAATGCCCTGTCGGGCGGCACCCCCGACGTCGGCGGATACCCTGCCGCATCCGGCTGGATCGTCATAACCTGGGCATGGGGATTGGCCGTGTTTTGCGGCGTGGTCGTGGCTGGGCCGCTCAGCGGCGCCCACCTGAACCCCGCCGTAACACTCGGCCTGGCAGTAATGGAAGCCCAGAAACAAGGGAGCACGGGCATCACCTGGGAAACCGTCCCGCCGTACATTGCGGGTGAGATGCTCGGCGCCATGATCGGAGCCGCGCTCGTTACCCTCCATTACTGGGACCACTTCAAGGCCACCGAAGACAAGGGCCTCAAGCTGGCGGTATTCAGCACGGGCCCGAACATCCGCAACTACCCCCTCAACCTGATCTCGGAAATCATCGGCACCTTCGTGCTGGTGTTCGTGATCTTCTGCTTCGGCCAGCCCCACAGCCTGGCCCCGGCGTCGCTCGGCGCCCTGTCGGTCGGACTGCTCGTCGTTGTTATCGGCCTCTCCCTCGGCGGCACGACGGGGTACGCGATCAACCCGGCCCGTGACCTGGGCCCCCGCATCGTTCACTTCCTGTTGCCGGTTCCGGGCAAGGGCGGGTCCGACTGGGCCTACTCATGGGTACCGGTCGCCGGGCCGCTCATCGGCGGCGCGCTGGCGGCGGTGGTCTACTTCTACGGCTTCACCGGTTCGATCGTCCTCGCCATTCCGAAATAGGCCATTCTCATATCGACCGCCGGCTCGGGGCCTGCTTCGGGCCGGCGGACTGGTCTGGCGGGCCTGAGCGTATCGATTAGGAGTCGCCATGAAGAAGCTAATCAACACGCCTGATCGCGTCGTCGACGACGCGCTGGCCGGCATGGCAGCGGCTCACGCGGATCTCATCCGAGTCGAGCCGCCCAACATCGTCGTCCGGAAGGATGCGCCGCGCAAAGGCAAGGTCGGCGTCATATCCGGCGGCGGCTCCGGCCATGAGCCCATGCACGGCGGGTTCGTGGGGCTTGGCATGCTCGATGCCGCCTGCCCGGGTGCCGTCTTCACGTCGCCCGTGCCAGACCAGATGCAGGCCGCGACGAAAGCCGTGGACGGCGGCGCCGGTGTCCTCCACATCGTGAAGAACTACACCGGCGACATCATGAACTTCGAGCTCGCCGCGCAGCTGGCCGAGGCCGAAGGGATCAAGGTCAAGTCGGTCGTCATAGCGGACGACGTCGCGGTGAAGGACTCGCTGTACACGGCGGGCCGGCGCGGCGTGGGCGGGACCGTCCTGGCGGAGAAGATCGTCGGTGGCTGTGCCGAATCCGGGGCGGACCTGGACAAGGTGACGGCCGTGTGCCAGAAGGTGCAGGACAACGTTCGATCGATGGGCATGGCCCTGACGAGCTGCACCGTGCCCTCGGCGGGCAAGCCGACCTTCGAGCTCGGCGAAGACGAGATGGAGATCGGCGTCGGCATCCACGGCGAGCCGGGTCGAACCAGGATGAAGCTCGCCACCGCCGACCAGGTCGCCGAGATGCTCATGACGCCTATCCTCGACGACCTGCCGTTCCGTTCTGGCGACCGCGTTCTTGCCTTCGTGAATGGCATGGGCGGGACGCCCCTCATCGAGTTGTATGTCGTGTACAACGCCGTCAACCGGATCCTCAAGGGCCGTGGCATCACTATTGCCCGCAATCTGGTTGGCAGCTACATAACCTCGCTGGAGATGGCGGGCTGTTCGATTACGCTGCTCCGCCTCGACGACGAGTTGATCCGCTATTGGGACGCGCCGGTCCACACGCCGGCCCTGCGGTGGGGCGTGTGACGACGCCGGGTGCGGTGACGCGGGAAGCCGTCCCGTTGACGGCCAGCCTGATGGCCAGCGTGATGGCCAGCCGAACCTGAGGAAGCCCATGCCTATGGACGAGACGGGCCAGCTGTCGTACGAGGATGTCCTCGGCTGGATCCGCCGCTTCGCTGCCGTGATCGCGGAGAACAAGGAGTACCTGACCGAGCTGGACTCGGCCATCGGCGACGCCGACCACGGCATCAACATGGATCGCGGATTCCAGGCCGTCCTACCGAAACTCGACGCCCTCGCGGGCGACGACGTGGGCGCGGCGTTCCGGACCGTGGGATCCACTCTCATCTCTACTGTGGGTGGGGCGAGCGGTCCGCTCTACGGCACCCTATTCCTGCAGTACGGCATTGCCACTGCCGGCCAGACCACGATAGGCCTGGCCCAGTGGCTGGTCGGGCTGGAGGCCGCCATAGCCGCAATCCAGCGACTGGGCAAGGCCGAGCCCGGCGACAAGACCATGCTCGATGCGCTGATCCCGGGTCGCGATGCCCTCAAGAAGGCGCTCTCAGCCGGCATTAGCCCGGCGAGCGCCCTTGCAGACACCGTGGCCGCTACCGAGGAAGGCATGCGAGCCACCATCCCCCTCGTCGCCCGCAAGGGTCGGGCGAGCTACCTCGGCGACCGCAGCGCCGGCCACCAGGACCCCGGCGCGACCTCGTCGTACCTGCTGCTTCGGGCCGCAGCCGACGAATGGACGACCTAGCGACCTCGCGGTTGATCGCTTTCAACGACAAGAGGTGAATGAATTGGCAAAGTACGTCGGTGCCCTGGACCAGGGCACCACTAGCACCCGCTTCATGATTTTCGACCACAGCGGTGGCGTCGTCGGGATCGACCAGAAGGAGCACGAGCAGATCTATCCCAAGCCTGGCTGGGTCGAGCACGATCCGCTAGAGATCTGGACGCGCTGCGTCGAGGTCATCCGCGGCGGGCTCGCCAAGGCGGGCATCAAGGCAGCCGACCTCGAGGCGGTCGGCGTCACCAACCAGCGCGAGACCACGGTGGTCTGGGATCGCAAGACCGGCAAGCCGGTCTACAACGCCATCGTCTGGCAGGACACCCGGACCGACGTGATCATCAACGAGTTCGCCAAGGAAGGCGGCCAGGATCGCCTTCGGGCCAAGGTCGGCCTGCCCCTGGCGACCTACTTCTCCGGCCCCAAGGTCAAGTGGATCCTCGACAACGTTCCGGGCGCGCGCGCCAAGGCCGAGGCCGGCGATCTCCTCTTCGGCAACATCGACACCTGGTGCATTTGGAACCTCACCGGCGGCGTGAGCGGCGGCGTGCATGTCACCGACGTGAGCAACGCCAGCCGCACCATGCTGATGAACCTGGCGACCCTCGACTGGGATCCCGAGATCCTCAAGCTGATGACCATCCCGCGGTCGATGCTGCCGGCCATCAAGGCCTCCAGCGAGGTCTACGGAAAGGGAGTCGGCGATCTCGCGGGCGTCCCGGTCGCGGGCGACCTCGGCGACCAGCAGGCGGCTCTGTTCGGCCAGACGTGCTTCTCCGCCGGTGAGGCGAAGAACACCTACGGCACCGGCTGCTTCATGCTCCTCAACACGGGCACCAAGGCCGTTCCCTCCAAGAGCGGCCTGCTTACCACGCTCGGCTACAAGATCGGCAGCCAGCCGGCCGTGTACGCCCTCGAAGGTTCGATCGCCATCACCGGCGCCCTCGTCCAGTGGCTGCGTGACAACCTGGGCATGATCAAGACGTCGGCCGAAATCGAAGAGCTGGCCAAGACCGTCGACGACAACGGCGGCGTGTACTTCGTGCCGGCGTTCTCCGGCCTGTTCGCACCGTACTGGAAGAGCGACGCTCGCGGCGTGATCGCCGGTCTGACCCGGTACGTGAACAAGGGCCACATCGCCCGAGCCGTGCTCGAAGCGACGGCCTGGCAGACCCGTGAGGTGCTCGACGCGATGAACGCCGACTCCGGCGTTCCGCTCACGGCCCTCAAGGTCGACGGCGGCATGGTCTACAACAACCTGCTCATGCAGTTCCAGGCCGATGTCCTGGGCGTGCCGGTCATCCGGCCCAAGGTCGCCGAGACGACC
>JBGQBD010000009.1:0-41397 GCA_041494645.1 Candidatus Limnocylindria bacterium
GAGCAAAGGCTATGCCATTCATCCCGCGCGCCGAGGTCCTGCGGCGACTTACGGCGCAAGCTGCTACCGGCAGGCCCATCGTCGGCTGCGGTGCCGGCACCGGCATCTCGGCCAAGATGGCCGAGGCCGGCGGCTGCGATTTGATCATCATCTACAACTCGGGCCGCTACCGGATGGCCGGCCGCGGCTCGCTGGCCGGGCTGCTTTCGTACGGCGACGCCAACGGCATCGTCGTGGAGATGGCGGCAGAGGTCCTGCCCGTCGTCAAGGACGTGCCTGTCCTCGCCGGCGTCAACGGCACCGACCCGTTCCGCCTCATGCCCGTCTTCCTGAAGCAACTCAAGGAGATGGGCTTCGACGGCGTCCAGAACTTCCCGACGGTCGGGCTCATCGACGGTAACTTCCGGGCCAACCTGGAGGCCACCGGGATGGGCTACGACAAAGAGATCGAGACCATTCGCCTGGCCCACGAAATCGACCTCTACACGTCGCCCTACGTGTTCAACGCGGACGACGCGAAGGCCATGGCGAAGGCGGGCGCGGACCAGCTGGTGGCCCACGTCGGGCTGACCACGGCCGGGACCATCGGCGCCGGCGTGGCGCTGACCCTCGACCAGGCGATCGATCGGGTCATGACGATCGCCGAGGCCGGCCGGTCGGTCCGCTCCGACATCCTGGTCATCTGCCACGGTGGCCCCTTCGACGAGCCCGAGAACGTCGGCCAGGCGCTCGCCAGGATGCCCGGCGTACAGGGATTCTTCGGCGCCTCGAGCATCGAGCGGCTCCCGACCGAGCGGGGGATCCGCGGCCAGGTGCAGGAGTTCAAGCGGCTCAAGCTCGCGGCCGGCACGTAAGTCGACCGGAACGTACGACCACAGCGGCGGGGCCCAGTCGAACTGGCGCCCCGCCGCCCCATCCTTGGATCGTCGGTCGCGCGCGGCGCGCATCGTCACCAGTACGAATTGGAGGCTCCGGTCGTGGAGATAGACGTGGCCCTGGTGCCGGTGGTCGCCCGCGCCTGGAGCGATACCGTCTGCATCGTCATCGACGAGCTGCGGGCAAGCTCCACGATCACGACGATCCTCGACGGGGGCTGCTCGCGACTCTACGTCACCGCCGGCCTGCGGGTCGCGCGGCGTCTCGCCCGCGAGCACGACGGTCTGCTGGCCGGCGAGCGGGGCGGCTCCGCGCCACGCGGCTTCGACTTCGACAACTCCCCGGCCGCCCTCTCTCGCGCCAACCTGCGAGATCGGGTCGTGATCCTCTCCACCTCGAACGGGACCAAGGTGCTCGGCTGGATGAAGGGCGCGCCCGCGACGCTGGTCGGATGCCTGCTGAACGCCCGCGCCTGCGCCGAGGCGGCGGTGGAGCTGGCCACCTCACTGAACGCTCGCATAGGCGTCGTCTGCGCCGGCACCCTGGGCGTCTTCGCCCTCGACGATGCGGTCGCGGCCGGCGTCCTGGTCGAGCGGGCCATCGAAGCCATCGAGGCTCGAGGCGGCGGCTACGACCTGACCGAGTCCGCCGTCGCGGCAGTCCAGCTGCGCTCCAGCTACAGCGACCTGATCACTCCGCTGCAGAGCTCGGTGGCCGGCCGGCTCCTGGCCAGGCTGGGCACTCACGACGACGTGCCGTTCTGCGCGCGGCTTGACGTAAGCACCACGGTCCCGATCCTCCGCCCCGGACCGACGCTGGTCATCGAGCGCTTAGTCTCACACGGGGCGTAGGGCGGGCCTGGCGTCGTGCGAGCTCGACCGTACTTTCTCCTCGTCTGCCTGGCCGTCGTCTGGGGCGTGCACTGGCCGGTCGCGAAAGTCGGCCTGCGGTACATACCTCCGTTCACGTACGGGGCACTCCGGGTCGGAACCGCGCTCGCGGTGCTGGTCGTCCTTCTCGCCGTGCGGCGTGGCCTGCGCCTCCCCTCCCGTCACGACGTGCCCGTGATTCTTTCCGTGGGTCTCGGTCAGATGGCCGGCGGGATTGCCCTCATGAATGTCGCCCTTCTGTCGGTCTCCGCTGGGCGTTCGTCGATCCTGGTCTACACGATGCCGCTATGGGTGGCGGTCATCGAGCTGCCTGCGCTGCGCGCCGGCGGCGGAGGGCGGCAGGTAGCCGGGCTCTTGCTCGGGCTGGCCGGGATCGGCCTGCTGCTCAACCCGCAAGCGATCGACTGGAGCTCCTCCGGCGAGCTGCTCGGCAGCGCGGCCCTGCTCGTCAGCGCCGTGCTGTGGGCGGCCACGACGATTCACATCCGGCACCACGAATGGCGGCGGACCCCGCTGGAGCTCGAGCCCTGGCAGCTGCTGGTCGCGTTCGTGCCGCTTGCCGTGGCAGCGCTGGTGCTGGAATCGGGCCGGGTCGTCCGCTGGGAGCCGACCGCCGTCACCGCCGTGCTGTATAGCGGGCCTCTGGCTACCGCGTTCGCCTTCTGGCTGAGCCAGTCGATCTCACGATCGCTCAGCCCTCTGGCGACCGCGATGGGATTCCTGGCCGTCCCGGTCGTTGGCCTCGCCTCGGCCTGGCTCCTGCTGGGGGAGCCGCTGACGGTGTTGGATCTCGCGGGCGCTACGGCGACGTTCCTCGGCATCATCGCCGTCTCGCTCTCCGCCCAAGCCAGGGGAGCACCGAGCGACTGACCGGGGAAGCGACCGGAGGCCAGCGTCCTTCGATAGGTGCATGACGTTGGCGAGCGTTATCCTTGAGCGAGGATAACGCTCGGAGGAACGCCAGATGACCGCGGCCAATTCGGGCGGTCGCTTTGTGAAGGCAGGTCTGGCGGACATCCGTCCGGCGCAACGGATCTGGCTCCAGGACCAGGGCCTGCCGGTCTTTGGGAAGGGGATCCGCGAGCTGCTCATCCGCGTCGAAGCGACGGGATCGCTCCGGCACGCCGCCTCGGACATGGGCCTGGCGTACAGCAAGGCCTGGTACATCGTCCGTCGGGCCGAGCAGCACCTCGGCGTTCCTCTGCTCGAGCGACGAGCCGGCGGCGCGGGGGGCGGAGGCTCCACTCTGTCCGGTGAGGGGAGGTGGCTCGTGCGTGCCTTCGGTGGTCTGTTCGACGAAGCGAACGCGCTGCTCGACGCGCTCTACGCAAAGCATTTCGGCAACTGGTACGACGGGCGGGGGTGACGTCCGCGATTGGGAATGCGTCCGGATGAGCGCCTCTGGACGAAAGGAGAGGATTCGGACAAGTGAAGCGAAAGTTCATCGGGCTGCTCACGGCTGCCTCGCTACTGGTCGGCGCCTGCTCGGCTTCGGGTACTGCTCCTGCGCCGGGCGCCTCATCGGGCACTTCCTCGGGCGCCGTGAGCCCGGGTGGCGGCGCCATCACGGTCACCGACGCGCTCGGCCGCCAGGTGGCGTTCGCGTCCGCTCCGACGCGCATCGTCATCGCCGGCAAGGCCCTCTTCATGGTCGCCGACGCCGTGTATCTCTTCCCGGAGGCATCGTCGCGCATCGTCGCCCTCGGCAACACCGTCCAGAACAAGCTTGCCTTCATTCCCATGGTCGATCCCGGCTACGGCACCAAGACGATCCTCGACACCGCGGCCGGACCGGAGCAGATCGCCGCGGCCAGGCCGGACGTCGTTCTCATGAAGAGCAGCAATGCCGAGACGCTCGGCAAGCCGCTCGAGGCGATCGGCGTGAGGGTGGTCTACGTCGACTTCGAGACTCCGGACCAGTACGCCAGGGATCTCAAGACTCTCGGGCAGCTCTTCGGCGACGCGGCCCGAGCACAGGTGCTCATCGCCTTCTTCCAGGGCCGGGCCGATCGCGTCACCACGGTCCTGGCCGGCCTCCAGGATGCCCAGAAGCCGAGGGTTCTTCTGCTCTACTACACGAACAAGAACGGCACCGTCGCGTTCAACGTGCCGCCGCTCAGCTACATCCAGAGCACCGAGGTTCAGCTCGGCGGCGGCCGGCCCGTGTGGAAGGACGCCCAACTCGGCAATGGCTGGACGACGGTCACGCTCGAGCAGATCGCGGCCTGGGATCCCGACCAGATCTACGTCGTCGCGTACTCAGGCAACGTGACCGATGTAGTCAAGCAGCTCAAGGCCGATCCGCAGTGGCAGGAGCTGCGCGCGGTCAAGGGGAGCGCCCTGTACGGCTTCGCCGGCGACTACTACAGCTGGGATCAGCCAGATCCTCGCTGGGTCCTGGGCCTGACCTGGCTGGCCGCGAAGATCCACCCCGACCGCTTCGTGGGTCTCGACATGGACGCGGAGGTCAGGGGCTTCTACCGGGATCTCTACGGCATGGACGATGCCGCTTACGACAAAAACGTCAAGCCCTACCTCTCGGGTGACCTTCCCTGAGCCGCTGGCGCGCGATGCCTGCCTCTCGCAGGCTGGCAGCGATCGCACTGATCCTGGGTGCCACGGTGGCGGTGTCGCTGTTCGTCGGCCGCTATCCCGGGCCCGGGCCGGGGATCATCTCGCCGGACCGTCTCGCGACCGACGATCTGGCTCAGCGCCTCGTGTTTAACCTGAGACTGCCCCGGCTGCTGACCGCCGTCATGCTCGGCATGAGCCTCTCCGCCGCAGGCGCGGTGTTCCAGCAGATCTTCGCCAATCCCCTGGTGGAGCCAGGCTTTCTCGGCGTCTCGCAGGGCGCAGCCTTCGGGGCCTCGCTGGCGATCGTCTCCCTGGGCAGCGCCGCCTGGCTCGTCCAGGGATCGGCCGCCGCATTCGCGTTTGCCGGCCTCGGCTTCTCGTACTTCCTGGCGCGGCGCGGCCGATTCGGCGGCGCCGTGCTTCGCCTCGTCTTCGCCGGCATCGCCGTATCCGCCCTCTTCTCGGCGGGGGTCGGTGCGCTCAAGTACGCGGCCGACCCGCTCAGCCAGCTCCCCGAGATCACCTTCTGGCTCCTGGGTGGACTGGCGAGCGTCACGTGGGACCAGACCTGGTCGATCGCCCCGGTCGTGGTCGCCAGCCTCTTCGTGATTTACCGGATGCGCTGGCGTCTCAACCTCCTCTCCCTCGACGACGCGACGGCGTTCTCCATGGGCGCGACCCCCGGCCGCGAGCGGGCGCTGCTCCTCGCGGCCGCCGTCGCCGCGACGGCGGCAGTCGTGTCCGTCTGCGGCATGGTCGGTTGGGTGGGACTGATCGTCCCCCACATCGCGCGGCGCCTGTTCGGTGCCGATGCGCGGTACTCGGTGCCGGCCGCGCTGCTCGTCGGCGGGCTCTTCGGTGTGCTCTGCGACGACGTCGCCCGGACGCTGCTGGCCGGCGAGATCCCGATCGGGATCCTGACGTCGCTGATCGGCGCGCTGTTCTTCCTGGTCATCATGATCACCTACGGCCATCCGGTGGAGCAGCGATGACGGAGCTCCTCGCGTTCGAAGAGGTGACCTTCGGCTACGGGCCGGAGGCCAGGCCGGTGTTCGAGTGTCTCTCGCTCGGCGTCGAAAGCGGAACTGCCACGGCCATCCTGGGGCCCAACGGCGTCGGCAAGAGCACGCTCCTCCACCTGGCACTGGGTTGGCTCCGCGCTCGGAGCGGCCGTGTGCTCCTCGACGGACGGCCCCTTGGCGCCTACCCCAGGCGATCGCTCGGGCGGTCCATGTCGCTCGTGCCCCAGGCCGAACGAACCCCGTTCGACTACTCGGTTCTCGACTATGTCCTCCTGGCGCGCGCGCCCTACCTTGCCTCGCTCGCCATGCCCGGGCCGGACGACGAGCGGATCGCCCGGGAGGCGATCGAGGAGGTCGGCCTGGGCCATCTGTGTCATCGCGCCATCACGACCTTGAGCGGTGGCGAGCGTCAGAACGTGCTGGTCGCCCGAGCCCTGGCTCAGCAGCCAAGGCTCATGCTGATGGACGAACCCACGTCCCACCTCGACCTCGCCCACAAGGTGCGCCTCATCGGGCTGGTGCGCGATCGCATCGCCCGGGGGACGACGGTGCTCCTGACGACGCACGAGCCGGATGTCGCCGCAGCCATCGCCACGCATCTCGTGTTGATGCGGGACGGCCAGATCTGCGGGGCGGGTGCGCTTGCCGACGTGTTCACCTCCGACAATCTCAGCGCCACCTACGGAGTGCCGGTGCAGATCGTGCGCGTCGACGGACGGCAGGCGGTGCTGTGGACATGAGCGTCGACGGGGACGTGAGGAACCAGCGGCATGTCGGGCACCGGAGCGTCGAGTGACATCCCTGACGCAGGGGCGCCATCTCCCCGCCAGGCAGATCGCCATCCTCACGGGCGCCCCGGGGAGCGGTAAGACAACTGCCTGCTGCCGGCTGGAGGACCGGGCGCGCGAGCTGGGGCTCGATTGCGCGGGAATCATCTGCCCGGCCCGCTTCGACGACGGAGCCAAGGCAGGCATCGACGTCGTCGACGCGCGGACGCGGGAGCGCCGATCGCTCGCGGAAGTGGACGAGCTGCCCGGCAGGCTGCGGGCGGGACCCTATCGCTTCGATGACGGCGCCGTTGCCTGGGGGGTTGCCCGGCTCGGCAAGGCCTGCCCGTGCGACCTCCTCATCGTGGACGAGATAGGGCCCCTGGAGATGGACCGCGGTGAAGGCTGGGTCAACGCTCTCGATGTCCTGCGTCTTGGCGAGTACCGCCTCGCCGTAGCCGTCGTGCGCCTATCCCTGTTGGACGCCGTCCGGACGGCGATCGGCACGCCGCCGGGCACCGAACTTGTCGGGGCGTGGATCGTGCCGGAACGGGATGCCCTCCGCGGACTGTTCTCGCTGGTCGAGGCGGCGGCCTCATCCGCACGCCGGCCGTGATGGTGTGGCGGAAACGGCTCCCTGCCGTTGCGCTCTGGAACTCAGCCCAGGCAGCGAGGATGCAGGCACGGGGACCTGCTCCTGGTATCGTGACGCCATGGAACGTCCCGCCCAGGCTCCGCCAAAGTCGCCGGTGCCAGGCGCTCGGCCGGGCGCGCCAATCACCGCCTGGTGGCTCGGCCAGACGCTGTACCGCGACGCATGGGACCTCCAGCACCGGCTCGTCGAGGCCCGCGCCGCTGGCGCAATCGGCGACCAGCTCCTGCTGCTGGAGCATGAGCCGGTCCTGACGCTCGGCCGCCACAGCGACCCCGGACACGTCATGGCCAGCCCGGCAGAGTTGACCGCCCGAGGCATCGAACTGATCGAGACCGAACGAGGCGGCGAGGTCACCTACCACGGGCCCGGCCAGCTGACCGCCTACCCGATAATCCGGCTCACGGACCGCGACCTGATGGTCCGGCCGCTCGTTCGGGCCCTGGAGGCCGCGTTGTCGCAGACGTGCGCTGCCTTCGGCGTGGCGGCGGGGCCGCGCGACGGCTACCCCGGCTGCTGGTGTGGCGGCGGGAGCCGCAAGATCGGTGCGATAGGTGTCCGCATCGAGCACGGAGTGAGCTACCACGGCATCGCCCTCAACGTGACCGTGCGGCTGGCCGATTTCGAATTGATCGATGCCTGCGGCCTGCCCGGAGTCAAGTCGACCTCGATCGCCCGCGAGACCGGCCGGGCCTCCGAACCGTCGCTCGAGTCGGTCGCGCGGGCGGCAGCCGCCTTCGCCCCTGCCCTTGCGTCCGCCATCGGGGCGTCTCTGGCTGGGGCCCTGCCGCCGGCCGCCGATCCCTTCGCGGCCCGGGCCGAGATGGAGAAGTTCCTCGCCGCGCGGTCGTCCCCGGTTGCGGGGGCTCGCTGATGGCCGGCGGCCTCTTCGAGTTGCGTCGCGACTCGATCACCGGCTGGTGGGTGGCCACCGTGGTGGACCGCCAGTTCCAGCGTGGCCGCTTCTCTCTGGCGGCGGCGCCTGTGGACGACGGCGGGTCCTGCCAGAACTGCACCCAGCCGCCCGGCGACGGGATTCGCCTGCGGACGCTCAAGGACTACGCGTTTCATGTCGTCGGCGCTCTGGACGAGGCTCGCGAGCTCGAGAAGAGCCTGGCCCAGGTCGCCCTTTCCCAGGCCCGGGCGGCCGGCAGCTGGCGAACCATCGTCGCGCCGCCGGGAGAGCACCGCCCACTCCAGATGATCGGTGGCGATCTCCTGTGCGGGATGCTCTCCGCCGCGCGCCAGGCCTTCCTCGACGCCGGGCGCATCGGCCAGACGGAATACCTGCAGGTCGTCCAGAACTGGGGCGCGCAGGCCGGCGCCCGAACGAACCATCTCTGCCTCGACCTGTACGACCTGCCGCAGATCCCCCACCGCGTCGCCGAGGAGATCGGCGGGGCCGCGCGCTACCTCATCAAGGAAGGGGAGTGCCCGTATTGCCGGCTGGTTCGCGAGGAACCGAAGGCCGGAACGCGGCTGATCTGGCAGGACGACGCGAGCGTAGCCTTCGCGCCGTTCGCCTCGCGATCGCCGTTCGAAGTGTGGATCGTGCCGCGCCGCCACGCCGCGGATTTCGGCCAGGCGGCCGATGCGGACATCCTGTCGACGGCCGAGGCGCTGCGACAGGTTCTGAGCCGCCTCGCACACCTCGACGGTCCGCCCCACAACCTGGTACTGCACACGTCGCCGCTCCGGCAGCGAGTCGACGCGACGTACCATTGGCATTGGGAGATCCATCCGCGGTTGCGGGAGATCGCCGGGCTGGAGCTCGGGACAGGCCTGCCGGTCAATCCGGTCTCCCCGGAGGAAGCGGTCGAGGAGTTGCTCAGACACCGGGCTCAGGGGGAAGCCGCCGACACGCCATGAGGCCAGGGGGATCCGCACGGGGGCGTCACAGGGCCAGCTGCCACGCCGTCACAGGGCTTCGGCGCGTGGGGGCGTGCCATTGGCTCTTGACGCGTAAGACAGCGGGGCGGATAGGTGTCCATCAGCTCTACAACCTGGTACTTGGGGTGCGGCGTGACCTCCGCGTCTGAAGGCACCGACGACCGGACCTTCATCGAGGAGCTCTTCGCCCTCCACCATTCGGAGATCTACGCCTACATCTTCCGTATGGTCCGAGACGCCGACGTCGCTGCGGACTTCGCCCAGGACACCTTCATCAAGGCCTACCGCGCCCAGAATTCTCTCGAGGATCGAGCCAAGGCCCGGGCGTGGCTCTACCAGATCGCGCATCGGGTCGTCCTCGATGAGATGCGACGCCGGCGCATCGTTCGCTTCCTGCCCTGGACCGGCGAGAGCCACGGCGCCGCCCCCTCGGCCGAGCACCTAGCCATGGAGATGCGACTGTCCGGGCCGCTGGCACGGGCGCTCGCCCGCATTCCCGAGCGGCAGCGGGCCGCGCTCCTGCTCGCCGAGGTGAACGATCTCACGGGCCTCGAGCTGGCCGAGGTTCTCGGCATCAGCCACGTCGCGGCACGAGCCCTGCTGACCCGTGCTCGCGAGAGCCTCCGTCAGGCCCTCGCGGACGAGCGTCGCCAGGAGAAAGACCGCGAAGCCGCGATCGATGCCACGTACGCCGAGCAGGTGCGCGCTGCGGACCCGCGCAGGCGGCCCGATGACACCCCGGGAGCCGGACGATGAACCCCGAGCGCGGACCTTCCCCGACGGCCGCCGACCCCATCCACGATCAAGCCAGGTCGTTCGCGGCCGAGGCCATCGATGCCGATCTCCAGCCGGTGGATGCCGCATGGCTCGCGGAGCACCTGGCCGCGTGTCCGGAATGCAGCGCCATTGCCGACGAATACCGCGCCCTGCACCTGGAGCTGCGATCGCTCCAGGCTCCGGAGCCGCCGCGGGACCTGTGGGCCCGTACCTCCGCTGCGCTCGATGCGTCCGATCGTCGGGCCCCCGCAAGCCAACGGAAACGGCCGTCGGGCAGCCGACCGTTGTTCGGGACCGCGATCGCGGTCGGATTCGTGGTCCTGGTCGCGGGCGCGTCGCTCCTTGCGCAGAGCCCGATCGTGAGCCTCGTCCCAGGTTCGACGCCGGCGGGTCCGGTGGCCGTGGGCACCGGAGCGCCGGCGTCGGCCAGTCACGCGCCCCTGGCGCCGCTCGCGGTGGTGCGAGGTACGACCTACTGGATTGCGTCCGATCAGGGCTTGTACCAGATAAGGGGCGGCTCTACCGACTGCGGACAGACGACCGGCAGCTGCACCGTTACCGGCGGCTCGAGCCAGACCCTCGGTTCCATTACGAGTGACACCAACGTGTCCGCGGCCCTCGCTCCGGACGCGAGCCAGGCGGCCGTGTGGACTGCCGACAAGATCGCCATCGTGCCCCTGGCGACCACGCCCCAGACGGTCTCGCTCGACCTGCTGACGCCGCGGCCGACGCAGGTCGCGACGGCCACGCCTGCAGCCACAAAGTCTGCCCCCGCGATCACGAGCACGCCCGCCGTTTCGCCGGCCATTTCGCCCGTGGCGATGATCTCCATGTCGCCTCCCTCTATCGCCAGCCCGACCCCGACGGCCGCTCCAGCGGCATCCGCCACCGGTGGCGCGGTCGTGACCAAGCCGACCGCGATCCTGGACGGCTACGAGGTCGTCGGGCGAGATCCGGAGTTTTCCGCGGACGGCAGCCTGGTCGCGTTCTCGGCGAGGCCGGTCGACCACAGTACCGGTCCGAACGTGTTCATCTGGCGCTCGGGGCAGGAGCAGGCCCGAGCGGTGACGTCGCCGCATAATGCCGACCTGTTCGCAGGCTGGATGGGCGGGAAGATCCTCGTCAACGAGATCTCGGCGGCGACGGGAACCGGCTCCGCGACCGCCGGCTCCAACATGATCGGGACGACGTCCTTCCTCTTCGATCCGGCCACCGGGGACACGGAGAAGATCGATCGGCCGATGCTCGTGGCGGGCGTCGATCCGACCGGCCGATCGCTCGTCTACTGGTCGGGCAGCGTCGAGTTCGATCCCGCGTCAGGGCTGTGGCAGCCGGGCAAGGGGGATCTCTACTACGACACGTGGGCGGATCTGAAGCTCGAGCCGGCTTCCTTCGGTCCGAAGCCGGCCGCGTCCCCCGGATCGACCGCCACCGTGTCCGCAGGGCCGAGTCTCGCGCTGAGCCCGAGCCCGTCGCGCACGGCCGCGCCGTCGACCGCCGCCACAGCGTCCCCATCGATGCTGCCCGCAACGAAGGGCTCTCCGGCGCCGACTGCCTCGGCCGCCAGTCCGACGAACAGTCCCGAGCCGACGCAGTCGGCGCTGCCGCAGCGGCTGTCGGTCGCGGGCACGCCGGCATCGGTTCAGCGATGGACGGTTCGCTGGGACACGGCCGGGCAGAACGTGGCCGTTTGGGTCGCGGATCCGGGCAGTCTCAACATCGGCCGGCTGACCCTCTTCACGATCGATCGGACGTCGGGACTCCTGAACCCGACGTTGGCCGCGGACGAGGTCCTTTCGACCATTCAAATCGACGACTCGAAGGTCGTCTATACCTCGGCCATGGACGGCAAGACCTACATGAAGGCCGTGCCGGTCATTCCGCCCTCCTCGGTCTCCACCCCCGCGCCGGCGACGCCGGGCGGGGCGCCGGCATCGGCCGGATCGTCGGGCGTGCCCGCGCTCGCGACCGATCGACCGGGCGGCTGAGGGCGGCCGAGCCTAGATCCGCAGCCCGTTCCTGCCGGGCGGCCATACGGCCGGCGCTGTATCCTTCGCACGACCTTTAACGACCGGCACGGTGAGGCCGGGAAGGAGGACTGCGTCGTGCAGGGCAGCGAGCTTCGATGACCGACCGGCAGATAATGACCGGGGACGAGATCCGGAGGGCCATCGTCCGGATCTCCCATGAGATCGTCGAGAAGCAGGCCGGCACGCAGGGCCTGGCGCTCGTCGGCATCCAGCGCCGGGGCGTCCCCCTTGCCCGGCGTATAGCCGACGCGATCGAGGAGCACGAAGGGGTCCGCCTTCCCGTAGGCGCGCTCGACATCACTTTCTACCGTGACGATCTCTCGCTCGTCGCCCAGCAGCCGATCGTCAAGAGCACGGACCTTCCCTTCGACCTGAACGGGGTCACGATCGTGCTGGTCGACGACGTGCTTTACACGGGCCGCACGATCCGTTGCGCCATGGACGCCCTGATCGACTTTGGACGGCCGCGGGCCATCAGGCTGGCGGTGCTCATCGACCGCGGCCACCGGGAGCTGCCGATCCGCGCCGATCACGTTGGCAAGAACGTGCCCACATCGCGGGAGGAACTCGTCCAGGTCCATGTAGCCGAGATCGACGGCAGCGATGAAGTCAGCATCGGCCGCCAGATCCGCGCCTTCGAAGCGACTCCTGAGGACGGCCGGTGAGCGACGAGGGAAGCACCGCGGTGGGCTGGGACCGCCGCCACCTGATCGACGTGGACGTGGTCACCTGGCCCGAGATCCAGCTGATCATGAGGACCACGGACGAGATGAAGGGAATCCTCGCCCGGCCGATTCGCAAGGGTCCCGCGCTCAACGGTCGGCGAGTCACGACCCTCTTCTACGAGGCCTCGACCCGGACCCGCGTCTCCTTCGAGACGGCCGCTCGGAACCTGTCCGCCGACGTCGTCAGCATCACCCCGGCCACGTCGTCGGTTACCAAGGGCGAGTCGCTCGTGGATACTATCCGGACTCTGGAGGCCCTTGGCGCCGAGATCCTGGTGATGCGCCACTCCGTCTCCGGGGCGCCGTACCTTGCGGCCGAGGTGTTCGGCGGCCACGTCCTCAACGGCGGCGACGGCTGGCACGCCCACCCGACCCAGGCTCTGCTCGATCTGTACACGATGCGCGAGCATCTCCCCGGCGGCGACCTGCGCGGCCGCAAGGTCGCGATCGTGGGCGACATCCTCCACTCCCGGGTGGCGCGGTCCAACATCTGGTCGCTGACGGCAGCCGGCGCGGATCTCTGGCTGTGCGGCCCGGCCACGCTTCTGCGTGGGTTCGATCGCTGGGCGGCGGCGTGGAGCGGCGGCGCGATCCCGGGTCACGGCCGGTTCAACGTCACGAGCGACATCGACGCCGCGCTGCGGGACGCCGACGTGGTGATGGCCCTGCGGATCCAGCGCGAGCGGATGCAGGGCGGGCTGCTCCCTTCCCTGCGCGAGTACGCGGCCCGTTTCGGGCTCAACGCCGGGCGCGTGGCGCTGGCCAAGCCCGAGGCGATCGTGATGCACCCGGGGCCGATGAACGAGGGCGTGGAGATCGCGCCGGATGTGGCCATCAGCGGCCGGGCGGTGATCACCGAGCAGGTGGCCAACGGCGTCGCGGTGCGGATGGCCCTGCTCTATCTGCTGTCCGGCGCGCACGGCGCCGCGCCCGCGTCCGCCCACGGTGAGGCGGCTCGATGAGCCCGCAGCCCAAAGCCCGCGCCGCCGGAAAGGTGGTCTCGCTCGGGCCGGCGGTGGGCGATACCGTGGAGCGGTTCGAGCTGGCGAAGGCCTGGCTGGTCGACCCGGACTCGGGCCGCGAAGGCCCCGGCGAGATCGTCGTCACCGATGGTGTGCTCGAATCGGTCGTCTGGCTCGACGGCGAGGAGGCGAAGGGCGTCACGGCCGACGGCGTCGTCGTCGCGCCCGGCCTCTTCGACCTCCACGCCCACTTCCGCGAGCCCGGCTTCGAGGACGCGGAGACGGTCGCCAGCGGCTCCGCCGCGGCGGCCCACGGCGGCTACACGTCCGTCGCGCTGATGGCTAACACCTCGCCCGCGCTCGACGAGCCGGGCGTGCTGGAGCGAATTCGTTCTGCGGCTCGCGCCGGCGGCTCGCCCGTCGAGATCCTGGCCTTCGGGGCCGTTTCAGCCCAGCGGGCGGGGGAGCAGCTCTCGGCCATGGGTGAGCTGGCCGACGCCGGGGTGCTCGGCTTCTCGGACGACGGTGCGCCCGTTCGAACTCCCAAGCTGCTGCGGAGCGCCTTCCTCTACGCGGGAATGCTGGGCCTCCCTGTCGTCGAACACGCCGAGGACCTGGAGCTGACCGCAGGGGCGGAGGCGAACGAGGGCTACGTCGCCTCTGTCCTGGGGCTGGCGGGCTGGCCGATCGCGGCGGAGGTGAACGCCGTCGCCCGCGACCTCGCCGTCCTGACCGACGCCCTGGGCGACGAGCCCGGGGCGCGGCTGCATCTGACCCACGTCTCCACGGCCGCTGCGCTGGACCTGGTGCGCCGAGCGAAGGCCGCCGGGCTGCCCGTGACCTGCGACGTGACGCCCCACCATCTTGCCTTCACCGACGAGTGGATAGCCGGGGCGCGGCGCTGGTCGTGGGAGGCGCTGGGTGCCGACGGCACCGTCCGCGACCCGTGGGCCGACGGAGTTCTACGCGCTGCTCCCTACAACACGGCCCTTCGGGTCAACCCTCCGCTGCGCACGCCGGTCGACGCCGCCGCCTGCCTGGCCGCGCTGCTGGACGGAACCGCCGACGCGGTCGTCACGGACCATGCCCCGCACACGATCGTGGACAAGGAAGTGGAATTCGGCCACGCCAGCAACGGCATCAGCGGCATCGAGACGGCGTTGGGCGTGCTGCTGGCGCTGGTCGACGCCGGCCGCCTGCCGCTCGCCCGAGCCATGGCCGCGCTGACGGCCGGGCCCGCGGGCGTGGTTGCGTCCTGGCCGCGCGTCTCCACCGCTCTCGCCGCTCGCCACCGAGGGCTGACGGAAGGTGCGCCTGCGGACCTCGTCGTGTTCGACCGCGCCGATCGCTGGCGCGTGACCCCGGACGCGCTGCTGTCGAAGGGCAAGAACTCACCGCTGATCGGCCGCGACCTGTCCGGCCGAGTGCTCCTGACCATTGCCGGCGGACGCCTGGCCTACGAGGATCTCGAGGCCACTTCGAGGGAGAGCTGACGCCGAGCCGAGCGCCGCGCTGGGCCCCGAGCCGAGCGGCCGCCGATGTTGCGCTCCGTCGTGCGAGAATATGACCCGCGTGCCGGCGGGCCGGATTGCCCAGGCCAGCGTCACCGCCAGGAAGTGAGGAGAAAGCAGAGCCCGTGCCAGTCCTTGCAACCTTCTTTCAGGTTCGCCGCGGGCGCGACCCGTTCTTCAAGTTTTACATGAAGACGATCATGCCGCGCCAGATGAAGGCCTACGAGGAGAAGTTCGGGATCAAGTTCCTGGGCTGGTACAACGTGGCTTACGGTTGGGACTACGACAACGTCATCCTGCTGGAACTGCCTGACTACGCGACGCTGGACAAGCTCGAAGCAGATGAGGCGACCCGCGCCCTGGGCCACCGCGCCGGGGAGTGGATCATGTCGCGGGCTCATTCGATGTTCCTCCGGGAGCGGATCGGCCCGGACCTCGAGTACAAGAAACTGGGGAGACCATAGCGATGGATACGAGCCGCAATGACCAGCTCGGCGAACTCGCCGCTGACGCCTCCCTGGAGCGATCCGACTTCCTCGTCCAGGCCTCCGGGCAGCTGCGCAAGTTCCTCCAGGGCAACGCCGAGCGCATCGCCGATCTCGGCGGTCTGGTCCTGATCGACGACGAAGTCGACTACCTGGCAGTCGCCGCCGATCTCACCTTCCGCAGTCGCAGCCGCTATCTGGACGAGGCGACCGGCAAGTGGGTCAGCGAGACGGAGGTCATAGAAAACCCGTCCGAGCTGATCGAGCTCTACAACCTGGCCGACATCTTCGCCTCGTTCGAGGAAGCGACTAAGTCGGAGGCCGGGCTTGGCGAGGAGCCCACGGCCGTGGGAGACCTGCTCAAGTCGGCCGATATCGCGCCCGAGGAGACGGTGGCCCTGGGTGCCGAGAACCCATATGCCGAGGCGGCGGACGAGTGGGCCGCGGGCCGCGAGTACGAAGAGGCTCCGGAGAGCGAGGAGGAGGCGGCCGAGCGGCTCTACGACCTCGCCCTCGCCTTCCAGGAGCGCAGCCAGCAGACCGAGGCTCATCTCCTCGAGCAGTTCGAGTCCGCGGCGTCGAGTCTGACCTCCGTCCTCGGCGACCTGGTCATCGTCGACGACGAGGACGAGCGGCTCACGCTCCGCGCCTCCGGCTCATTCGCCGCTGAGGTGGTCCCAGAGAGCGAGGCCGCCTCAGGCACGTGGCGCAAGCTCGACGGGCCGGACGACATCGTCGAGTTCTACGACCCGACCGACATCTTCGGCGATCTGGCCGATACCCTGGCCGAGGCATTCCCGCCGCTCGGCGAGACCGGTCCCGCCCGCGAGGACGGTGAGGACGCCGAGGACGGTGAGGAAGCCGAGGACGAGGCAGGGGGCGAGGACGACGGCGAGCCCCAGGAACCCGAGAGCGACGGCAAGTAGGACGGCAAGCGTCGGTGACGATGCGCCTCGTCGCGGCCGAACTGGTCGAGAGCCGGCAGATTCTGCCGGGGCAGTGGCTTCAGTCGTTCCACGCGCCTGAGCTGGCCAGCGGCTGCCGCGCCGGGCAGTTCGTTCACGTGAGAACCGGCGACTATTCCGGCCTGGTCTTGCGCCGGCCTTTCTCTATCAACACCGCGGATCCGGCGACGGGGATCATCACGCTTCACTTCCGAACCGTTGGGCGGGGAACGGAATGGCTCGCTCGCGTCCGCGAAGGAGAAGCGTTGGACATGCTCGGACCGCTGGGCCGGCCGTTCGAGGTGGACCCGCGCAGCCGCCACTTGCTCCTGATGGCGGGCGGCCTCGGGATGGCGGGGATCCGGATGCTCGCCGACGAAGCGGTCCGTGACGGCCGCCAGGTCACGATCCTTTTCGGGGCCCCGAGCTCGAGCCATGTGTATCCGTCCAGCCTGCTGCCGGATGAAGTGGAATACGTCGTGGCCACGGATGACGGGTCTCTCGGTCACCACGGCCTCGTGACCGAGCTCGTGCCCGACTACGAGGCCTGGGCCGATCAGGCATTCGCCTGCGGGCCGTACCCGATGCTGGCTCGTCTGGCGCGGCTGGCCGCCGGGCGGCGCGATCGATTGGGCGTGGCCAAGCTGGGCCGCAAGCGGGGTGCCGGCAAGACCGACCCGCTCGGTTCGTCCGCGGCTCGCCGCAAGGCCTTCCTTCAGGTATCCATGGAGCAGACGATGGGCTGCGCCGTCGGCGCCTGCCTGGGCTGCTCGGTCATCGGCGTCGACGGCCCCGTCCGCGTCTGCCGCGAAGGGCCGGTCTTCGCCTCCGAGGAGATCGCATGGCCGGCGAGCGCGTGAGGTCGCGGCGATGAAGGCTCGCCGGAAGGTGATCACGGCGTCGGACGTGCGCCTGTCGAAAGGTTCGGGGAAGCCCAAGCGGACTCCGACGGTGCGGACGATCAAGAGCGCCATCGTGCCGGTCGATCGTTCGGCCGTCCGCCCGGTTCCGCCGCCCGGTCTCCGTCCCAGGGTCGAGACCGGTGGCGCGGCCGTCGCCGGCCTCGGCGCGCCCGCCTCGGTCAAGCCGACGCTGGCCGAGCGCGAGGCGCTCGATCGAATCGACCTCTCGGTCGACCTGGCGCCCGAGCATGGCGGCCTTCGGCTGGCGAACCCGATCCTGGTCGCCTCGGGGACGTTTGGATACGGCATCGAATACGGCGAGGTGGTGGACGTCGAGCGCCTGGGCGCGATCTGCTGCAAGGGCACCACGCTCAAACCTCGCGCCGGCAATCCGCCGCCGCGCGTCACTGAGACGCCCGGCGGGATGCTCAATTCGATCGGTCTGCAGAACCCGGGCGTGGACGTCGTCATCGAGAAGTACAGCTCGATCTGGGCGGGCTGGAACGTGCCGGTCATCGTCAACGTGGCCGGGGAATCGATCGAGGACTACGTCGAGGTGGCCCGCCGCCTGGACGGCGTCCCCGGCGTCGCCGGGATCGAGCTGAACATCAGCTGCCCCAACGTGGGCAAGGGCGGGCTTCAATTCGCCATCGATCGCGATGCGGCCCGCGCCGTAACCGCCGCGGTCCGGCGCGCCACCGGGCTGCCGCTCCTGGTCAAGCTCTCGCCCAACGTGGCCGACGTCCGGCCCATCGCGAAGGCCATCGAAGAAGCGGGCGCCGACGCCATCACCGCAATCAATACCCTTTCCGGTCTGGCCGTCGCTCCTGATCGGACGCGTGCCTTACTGGGCAATACCTACGGCGGGCTCTCGGGCCCTGCCATCAAGCCCGTGGCGCTGCGCATCGTCTACGAGGTGGCGCAGGTCGTCTCGATCCCGATCGTGGGCATCGGCGGCATCACCTCCATCGACGACGTGCTCGACTTCCTGGCCTGCGGGGCGGTGGCGGTCCAGGTCGGGACGGCAATATTCGCCGATCCGGATCTGCCGGTCCGGCTCGTGGACGAGCTGCGGTCGGCCTGCCTGCGACGCGGGCTCCCGTCTTACGAATCGCTCGTCGGGACCGCCCTGCCCAAACGAGCCGGCGTGCCGTCGGCCAAGGGAGCCGAGTACCGGCCATGACGCTCATCATCGTGGGCGGGATTGTCCTGCTCGTGTTGCTCTGGCTGGCCGAGACTCACGGTGGCGACTGGAGGTCGAAGTGACGACCATTCGACCGGCGGCCGAGCTTGCCGCCGCCAGGGCGATCGGGGCGCGGACAGAGGAGCTGTTCCTGAGGTCGGGCGCTCTCAAGGATGGCCACTTCCTGCTCAAGAGCGGCAAGCATTCGGAGCGCTACCTGGAGAAGTTCCTGGTCCTGCAGGATCCGGCCGCCACGAGCGAGCTGTGCGCCTTCTGGGCGGCTCGACATCGGAGCCAGGACGGGACGCCGATGGTCGACGTGGTAGCCGGCCCGACGACCGGCGGCATCGTGCTGGCCTTCGAGACGGCCCGTCAGCTGGGCGTGCGGAGCATCTTCGCCGAGGAGGTGAGGGACCCGGACGGGACCGTTCGTCGGGAGCTCCGGCGCGGCTTCACCATCGCCCCCGGGGAGCGGGTCCTGCTGGTGGACGACATCCTGACCACCGGCGGCTCGCTGCTGGCGATGCTGCCCGCCGTCGAGGCCTTCGGCGGTGAGATCGTGACCTGTGCCGTCCTGGCGGATCGTTCCGGCGGCCTGGCCACGCTCGAGTCGCCGCTGACGGGGCGGAGCTATCCGCTCCGCGCCCTGTGGCAGCTCCAGCTACCCGCCTACGACCCGGGCCCGGAGACGTGCCCGGCCTGCGCGGCCGGCGTGCCGCTTCACGCACCCGGCAGCACGGGTGCGGCCGGCGGGGCGACGAGCTAGCTCGGCCGGGCTCCGATGCTGGCGCCAGCCAGGTCCATCTCCAGCTCGAGCTCGTCGCAGATGGGGATCCCGTGGTCGCCCGTGGCAGGGATCTCCGGCTTGAGCAGCTGGCGGGCCCGGGTTACCGCGCCAGGCCACAGGCGGACGAGGCGCATCCCGCGACGCTGATAGAAGCGGAGGGCGTCGAGATTGTCGTTCGTGGTGACGAGCCAGAGGCGTCGAGCGGCCGCCGCGCGGGCGGCCTCGATTACCGCGTCCAACAGCGCCGTCCCAGTCCCGTGGCCCCGCTCGAAGGCCTCGATCAGGACGATCTCGCACTCACCGCCGACGATGCGATAGGCGGCCAGCCCAAGCCATCGGGAGCCGTTTGTTACGACCAGGCACGGGAGATCGCGGACGTCGTGCACAGTGCCGCGACTGACGATCAGCGAGGAGCCCCAGCTCTCCTTGACGACGCGAGCGAACTCCTCGCGTTCGTCGTCGCGGAGCGGTCGGATCGTGATGGCGGATCCATGGGACGACGGCATCGGAGCACCCGTCAGTCGAGTTGGACGACCTGGTGCCAGTGGGGGGCCAGCGTCGGCAGGCCGAGGGCCTGGATCTTCGGTTCGATGGCCTGCTGGGCTTCGGCATCGCCGTGGACGATGAAGACCTTCCTGGGTACGCCCGCGTCGCCGGCCTTGCGGCCGTCGATGAAGTGGCCCAGCCAGGCCAGGATCTGCGACTCGTCGGCGTGGGCCGAGAAGCCGCTGATCGATCGCACGGCGCAGCGAACCTGGTATTCCTGGCCGTCGACCCGGGCCACCTTCAGGCCGGCCTGGAGACGGGCGCCGAGCGTGGCCTCGCCCTGATAGCCAACGAACAGGATGATCGCCTTGGGGTCGCCGATCAGGGTTCGGAGGTGGTTGAGGACCCGACCGCCCGTGAGCATGCCGTTGGAGGCAACCAGGACGTACGGTCGCTTGGCCCGATCGATCAGTTCGGACTGGGCGGCCAGCGGCGTTTCCTTCGCGTCCGGGAAGTCGATCGGTCCTTCGCCCGCCTTCAGTAGCGCGAGCGTCTCGGGGTCGTAGTAGTCGGTGTGCTCGCGGTAGATCGTCGATGCCTTCGACGCCATCGGGGAGTCCAGGAACAGCTTGACCTGGGGGATTCGACCGGCGTCCAGGAGGTGACGCAGCGCCCAGACGACTTCCTGGGTTCGACCGATGGCGAATGACGGGACGAGAAGCACGCCTCCTTCGGCCACGACATCCTTGACGGCCTGGGCGAGATGGTCCAGCGATTCATCCTCGGGCTCGTGCTCGCGGCCGCCGTAGGTCGATTCGACGAGGACGTAGTCGGCCTGGGCCAGGGCCGTGGGCTCGCGCAGGATCGGGGCGTGGGAGCGGCCCAGGTCGCCGGAGAAGACGAGGGTCCGGGCCGGGACGTCCTTCTGGGCGTCGACGTGCAGCTCCACGATCGACGAGCCGAGAATGTGGCCTGCGTCGTGGTAGACGGCCGTGATGCCGGGCGCGACGGTGACAGGCGCGTCGTATGCCACCGGCCTGAACCGTGAGAGCGAATCCTGGGCCTGGGCCAGGTCGTACAGAGGCTCCTGGATGACGAGGTTCGGGTTCACGGGGTTGCCGGCCATGGCCGCGTCGTGGTCGGGGTGACCGACCGGCGGGAAGCCCAGCCGTGTGCCCATGCCCTGCTCGTCGTGGAGGGCCAGCTCGTCAATTCCGGAGGCCACGACGTGCCCATCCGGCGTGAGGTCGCCGGGGTGCAAGACCGCCGCAGGCGCTGCTGCGGCTGGTCCCGGGGCGGGCGTGGACGAAGCCGAGGCCGCATCCTCCTGCTCCGCCAGCTGCTCCTGCTCCTCGACCTTCTCGAGCTCGCGCTGGTCCTCGCGGGCCGCCTTGTCGGGGTTCTTGGCGGCCCAGTGGCGGTGGCGCTTGGCGTACTCCTCCTGGAGCTTGCCCGAGTCGAGCAGCACCACAGCGGCGAGCTCGATCGTGCCCCGGGTGGCGTAGATGGGCCCGTTGAAGCCCTCGGCCACGATGTGCGGGATGAGGCCGCAGTGGTCCAGATGAGCGTGGGTCAGGATGATCGCGTCCAGGCCCGCCGGGTCGTAGGCCAGGGGCACGTGGTTGCGCACCACCTCTTGTGGGCTGCCCTGGAACATGCCGCCATCGATGAGCACCCTGGCTCGCTCGGTGATCAGCAGGAACTGAGATCCAGTGACGGTGTTGGCCGCGCCGAGGAAGTGGATTTCCATGCGTCCATAGTGCCATCTCGCCGGCCCGCTTGCGCGCTCGGCATGAGGGTGGCCGTGCCAACCTGGGCCTTTCAGACCCGTCTGGTCTACCCTAGTCGCAGAGCGGCTTTGCCCCTGGGATGGTTTCCAGCGCAGCAGCGAGGCCACGCCGCCACCGGGCTTGGGACCCGGAGGCGCCGCCACGACGAGGATGAATGGTGAATCGCGACGAAGAGAACGTGACGCGCAAGAGGCGCCCGCCGGCCGACGAACGGCTTCGTTCCAAGTCCCCAGGTGCCTCGGATTCCAGCGTCGGTGCGCGTCGCGAGCGTCCGGCGTTCCGGCCGGTCACGCGAGCGGGCGCCGCGCCGGCTCCGAGCGTGCTGCCCCCCTTCTTCAAGATCCCCAACGGTTCGGCGGCCCGCCGCGGCCCCAGCTATCCCGCCTGGGAGAAGCCCCCGACGCCCTACGACTTCCCGCGGCTGCGAGGCCGCGAAGTCCGCAAGCCGATGTGGGTCATGTGGCCCCCGATCTTCGCGGCGATCGGCGTGGCCGTGGTCCTGTTCGCCCTGGTGGTTCTGCCAGCTCTGATGGGCCACGGGGGGAATGCCGCGGTCGCGAGCCCCTCGGCCTCATCAGCGGCCGGTCATTTCATCGGTCCTTCGGGCGGTTCGGTCGGGCCGGCATCGAACGTCGGCAGCGGTGGCAGCGGCTCGGTCGCGTCGCCGTCGATCGTCAGCAACGGCTCACCCGGGCCGCAGCCGAGCTACCAGCAGTACGAGGTCCAGGCCGGCGACACGGCCACCAGGATCGCGAAGAGATTCGGCTTGAAGACGTGGGAGCTCCTGCTGGCCAACCCGGATCTCGCCGATCCCAACAACCTGAGGATCGGGTCGGCCCTCAACATCCCGCAGCCCGGCCAGCTGACGCCGCCCCCGCCGACGCCGACCGACTCCCCGGGGCCTTCTTAGCCCACCGTGCCCTCCGCCGACGTCACTCGGCCAGGTCGATGTAGACCGGGGCATGGTCCGAGGGGAGCTTGCCCTTGCGGGCGTCGCGGTCGATCTCTGCAGCCGTGCAGCGATCGGCCACGGATCGGGTGACGTACAGGTGGTCGATGCGCATCCCCAGGCCCTTGTGGAAGTTGCCGGCCCGGTAGTCCCACCACGAAAACCGGCCCGGCTCGGGGTGGTGCAGGCGGTAGGCGTCCACCAAGCCCCACTCGCGCAGCGCGGCCACCGCGGCTCGCTCGGGCCCGGAGACGTGAGTGGCGCCGGCAAAGTCGGCCATGTCGTAGACGTCCGCATCCTCGGGCGCCACGTTTAGGTCGCCGCCGATGAGGAGCGGCTCGGACGGGTCGCAGGCTTCCCGCAGCCAGCGGGCGAGCCGGTCGAACCAGGCCAGCTTGGCTCGATAGAAGGGCGTGTCGAGGGCCCGGCCGTTGGGGGCGTAGACGCTGACGACCCGAATGCCGCCGCAAACGGCCGAGATCATGCGGGCCTCGTCGGCAGAGGCTTCGGACGCCTCGGCCTCCAGCGCCTCGACGAGGGCCGAGGTGCCGGTCTCGGGCCCCGAGGAGTGCCGCACCGGCCCGTCGCCGAAGTTTGTGACGACGTCCGATATCCCAGCCCGGCTCGCGATCGCGACTCCGTTCCAGCGCCCCTCGCCGTGATGAGTCAGGCGGTAGCCGGCCATCGCGAAGGGCATCTCGGGCGCGGCCTCGTCCGCGAGCTTCGTCTCCTGCATCAACAGCACGTCCGGAGAGCGTTGAGCGAGCCACTCCTCGACCCGCTCCATACGGGCCTTGAGCGAGTTCACGTTCCAGGTTGCGATGCGCATTCGCGCCTCCCGTTCAACCCTCAGGCCGCTACCGAACACATGTCCATGAGCTCCCGAAAGAACGACTCCAGCGGCCCGAAGTCCGTCTCGCCGGCGATCTCGAACTGCGGGTCGAAGCGCTCCGGACACTTCCTGACCACGAGATGGCGTCGTGCCCAGAGGCCAGGTCGCCGTCGCTCAGGAAGGCCTCGCGCTCGCTCTCTCGAATCGCCGGCCTCATTTTGAACCCGCCGTTCAATGGGGTCAGGTAGAGCGGCGCCTTCTTGCGGTCATGGACTCTGATCATCCGGCGACCGCTCCTGGTGAAGGTTCGCCTTGGCTCAGCCTCGCGGATCATCCTAAGCTTCTGCCTATGCCAGCCCCGACCGCGCCGACCGTCCAGCTCTTCGGGCTCGCCGACTCGCGTCCGACCCAGGCGACGCTGCGCTTCTTCAAGGAGCGCCGCGTCACCGTCACGTTCGTTGACCTGCGCCGCAAGCCCATCGCGCCGGGGGAGCTGCGCCGGTTCGTGGAGCGACTAGGCGCCGCGGCGCTGCTCGACACGGACGACCGCCAGTACAAGGACCTGGGCCTGGGCTACATGCGGCTGGAGGACGACGAGATCGTCGAGCGTCTGCTCGCCAATAACACGTTGCTCCGGCTGCCGCTCGTTCGTTTCGGAAACGCGTTCACGTCCGGCCCGGCCGAGGCGATCTGGAAAGCCTGGCTGGCGGCGGCGCCCAGATAGGTCAACCGGTGCCGCCGCGCCTCCACGCCGTGCGAGTTGGCGCCGGCAGACGCGGTGCTCAGGCGTAGGGGAGCGCCCGATCGCAACTTTCGGCCATATGCCATGGTGGTTCGGAGCCGATCTTTGAGGGGTCGCCCGCACGGCGGACCACTCGGCGTGGCATCCTCTGACGGTACGACCAGGAGAGACCGATGCCTCATTCACCACGCAAGAGCGAAAAGGACGGCGCCAAGCCGCCCCGGAAGACCAGGCCCGCGAGCCCACCGGCCGCGGCCACGTCGCAACCGGCCCCGCCGGCCGCGGCCCCGCCACATGTCAACCGCGGCGGCGCCACCAACGGCTACGGCAACCACGGCCGCCGCCGCAGCGGCCGCGTGACATACCAGCCCAAGGCCGCGGCGATGCTGACGACTCACGCCCGGACCGAGGACGAACGACTCCTCGACACGGGGGCGCGGCCGGCCTTCCTAGACTCGGACCCGTGGCGCTCGCTGCGCATACTGTCCGAGTTCGTGGAGGGCTTCGACGCCCTGGCCAGCGTCGGCAAAGCGGTAACGATCTTCGGTTCGGCCAGGGTGGGCGAGGGCGATCCGTACTACGCCAAGGCCCGCAAGCTTGCGGGCCTGCTCGCGCACGAGGGCTTCGCGGTCATCACCGGCGGCGGGCCCGGGGTCATGGAGGCCGCCAACCGCGGCTGCCACGACGCAGGCGGGCTCTCGATCGGCTGCAACATCGAGCTGCCGCACGAGCAGGCGGTCAACCAGTACGTGGATCTAGCAGTCGAGTTCCGCTACTTCTTCGCCCGCAAGACGATGTTCGTGAAATACGCCGACGGGTTCGCGATCTTCCCCGGCGGATTTGGCACCCTGGACGAGCTGTTCGAGTCGCTGACGCTGATCCAGACGGGCAAGATCAAGCACTTCCCCGTGGTCCTCGTCGGAACGGAGTACTGGTCCGGTCTTCTCGACTGGCTCAGGACGGAGGCCGTCCCCCGCGGCGCGATCGACCTTGTGGATCTCGATCTGTTCCACGTCACGGACGACATGGCCGAGGCCTGTCGGTTGCTGACGGCCGGCTTCAGCCAGCGGGCCAGGGAGGTCGACAAGGCGGCTGGAACCGGCGGCTGAACGGCGGGATGGCGTGGCGGGGTCGGCCTCGCCAGTCTGCGGGGCGCCAGGCGAGGCGGGCCTTGGCTCGATATCGCCGTGATGTGAATCCGGCAACGTCTGGAACCGCGCGGGGCCGCTCGACCGCCCGCTTCCCGGGAGCCCGGCCCTACTCGGGCAGGATGGGGAGCTGCGCCTCTAGGAGCCCGCCCCGGATACGGGCCGGGTAGTAGCGGAGCCGGTTCACGCGAGTGAGCCGGCGCGCCTCGAACTTCCGCGACGTCGGATCGGGCTTTAGCTCCGCCCCTGACGGAGACCACGGGGCATGGTACTGGCCGTCGGCGTCGAGGCCGCCGGTCGTGGGCATCCGGACGATCTCCCCGGAGCACAGGTCGAAGCGGCCCTCGTGCAGCGGGCAAGCGACGACGCATTCCGCAAGCTCGCCGATTGAGAGCGGCGCCGACATGTGCGGGCAGCGGTCGTCGGTGACGACGATCCCGTTCGCCGTCCAGGCCACGAGAAGGTCGAGGTCCGCCAGGGTGACTCGCCGCATGGACCCGGGGGCCAGCCCAGCGAGCGCAGCGATCTCGACGAACGGAGCCGCCCGTGTCCCGGCTGCTCGGAGCTCGCGCGGGAAACGAGCAATGCGCGGGGCGCCGTTCGTGCCACCGCGAGCCGGTGACGGCTCCCACCCCGGCGACGACGTGCTCGGCGGTGCCGCGTCGCCGGCCTCGGCGACAGCCAGGTCCTCGCTCTCTGCCAGGTCCTCGGCCACGTCCTCGGGCGTTATGGAGAACATGACCGCATCCACAGGCTGGTCGTCGCGGCCGGCTTCCCAGTTGCGGATCAGCCCTTCGTAGCGGAAGCCCGCCTTCTCGGCCACGGCCTGAGATGCCACGTTGCCCGGAAGAGTCCACAGCGCCAGGCGCTCGATCGCCAGCCGTTCGAAGGCCCAGCGAGTCACGAGACGGACTGCCCTGGTCGCGATCCCGCGGCCTCGGGCCTCGGGCGCTACGAGGTACCCGATAGCGTGGCGCCTCGGATTGGGACCGAGGTGCAGCCCGACCGCGCCGAGGTACCGGTCGGTCGCCGCGTCGGCTATGGCAAACTCGCAGCCCGTTCCGTCGTGCCAGGCCTGCAGGGTCATGAGGATGAAGCGCTTCGCATCGGCTTCGGCGTAGGGCACAGGGATCATCGGGATCCAGCGCTGGATCGCCGGATCCTGGCAGGCGGCCGTGATGTCGGGCGCGTCGTCCGCACGGAGGGGCCGCAGCGCCACGACGCCGTCGGTGAGCGGTGGGTTGGGTGGGCTGAGCTTCTCCGGCATGGTCGAAAGTATGGCGCGTCCGCCGAGGAAGGCCGCTCCGAACAGCGCCGCGAGCATAGAAGAAGGCGGGCCGGTGAGGGGGGGCCGGCCCGCCTGAGGGATTGGCACGATGACGTTGCCGGGGGAAGCCATCGGGCCCCTGACCGACGGACTCGGATTTTAGCGGGCCAAGCGACTTATTGCATCCGGCAAATGACCGCTTTCTCTCCGGAGAGGGATGATACGCACACCGATGGCCCGAGAGTTCGGTCCTGCCTCACGTGCTGTCTGGAGGTCGCGATGCGATTCGCACTGATGACGGAGCCCCAGCAGGGGCTTTCCTACGCCGAGCAGCTCGACCTCGCCAGGCTGGCCGAACGCCTCGGGTTCGAGGCCTTCTTTCGATCGGACCACTACCGGAGCTTTCCCGGCCCGGACAATAGCCCGACCACCGACGCGTGGACCGTCCTGGCCGGAATCGCTCGCGAGACGACACGCATCCGGCTCGGCACGCTCGTCTCGCCGGTGACGTTCCGTCATCCCGGGTCGTTCGCCAAGGTCGTGACCACCGTCGACGAGATGAGCGGCGGCCGAATCGAGGTCGGTGTGGGCGCCGGTTGGAACGATCAGGAGCACAGCCAGTTCGGCCTGCCGTTCCCGGAGATCAAGGCCCGGGCCGACCTCATGGAGGACGAGCTAGCGATCCTGCACGGCCTGTGGGAGGAGCCGGACGGGTGGTCGTTCGAGGGCAAGCAGGTCGCCATTGCAGACGCGGGTTTCAATCCGAAGCCCGTGCAACGACCTCATCCGCCGATCATCGTCGGCGGGGAGGGGAGCCCGCGGTCGCTGCGCCTCGCGGCCCGCTACGCCGACGAGTACAACATGTCGGGCTCCAGCCCGGAGAAGTGCCGGGAGGCGTACTCCCGCCTGGACGAGGAGTGCCGCAAGATCGGACGCGAGCCCGCGACCGTGACGCACTCGGTCATGGCCGGCCTGCTGATGGGCGCGGACGAGGCAGAGTTGGCGAAGCGCCTCCAGGCACAACTGGAGATGATTGGAGCCCGTGTAGCAGGCGGGTCGGATGGGGCCGAATGGGCCGCCGAGTGGCTGGGAACTCGCCGAACGCGCTGGATCGCCGGCACGCCGGACGAGGCTCGGTCGATGGTCGCCAGATTCGAGGCGGCCGGCGCGCAGCGGATCATGCTGCAGGACCTGCTGCCGCGTGACCACGCGATGATCGAGCTGGCGGCGCGGGAGTTGATGGCGAGAGGCTGAGTCTCGTGGCGGCATCCTTCCCGAACGCGGCCAAGGCGGCGGCTCAGGCCTGGGATTCGTCCGGGGCGAGTCTCGGGCCCCGCGGGATCAGACCGATGCGTGACGCCGGACCATAGCGAAACCACGCGCGTCCCACCAAGGCTTCCAGCTCAACCGGGCCGTAGCGGCGCGAATCGACGGACAGGGCGCCGTTGTCGCCGAGAAGCCAGACCTGGTCGGGACCCAGACGGAGAATCCCCGCCGAGATGCGGACCCGATCGCCCGGGCGGGCGGCCACTCTCTTGATGGCCAGGAGGTCGCTCTCCGGTTCGTGGAAGACGACCACGCTGCCGCGCCGCGGCCAGCGAGTCGTACTCGGATCCAGGAGCAGCCAATCTCCCGTCGCGAGGGCTGGGGCCATACTCTCTTCGGCCACGGCAACACGCCACAGGGCAGCGCGCAGGCGTCGCAGCGGCCCGATCGGTGCAGACAGGGAAACGCCGGAGGACTTGCCTCCGGCGCCCGACTCGTCCGATTGCTCGGGCGTCACTTCTTGGTAGACCAGAAGATGTCGGCGTACTCCTTGACCGCGGCCTCCAGGTCGGCTGCCGCCTGTGGGTCGACGTTCTGCTTGTTCTTGCCGGCAAGCTTGAGGATCTTCCAGGTCCGATCGTGGAGATCCGGGTAGCGCTCCAGGTGCTCGGGCTTGAAATAGTCGCTCCAGATGACCTGGATCTCGTGCTTCACGATCTCGGCGTGCTGCTCCTTCACCACGACGCAGCGGACGAACTTGTTGCGGTCCGCCTCGGTCGGGTTCTCCTTGGGCAGCTGGCCGATCAGCTCGACCATGCGGGCGACTGTGCGAGCGGCAAGCTCGGCGGCATGCGGGTCGTAGATGCCGCACGGAACGTCACAGTGGGCGCGAGCGGTGCTTGGCGGGCGAAGCCATTCGGTTAGTCGAGACATCGATATCCTCCCGGGACGTCAGGCGAGGCGGGAACAAGCAGGCAGCTTCGCTGGGCCTCGGCCGCCTGCAAGTCTTGGAGGCGCCGCGCCGCGTGTCAATCCGGGCCCCGTTGCGATGCGCCGGCTGGGTCCCGCCAGCCTCGCCCCGCCTCGTCTCCTCGTCCACGGCGGCGAAACCTCCACGTTGCCTCCACGGTAAATCCATGTTTGCACGACTTACTTTTCAGCTGCGTGTCAGGATCCATGCCCAGGATTCGGGCTGTCGCCCGACCGCGGGCCATGCCGCGGCGTCTGACGAGCAGAGTACGCTGGGCGCCAGCCCACCAGAAGAGCGAACCCGGAGAGTCAAGACCGCCCCATGGACGCCAGCTACGCCGCTCGAGCCAAGGCCGGGGCCGCGGTCCCGACCCGCAAGGTCGGCCGCGTGCCGCAGCCGCGCATTTGGCCCGTCAAGGCCAACGACATCTACGCGCTCCTGGCCGGCAATGCGCTGCTCATCGCCGCCATGTGGGTCCGCCACGGCAATCTGCGCGAGCTGGCGACGACCTCCGGCATCCTCACCGCGATCGGTGAGCTGTCCGCGCTCTACGGCACCTACCTCGTCCTGATCCAGCTGGTCCTGATGTCGCGCAGCCCGTGGCTCGACCAGGTCTTCGGTCAGGACCGTATAACCGACGCCCATCGCTGGGTCGGGTTCAGCGCGATCTGGCTCCTGATCGGCCATGCGGTCTTCACCACCGTCGGGTACGGGATGGGTGTCAAGACCTCCCCGCTGGATGAGTTCGCGACGCTTCTGACGACGTACCCGTACGTCCTGTGGTCGGCCGTGGCGCTGGGACTCTTCGTGTTCGTCGCCATCAGCTCGATCCGGGCCGCTCGCCGCCGGGTCTCGTACGAGACCTGGTATGCCATCCATCTCTACACGTACCTGGCCATCGCCTTCGCGTTCCTGCACCAACTCTTTGTGGGGATCGACTTCGCGACCGACGTGGTCGCCCAGCTGTACTGGATCGCCCTGTACGTGATCGCCTTCGGGACGCTGCTCACCTTCCGCTTCGGCCAGCCCATCGCCAACTGGCGGCGGCACCGCTTCCAGGTCGCGAACGTGGTCGAGGAGGCCCCGGGGGTGGCTTCGCTCTATATGACCGCCCGCGACCTGGATCAGCTCCCCGTCCGAGCCGGCCAGTGGTTCCGCCTCCGCTTCCTGACCCGCGATGGCTGGTACAAGTCCCATCCGTTCTCCATCTCGGCCGCGCCGAACGGACGGTATCTCCGCTTCACCGTCAAGGGTCTGGGAGACGACACGCGCCGGTTTCAACGCCTGCGCATCGGCACCCCGGTCATGCTCGAAGGCCCCTACGGAGCCTTCACCGGCCTGGCCCGAACGAGGGCTCGGGTCCTGCTGATCGCCGGCGGCATCGGAATCACGCCTCTCCGGGCGCTGCTCGAGGAGCTGCCGGCGTCGCGCGGAAACCTGACCCTGATCTACCGAGCCAGCAGCCCTCAGGAAGTTGTCTTCCGTGAGGAGCTCGATCAGCTGGCCAGCCTGCGCGGCGCCACGATCCACTACCTCGTCGGGCGGCGCGGATCGTCTGAGATGCCTATCGATCCGCTGGAGCCGAGGGCGCTCCGCCGCCTCGTGCCCGATCTCACCGAACGAGACATCTACATCTGCGGACCGACCGGGATGATGCAGCGGGTCCTGAGCGGGCTGCGCTGGATGCGGATTCCGGCCTCGCAGATCCACTACGAACGCTTCGCGTTCTGAGACCCAGGAGAGATCGCGATGCCTAAGCGAGCGTTGGTGGGGACGTTCCTGACAACCGTTGCGCTGGCTCTGCTCCTGAGCTTCAAGACGCCGGAGATGGCCGGCCTGAGCGCCCCGGCTCCCGCACAGGGGGGCGGCAATGGCGGCAACAAGGGCACCTACACGGGTCAGCTGTCGGGATCCACCGTCCAGACGCCCTTCGGCAACGTGCAGGTCCAGGTGACCCTGCAGAGCGGGCAGATCACCGACGTCCAGGCTCTGCAGCTCCCGAGAGGCGGCCACTCCGGACAGGTCAGCAACTACGCGGCGCCGCAGCTGCGGAGCGAGGTCCTGCAGGCGCAGAGCGCCCAGGTGGACACGATCTCAGGCGCGACCTACACCAGCATGGCCTATCAGCAGTCTCTACAGGCCGCCCTGGACCAGGCCGCGGCGTGATCCGCGGCAACCGCATCCGCGGCCTGACCCGCGGTCGGACCGCGGCCGCGTCTGCAGAGAGTGGATCAGGCCAGCTGGAGCAGGGACCCGCCCAGGCTCACCAGGTAAAGCTCGCCGCCGGCGTCCTGGCCCCAGCCGGCGATGTTCACCCCCGACGAGAGCAGGAGTTGCGGCGTCTGCTGAGCAAGGCCGGCGGCGTCGAGATCCCAGATGTGGCCGCTGCATTCGTCTCCGAAGAAATAGCGCCCGTAGAGCTCCGGGTGCGCGGCGCCCCGGTAGACGTAGCCGCCGATGATGGCGCAGCCGATCGAGTCGCCGGCGCCGTGCGCGTACTCGGCCAGAGGAAGAGTCAAGCCGGAGCGGCCGCAGCCCGAAGAGGGGTTGTAGCAGTGATTCCCCTCCATCACGTTCCAGCCGAAGTCGAGGCCGCGGCCGCCACCGTCCGACGCCGTAGCCCGGTCCACTTCTTCCCACAGATCCTGGCCGACGTCGCCGATCCAGAGATCGCCGGTCAGGCGATCGAAGCTGAAGCTGTAGGGATTGCGCAGACCGTACGACCATATCTCGCCCAGCCTGCCCGGCTGGCCGGCGAACGGGTTGCTCGGGGGAATGGCGTAGGGCAGGCTGCCGGACGGCCGATCGACATCGATGCGGAGCATCTTGCCGAGCCATGTGCTCAGGCTCTGGCCGTGGCCGTGGGGATCGCCGCCGCTGCCACCGTCGCCAGTTCCTATGTACAGGAAGCCGTCCGGACCGAACTCGATGCGCCCGCCGTTGTGGTTGGCGTAGCTCGGGTGCGGAAGGGTCATGAGGATCTTCTCGGAGGAGACGTCGGCGACGTTCGGGTTCGGGCCGACGTGGAACTCAGATACGCGCAGATCGCCGGCCGGGTCGGTGTACCGCACGAAGAACCGACCGTTGGTGGCGTATTGCGGATGGAAGGCCAGGCCCAGAAGCCCTCGTTCGGAGCAGCAGGAGATGCGGCCGGAGATGTCCAGGAACGTGCTGATCGATTTGCCGCCGCTGACGATGACGATCTGGCCGCCCTGCTGGATGACGAAGAGGCGGGGGTCGCCGGGAGCGCTTGAGACTCCGATGGGTCGCGACAGCCCGGTCACGACTGGCTTCAGGCTGATCGAGACCGCCGGCAGAGGCGTCGGCCGAGGTGTCGCGACGGCGCTGGCCGGCACGGTGGGAAGGGCGGAGTTTGCCCCGGAGGCCGTCGCCGCCGGACCGGCCGATGCGTTCACCTGGGGCGATGCCGCGAAGGGCGATGCCGTCGCGGGCGGGACCATGGACGTCAGGCCGCCCCGAGTCGAGCCTGACGCCTGCGGCCCGGGGCCGCAAGCCGCCAGGATCAGGGCCGCGACTGCCAGCGCGAGCGCGAGCCGGATCCGGCCTCGCCTTGGGTATCGGAACGGACGCGTCGGTCGATCCTCCGTCGGCGACCTGGTATGGAGGGATTATCGACCCGATTCCGCATCGCGCCCAGAGGTTTCCGGGCGGGTGCGGATTGAGGCGTTGGGCCGCCACGCCCCAACGCTCGCCTGCCAAGTTATGATCTGCAACGTGGATGAGGAGACGCCTACGCCGCTCGAAGGGGGCCCCAGCGCGTGTCCGTTCGTCGCTTTCGAGGACGATCGAGATCACAGGTCCGCTGCTTCAGACTATCGGCATCGCTGTTTCGCGGCGGCCGAACCCGAGCCGCGCGCATTCCCCCACCAGGACCGCTACTGCCTGTCTCCGGACTTCCCGCAGTGTCCGATCTTCCTTGATTGGGCGCGTCAGGAAGCTGCCGGCGTCAAGCAACCGAGCGCCGCATCGGCCACCGGGACGACGGTCGGTCCGGCCGGCAGCGGACTGGCCGCTGCCGCGGCCATCGGCGAGGAAGAGGCCGCGCCGGCCTTCCTGGCAGGTCGTTCCAGGCCCGCGGCGGCAGAGGCAGCCGCCGACGCCCCGCGCGTCCCGACCGACGCCAGCGCCAGCCTTTGGAACTACGAGGACGAGAAGAAGCGCTCGTCTCCACCCGCCCCGACGGCTCCCTCATCCCTGGGTAGTCCGGCGGTCGCCATGGCCCGTCGCGGGCCCAGCCACCCCGGTTGGGAGAATCCGCCGCGCCTCGAGAACTTCCCCAGGCTTCGGAGTCGCGATGACCGGCGAACCAACGGACCGCTCCTGCTGGCCGCCGTCCTGGTATCCATTCTCATGGTGGCCCTGATCTCGATCCCTATCTTCTTCAGCGGGAGGGGCGGTACGAATGGCGGCGCTTCGCCGTCGCCCTCGGCCGGGGCTTCGCAGAGCCAGTCGAGTCAGGGCCCCTCAGCCTCGCCCAGCCAGCCCAGTGGCTCGCCGGGGTCGAGCTATCTGCAGTATCAGGTCCGGACCGGCGACTACCTGGCCAAGATCGCGGCCAAGTTCAATCTGAAACTGTGGGAGATCGAGCTGGCCAATCCGGATATCACGAACTTCGACCACATCGAGGTCGGCCAGTGGCTGAACATCCCGCCGGCCGGATTGCTGACTCAGCCGCCGGCGACGCCCGGAGCCTCGTAGAGGGGCCGGGTTCCCAACTCGCCCGCCGCGAGCCCCGCGATCAGCGCGGCGCCAGGTTGATCGCCGTGATCTTGCCCGCTTCTACGCGGAAGCTGGCGTCCAGCTCCTGAGTTGGCGCACCGGGACGGATCACGAGCAGGCTCGCCTGGTACGTGTTGCCCATGTCGCGCACGTCGCCGGGGATCATCCGAAAGCCCGGCTCGGCGCGCAGGAACCAGCCGCCCACCTCTCGCACGCCCCGCAGAGTCCGGGCGTTGCCACCGATGTGGACGCGCAGCTCCGCCTTCTCGTCCATCAGCGCGACGGCGGCCTCGCGGTTGCCGGCATTCAGCTGCTCGAAGAACTGCTCCATCGTGTCGACTGCACCCATGGCGCGAGTTTAGCGGACGCGGGGTGCTGGCCGTAGCGGCTTCGGATCGAGCGCCCGGTCCGGGTCAGAAGCCGCCGCCGGCGCCGCCGCCCCCTCCGCCTCCGCCTCCGCCGAAGCCACCGCCGCCGGAGTGGGATGTGGAAGCCCCGATCGAGCCGATAGCGGACATCATCGATCCGACGTCCGGGATGACGCTCGCCGAGAAGGCCCCGCCACCACCGCCACCACCGAAGCCGCCGGCGCCTGCGCTCCCGCCCACCGGGATCCACCACATCGGATACCAGCCGGCCGGGCGGCCCGTGGCTGACCCGGCGTAGACGCTTCGCCGCAGCACCGCGTCGATCTCGGCGTTCAACCCAAAAGCCACGCCCCAGGCCATGGCCTCATCGGGCGTGGACACCCACGGCAGGGCCTTGCTCGCCACCACCTGGTCCATCGACTGGGATTGAGCCATGGTGTATTGGAGGGTCCTCCGGTAGGCGGCCAGCATGGCCCGAAGCATCGCTCCGAGCTGCGTCCGCGACGGCATGAACCACGCCGTGACGCCGGTTACGACCGCGGCGACGATCAGGGCGCCGCCGCCCATCAGACCGCCGCTGGCGCCGAGGTTCAGCGTCCAGATGATGAGCGGGATGGATGCCAGCCCCTCCGCGACGGCGATCGCGATCCAGATGCCGACTACACGCGTCGGTTTGCCGGTCAGCCAGCCCTTTTGGACCGAGAGCGTCTCCAGATCCGACTTGAGCCCGCGGACGGCGGGCGCGAGCTGCGGCATCGAGCCCGGGTCGATGAATCCGTCAGGTCCCGCCCTCGTGCCGATGGCTGAGAAGAGGCCCCCTTCCGGCGTGCCGATGGTGGCCGTTTTGCCGGTCAACCCGACGCTCGTCTTCTTGGCGAGGGGTCCCTCTTCCTGGCGGAACTGGATCAGGCCACGGGCGGCGAGGTCCACCATTGCCGCCGACACGGTTCGGCTCGAAGTCCGATCGTCCATGAGGAGCGTGGACATGGCCGGGGTGAGGCTGTCCGGCGGAGCGGGCATCAGGACGGAGTTGTCGTCCACGTAGATCGGGTCCCGGCCGTGGGTGTACCAGCGGATGAGCACGAACGCCACGAGCCAGATTGAGAGGACGAAAACGCCGATGCCGACGACCGCGTTGAGGATTCGAGCCCGGTTCAACGCATCGGCATGCTCGGGCGTGGCCGCCGAGTTCACGTCGTCGAGCGCAATCTTCAGCGCGCCGTCGAAGTCGCCGGACTTGAGCTTCGGCTTCATGTCGTTGTCGAAGATCGCCTGGCGGTCCGAGTCGGTCAGGAAGGCCGCCTTGAAGCCGCTGCCGGCGTAGAGGCTCACCTGGCCGTGCTGGAGGTTACCCTGCATGTCGAACAGGATCACCAGGCCGTCATCGAAGCCCTTCCGGCCCACGCCCCACTGGTTCATCAGGGCCAGGGCGTCGGCATTGGCCTTGTCGAGCGAGTCGCTCTCGGGCTTGACCTGGGTGTAGACCGCGACCTGGGCGCCCGTCCGCTGCTCGATCGCCAGGATCGTCTGCTCCGCCCCGGAGATGGCGGCCGGCGAGAAGATGCTGGCGTAGTCGTACACGCGCTGCCCGGTCACGGCCTCCGGATATGGCGGACCCGCGACCGGCGCGGTCGGGGCCGCCGCAGCGGTCGAGGCGAGTGCCAGCCACGCGCCGACGGCCGCGGTGGCGAGGCCGATGGCCACGAATCTCCGGTGAGCCCTCATCTCGACCCTTCCCTCGGGCCCTAGCCCGACTTCCCTGAAGCCTGCCGAGCGCGCAGCCGGCGGACCAGTTCGGCCGCCAGCTCGTACCGGCCGAAGCTCGGCATGACGTACGTTCCTTTGACCTGATCCTCGCACTGCTCGAGAAGGTTCATCGACATTTCGAGGCCGACTTCCGCTCCCCGTTCGCCGGCCGCGCGCATTGCCGCCCGCTGCTCGTCGGGGATGGTGATGCCGGGCACCTCGTTGTGCAGGAACTCGGCGTGGCGAGCGCTGTGGAGCGGCAGCACGCCCAGCAGGACGGGGACGGGGAAGCCGCCCTGACCGAATACCTGGCGGGCCCGGGCCAGCATGGCCTCCACCTGTTCAAGCGAGTAGAGCGGCTGGGTCATGATCAGGTTCGCCCCGGCAGCCAGCTTGCGCTCGAGCCTGGTCCACTCCTTGTCCTGGTCCGCGGCGGTAGGGTCGAGCGCGCAGGCGATCGTGAAGCCGGCGGGCTGTCCGATCGAGCTGCCCGCCTCGTCCTCGCCCCGATTGAGCCGTCGAATGATCTCGATCAGCCCGATCGCGTCCACGTCCCATACGGCCGTCGTCGCCGGCCTGTCCGCGACCCGTGGCGGATCGCCGGTCAGGGCCAGGATGTTGCGAACGCCCAGGGCATGGGCGCCGAGCAGCTCCGCCTCGAGGGCCATAAGGTTGCGGTCTCGGGTCGTCAGGTGGACGAGGCACTCGAGGTTCAGAGTCTGCTGGATCCCGAAGGCCACGGCCATGGCGCCCATGCGAACGCGCCCGGTCGCGGAATCGCTGATGTTGACGAGATCGACCCCGGCCTCCTGGAGCAGGCGAGCTGCTTCGACGGTCCGGTCGATCCGGATCGATCGGGGCGGGTCGATCTCGACCGAGACGACGAAGGCGTTGTCGGCGAGCTTCCGCGCCAGACCCGAGGGAGGTGTGGCGTCGCCACTCCCCGGGGTCTCGGCACTGGGCGTTCTCGGGGCCGCGCCGGCGGCCGGGTCGGACTGACGCGACGGCGATTCATCCCCGGTCCGGGGGACCACGACCGCGCGAGCTCCGGGCTCGTCCCAGCCCAGGGCGTCGATGGCCGCTCGCATGGCCCTGGTGTGCTCGGGAGTCGTGCCGCAGCAGCCGCCCATGATCCGCGCGCCCGCGGCCAGCATCTGCGGGACCATCTCGCCGAAGTACTCGGGCCCCGCCGAGTAGACGAACTGGCCCTCGATGCGCTGGGGCAACCCCGCGTTCGGGACGATGCAGCGAGCTACAGTCGGAGTTGGCGGCCCGGTTCGGGCGAGTGCCTCCAGGCACACGAGCGGGCCGGCTCCGCAGTTCACGCCGACGGCATCCACGCCCGCGCCGGTCAGCGCCACCGCGGCGTCCTCGGGGGTGGTCCCGTCGCGGGCCATCATGTCCTCGCCGAAGGTCATCTGGGCGATCACCGGAAGGTCGCAGGCGCGGCGCGCCTCTTCGATCGCAGCCAGCAGCGTCTCCAGGCGGTCGAATGTCTCGAAGACGAGGAGGTCAGCTCCGCCCTCGAGCAGCCCTTCGATCTGCTCTCGGAAGGCCGCCCGTGCCAGGCCGGGGTGCGGTCGAGTCGCCATTCGACCCGTGGTTCCGATCGGCCCGATCGATCCGGCTATCAACGCCTCGCGGCCGGATGTCTCCCTCGCCTCTCGCGCGAGCTGGGCGCCGCGGCGGTTGAGGCGCCCGGCCAGTTTCTCCAGGCCGTACTCGGCCAGGCGGAAGCGGTTGGCGCCGAAGGTGTTGGTCTCGATCGCGTCGGCGCCCGCCTCGAGGTACTCGAGGTGGATCGTCGAGACGACGTCCGATCGAGTCAGGACGAGCTCGTCCAGGCACGCTCGCTGCGGCACGCCGCGGCTGAACAGCAGCGTGCCCATCGCCCCATCGAGGAGAAGGGGCCTTCGCCGCAGCCGGATCCTGAACCGTTCCCGCTCCGTAAGGGCCCCCGGGGCGCCGGTGGCCGTGGTGCCGGAGACATCGGGTGCGGCAAAGAGACTGGCGAGCGACGACGTCTGAATGACCGGCATGCCCGAAAGCCTAGCGGGTCCGCGGACGCGTGGACAGACCTGGAGCTCGGCTGAGACGGAACCCCGTCGACTCCGCCGTCGCCCGCTCGGCCTTCGCGCGACCTACAGCCCGATCACCTTGCGCGGCATCAGGAGCAGGTCGAGGACCGTGGCCACGATGCTGATCACGATCGAAGCGACCACGGCCGCACCGACTGCCTCGTAGCCCCAATTGGGCGGGTAGCCGCCGACCTGGAAGGCGAAGTTCGTGTTCAGCAGGTCCTGGACCTGGCTGAGATTTACCAACCAGGCCGTTGCCAGAAGCATCGCGCCGTTGATGACGAAAGCGATCAGGCCCATCGTCAGCAAGCCGATCGGCATGGCCAGGAACTTCAGGATCGGCTTGAGGTAGCTGTTGACGAGGGCGAAGACGACGGCGATGCCGATGATCATCACCCAGTCTTCAAGCTTGTCGCGAGGAGACAGGCGAACTTCCGGAACGAACGTCGCCGCGACGACAAGCGCCACGGCGTTCACGGCGACCCTGACGAGCAGGTCGAGCATGAGCGGCTCCTCCGAGGACCGAGCGCCGCCTGAGGCGACGGCGTCGCATGGGCGGATGCTAACGCGCCCGCCGGAGACGTGCGTGGCTTTCGGCCCACGGACCCGCGTGGCCAATGACGCTAGACTCGGCCAAACACCGGGAGGAGAGGGATGTCGCAGTTCACCCAGCGCGTCGAGGCGTTCCTGGACGAGTTCTTCCGGCTGTACCCCGTCTCGGCCACCGCCGCGGGCATGCACGCCGTCGATGGCGAGTGGCCCGATCTCAGCGAGTCCGGTCGCGCGGCCCGCCTCGCTTTTGCCGGCCGCTGGGAGGCCGAGCTGCGGGCCATGCCGGACGGCCCGCTGACGGCCGACGAACGGATCGACCGCGACCTGCTGCTTTCGGAGCTGGCCGCGTTGACCTTCGACGAGGCGGACTTGCGCGAGGGGGCGTGGGATGCGCTCGGCTACGTCTACCTGCTGGGAGGCGGGATCTTCCCGCTGCTGGCCCGAGGTTTCGCCCCGCTCGCGGCCCGGCTGACGTCGGTCGCCGCGCGCCTGGAGGGCGTGCCCGCGGTTCTCGCGGCGGCCACAGCCGAGCTGGGCAGCCTGCCGGAGCGGCCGCCATCGAGACTGCATACCGAGATGGCAATCAAGCAGCTGTCTGGGATCGCGGTCCTGGCCGACGACGCGTTGGCCCAGGCGGGGGCCGCGGCCGATCGAGCGGACGTGGCCGCGGTCACGCCGCGTCTTCTCTCGGCAGCGACGACCGCCCGCGCCGCGATCGCGGCGTTCGAGGGATTCCTGCGCGACGACCTGCTGCCGCGCTCCTCGGGCGAGGGGCGCCTCGGCCCCGAGCTTTTCGCCCGCAAGCTGCGCCACACCTTCCGGTCCGGTCTGACGGCCGGCCAGATCCTCGTCCAGGCTCGGGCGGAGTACGAGGCGGTTCGCGGCGAGATGATCCGGATCGCCCGCGATAGCTGGAGCCGGTGGGTTCCCGGCGAGCCACTTCCGACGGCCGCCAGCGACGGCAGCCAGGAGGCCGCAGATCAGCGAACGGTGGGCGCCGTCACCGCGGCGATAGGCCGGGCCCACCATCCCGCCGGCGATCTCGTCGAGTACTGCCGCCAGAGCTACCGCGACATCGTCGACTTCTGCCGGGAGAAGGATTTGATCGGCGTCCCGGACGATCCCCTCGAGATCGACTGGACGCCCCCGTTCCTGCGTGAGTACGCCGGCGCGATGCTCGACGCACCGGGGCCGCTGGACAAGGGGCAGAAGGCGTTCTACTTCATGACCCCTCCGCCCGGGGAGTGGACGGCGGAACAGGTGGAGTCGTATCTGGCCGAGGAGAACGACCGCCAGATCGACCTGACCACGATTCACGAGGGCACGCCCGGCCACTACCTGCAGCTGGTCTACTCCAACAGGTGCCCGTCCATCGTGCGGGCGGTCTTCGGCAGCGGCGTCTTCGTGGAGGGCTGGGCCGTCTACGTGACCCAGGTAATGATGGATGTAGGCTTCCACGCCGGCGATCCGGCCCTATGGCTGATCCACTGGAAGTTCTATCTGCGCGCCATCGCCAACGCCATCATCGACATCGGGATCCACGCCGGGTCGATGACCGAGCATGAGGCGATGGACCTGATGGTTCACGGCGGCTTCCAGGAGGAGTCCGAGGCCAGCAAGAAGTGGGACCGCGCCCGCCTCAGCTCGACTCAGCTGTCCACGTACTTCGTGGGTTCCATGGAGATGTGGAACCTGGAGCGCGAGCGGCGGCGGCGGGCGGCCGTGGCGTCGGGCGATCCGCGCGGCGCGGCGGCCGTGCCGGAGCCGCGCGTCGTCGGGGGCTTCGGCCAGACGCCGGGCTTCATCTACAAGGATCACCTCGAATCGGTGATCGCCCACGGCTCGCCGCCGATCCCGTTGCTGCGGCGAATCCTCCTGGGGGAGTAGCCGCTGCCAGGCCTGCGGCTGCACCCGCGGCTCAATCCCGCGCCGCGTCCTCGAGCTTGTCGAGCTGATACTTGGCCGTCTCTGCGGCGCGGGCCAGGACCGCGGTCAGGAGTTTGGCTGCGGCGAATCGTGCGGCCAGGCGCGTCTTGGGCAGCTTGGGCGTGGCGGCGGCCTCGAGCGCATCCAGGGCTAGCATCCACCAGAGCACCTGCCCGAACGACTCGCGGTTGAACCAGCTGACGCCTTCCCAGACGTTGACGCGGATGTAGGGTCGAACGGACTCACCCGCCACGAGAGCCCGAACCAGGGCCGGCGCCCGGTCCGCGGCCGGCAGCCGCGACACCGAGCTCGGGAGCGGCAGCTGCCGGAGCATTCGAATCAGCGCCACGACCCGCCAGGCCGCGCCGTCGTCCAGGCCCAGGTCGCGGAAGACGCCGGCGATCACCGGCCCAAGCTGCAGCTCATCGAACGAGCCGCCCCGCGCCGATTCGGGCCCGCCAACCGAGGCGATCGCCTCGGCGATCAGCCGGCCGATTATCGCCACCCAGGCCCACTCGTCGACTAAACCGGCGCAAAGCCGATCCTGGCCCGGGCCCGGCAGACGCAGCGCGGCCTCGACGCCGGCGCGGAAGGCGGCCGTCGCACGCTCGACGTCGCCGGTGGCCCCGGTCACGTCAACGAGGGCCCGAAGAGCGCGTTCCACGGGCGCCTGGGCCTCGTCCAGGAGGGCCTGCAGATCCTGAGTTGAGGGCTGCCCGCCGGTCGGCGGGGCAACGGGGAGCGCCGCCGGCGCCTCCGAGGCCGGACCCCGCAGCCCAAGATCCACCGCCGCCGCGCTGCTCGGGCAGGCCGCGGCCGCCCGCGCGGCCCCGATCTCGGTCAATCGCCGAAGCGAGCCATTCGCGGCCAGACCGCGCACTGCGTCGTGCAGCGGCGCCAGCTGCAGCTGGCGCAGAGCACCGCTGACGCTTGGGACGCCCGCGCCGCGGAGACGCTCGGTCAGCCGGCGCATTTGCCCGGATGGCCCGTCCTGGACCTCGTGGATGTCGAGGAAGACCTGGCAGCTGTAGGCGTGCAGCTCCACGAAGAGCCCGTCGCGGCACAGGTCGGCGCTGGGTCGCACGAACTCTAATCCGGAGCGCTGGTCGCGCATCAGCGTGAACCAATCGCCGTCGGGATGCAGCCCGAGGCCCTCGCCCAGCGACCGCTGCATCTGCCGCCGCCCACCGGCTCCGTCGGGCACGGAGTATCCAGCCGACATCTTGATCCAGCCCTTCGCCTCGGCGAAGCGGTTGTGGTAGACGACCAGGCCGCGCTCGTCGCCGTGGCGGTTGGAGTAGGCGAAGATGTCTTCGTTGACCCAGCCCCCTGGATCGAAGACGTCGTAGAGCAGGAAATCGGTCACGTCGGCGAAGAGGTAGCGGCGGTGGAAGAGCGGGAAGATCTCGCGCTCGTGCCGCTCGATCAGCCAGCCGTCCGGCTGCTCGTCGCGATAGGCCCGCCGGTACTCCATGCCGTACTTCTCGGCGAAGCCCTCGATCTGGCCGTGCCCGATCATCGGCAGGCCTGGCATGGTCGCCATCAGCGTGGCCACGCCGA
>JBGQBD010000010.1:0-40248 GCA_041494645.1 Candidatus Limnocylindria bacterium
GGCGTCGAGAGCCTCGCCCTCCACTTCGTGGCCGAGCTCGCGCAGCTTGCCCTGCAGCCCGCGCCGCCCCGACAGCTTGCCGATGGTCAGCTGGCTGCCGGAGAGACCCACCGACTGCGGGGTCATGATCTCGTAGGTCAGCGGGTTCTTGATGACCCCGTCCTGGTGGATGCCGGATTCGTGAGCGAAGGCGTTGCCGCCCACGATCGCCTTGTTCGGCTGGACCGCGAAGCCGGTCAGGTAGCTGACCAGCCGGCTGGCCGGCGTGATCTGCTCCGAGACGACACGGGTCGCCAGGTCCGGGAACTGCGTCGGCCGGGTCCGGATGGCCATGACCACTTCCTCGAGCGAGGCGTTGCCGGCGCGCTCGCCCAGGCCGTTGACGCACACCTCCAGCTGGCGGGCGCCGTTCTGCAGCGCCGCCAGCGTGTTGGATGTGGCCAGACCCAGGTCGTTGTGGCAGTGGACCGAGATCGTGGCCGCCGAGCCGAACCGCTCGACGACCTGGCGGACCAGCCCACCGAACTCGGCCGGAATGGCATACCCGACCGTGTCGGGGATGTTGAGCGTGCTCGCGCCCGCTTCGACGGCGGCCTCGTAAATCTTCATCAGGAAGTCGGGGTCAGACCGCGTGGCGTCCTCGGCGCTGAACTCGATCTCGACATCGGGGCCCAGCGCCCTGCGGCCGTAGCCGACCCACTTCGCCGCGGCCGCCAGAGCCTCCTCGCGGGAGATCCGCAGCTTGTGCCGCAGGTGGATGTCGCTGCTGGCGATGAAGACGTGAAGATGAGGCCGCTCGGCGACGCGAATCGCCTCGAACGCGCGTTGGGGATCGCCGTCCTTGCAGCGCGCAAGCGCGGCCACCGCCACTCCCCGGGTTTCGCGGGCAATCGTTTGGACCGCCTCGAACTCACCGGGCGAGCTGGCCGGGAACCCGGCCTCGATCACGTCCACGTTGAGGCGGACGAGCTGGCGGGCGACCTCGATCTTCTCGGCGACCGTGAGCCCCGCCCCGGGAGCCTGCTCGCCGTCGCGGAGGGTGGTGTCGAAGATGCGTACGGCTCCCGGGGCCACACCCCGGCTGGGTACGTACGCGGGGACTTTCTCGCTCATGCTGGCCCCTCCAGGGTTAGCTCTTGGGCTTCTCGGCCGCCGCCTGGGGCTGGCCGTCCACGACTTCGACCGGGTTGAGGAACGGCATGGCCCGGCGCAGTCGGGCGCCGACCTGCTCGACCTGGTGGTGACGGCCCGCCTCGCGCATCTTCTTGAACTCAGGCTGGCCGGCCTCGTTCTCGGCGATCCAGCGGGCCGCGAAGCTGCCGTCCTGGATCTCGTGCAGGACCTTTCTCATCTCGTCGCGGACGCGGCCGTCGATGATGCGCGGGCCGGAGACGTAGTCGCCGAACTCGGCCGTGTCGCTGACCGAGAAACGCATGTAGTTCATGCCGCCGCGATACATCAGGTCCACGATCAGCTTAAGCTCGTGCATGACCTCGAAGTACGCCAGCTCCGGCTGATAGCCGGCCTCGACGAGGGTCTCGAAGCCGTTCTTTATCAGGCTGGTGACGCCGCCGCACAGGACGACCTGCTCGCCGAAAAGGTCCGTCTCGGTCTCTTCCTTGAAGGTTGTCTCGAGGATGCCGGCCCGGGTCGCGCCGATTCCACGCGCATAAGCAAGCACGCGCGCGCGAGCGGTGCCGGTCGCGTCCTTCTCGACGGCGAAGAGGGCCGGCACGCCCCCGCCCTGCTCGAAGACGGAGCGGACGAGATGGCCGGGGCCCTTGGGAGCGACCATGCCGACGTCGATCCCCTCGCCCGGCTTGATGCGATCGAACCGGATGTTGAAGCCGTGGGCGAACATGAGCAGCTGGCCGGCATGCATGTTCGGTTCGATCGAGGTCTCGTACACCTTCTTCTGGATCGTGTCCGGGACCAGGATCATGATCACGTCGGCCCGGCGCGTGGCCTCGGCAACGTCGGCGACGTCGAGCCCAGCCTCTGCGACGAGCGCCCGACTCTTGCTCGTCGAGGTCAGGCCGACCACAACCCTCACGCCGGAATCGTGGAGGTTACGGGCGTGGGCGTGCCCCTGGCTGCCGTAGCCGATGATGGCAACGGCCTGCCCATCAAGGGCGCTCGGGTCGGCGTCGGCGTCGTAGTACATGCGTGCGGTCATCGCTTGACTGCCTCCTCTATCGACCCGGCACCCCGGGACATGACGACGGCACCGGAGCGGACGAGCTCCTTTATGCCGAATCCGCGCAGGAGGGCGATCAGGGTGTCCACCTCCGCCTCCGTGCCGGTGGCTTCGACGATGAGCGACTCGGCCGCGAGATCCACGACCCTGGCCTTGTACATTTCCGCGATGGTCAGCACCTCGCCCCGATTGCGGTCGTCGGCGCGGACCTTGATGAGCGCGATCTCGTGCTCCACGATCGGATCGCTGGTGACGTCCTGGACCTTGAGAACGTCGATGAGCCGGTAGAGCTGCTTGGCCGCCTGCTCGACGTGCACGTCGTCGCCCTGCAGCGTGATCGTCATGCGGCTGACCTCGGGCTGGTCCGTGTGGCTGGCGGCCAGGGTCTCGATGTTGAAGTTGCGGGCGCGCATGAGACTCGCGACCCGGTTGAGGACCCCGGGCCTGTTGAGGGCGATGGCGACCAGGACGTGGCGGTGGACCTCGCCGTGGCCGGGCAGCGCGCGAGCCGGCGGAGCGGTGTGGGCCGGCGCCGGGTGCTCGGCCGGGTGCTCGGCCGGGTGCTGGGCGTGGTCGGCTGGCAGGTGGTCGCCGGAGCTCATTGGTTGGGCTCCTCGAACCGTTCCTCGATCAGGTCGGACAGACCCTTGCCGGCCGGCATCATGGGGAAGACGTTCTGCTCCTCGGCGATCTCGAAGTGGACCAGGGCCGGGCCGTCGACGGCTCGCGCGGCGGCGATGGCACCCTCCACCTCCTCCGGCGTGGAGGCCCGGAAGCCGGCCACGCCGTAGGCCTCGGCCAGCTTCAGCCAGTCGGGACCGAGCAGATGCGAGGAGTGGTAGTTGCCGGCGTAGACGAGTTCCTGCCACTGCCGGACCATGCCCAGCTTGTGGTTGTCGAGCAGGGCGATCTTGACCGGGATGCGGTCCTGGACGAGCGTCATCAGCTCCTGGACGGTCATCTGGAGGCCGCCGTCGCCGACGATCGCCCACGTTTCCTTGTCTGGCCGCCCGATCGCGGCGCCCATCGCCGCGGGCAGTCCGAAGCCCATCGTCCCCAGACCACCGGAGCTGACGTGGCTGTTCGGGCGGCGGAAGCCGGCATAGCGCGCGGTCCACATCTGGTTCTGGCCCACGTCGGCGACGATCGTGGCGTCGTGGCTTGAGGCTTCGCCGATCTTGCAGACGACGAAGTCGGCGGAGAGCTGGCCGTTGCGCCAGGCCCCGGAGCCGTGCCACGGCATCTTCTCGGATTCGGCCCGCCAGCCTGCGATCTCCGCGAGATACGCGGCCCGCCGCTCGGGCGAGACCGGCTCGACCTGCGGCAGGAGCGCCGTCAGGACGCGCTTGACATCGCCGACGATGGGGATCTCCACGGCGACGTTCTTGCCGATCTCGGCCGGGTCGATGTCCACGTGGACGATCCGCGCGTACGGCGCGAAGGTGGGCACGTGGCCGGTGACCCGGTCGTCGAAGCGCATGCCGAGGGCGATCAGCAGGTCGGCCGACTGGATCGCCTTGTTGGCGTGCTTCCAGCCGTGCATGCCCACGAAGCCGAGGCTCAAGGGATGCGTCTCGTCCATGGCGCTCACGCCCAGGAGCGTGTGGGCGACGGGGATCTGGGCCTTCTCGGCCAGCTCGCGCAGCTCCTCGGTGGCGTCGGCTATGAGCACGCCGTGGCCGGCCAGGATGACCGGACGCTCGGCCCTGGCGATCTCCTGGGCGAACAGCCTGATCTGGCGCGGGTGCCCGTCCAGGGTCGGCTTGAAGCCGGGCAGATCGACGGCCTCCGGATGTTCGGCCGTGCAGGCGCCCATCAGGGCGTCCTTGGTCAGATCGATGTGGACCGGTCCCGGGCGTCCCGATCGGGCGATGTGGAACGCCTCGGCGAAGACGCGCGGGATGTCGTTGGCATTGCGGACCAGGTAGTTGTGCTTGGTGCACGGCAACGTGATGCCGGTGATGTCGATCTCCTGGAAGGCGTCCTTGCCGAGGAGAGAGCCGACGACGTTCCCTGTGATGGCCACGATCGGGACGGAGTCGAGCTGGGCGTTGCCGATTCCGGTGACCAGGTTGGTGGCGCCGGGTCCGGACGTGCCCAGGCAGACGCCAACCTTGCCGGTGGCACGAGCGTAGCCGTCGGCGGCGTGGGCGCCGCCCTGCTCGTGGCGGACGAGGACGTGGCGCAGCTCAGGGTAATCGCCGAGGACGTCGTAGAGGGGCAGGACGACGCCGCCGGGATAGCCGAAGAAGACATCCACGCCCTGGCGCAGCAGGGCCTCGCAGACAGCGTCGGCGCCGATGCGCGGCCGTTCCAGGCCGCGCTCGGCCAGGGACTTGATCCGGTCGCGGAGGTTATCGGTGAGCATCTCGCGACGACCGGCGGAGATGGCCGCGGCCCGGTCCGTGCCCGCGCCCGGCATGTGGTCGATGCGCTCGCGCCGGTTGGCGGCTCCGTGGGCGCCGGGCGCCGGAGCCGTGGTCGCGGTCGGCGAGCGGCCCGAGCGGTCCTCTCGTGTCCCCATCGCTGCGTCCCTTCCTGTTCCTCTGCCCGGGTCGCCGGGCGCCTCGTCTGGTCTAGCTGGCGGTAGCCGGTCATCAAAAAACCCTCGCCGCTCCGGCGAGGGTTCTGATTGGTAATGGGTCTTGCGTGCTTAGCGCTTGTCCCGCCATCCAGTCTCCCGCCGGGAGCCGGTAATGAGCCCGAGAACGCGCTCAATGCCGAGCTCGAGGGAGCGAAGTAGACCGAGGAGGGATACGTCGACCAGGCCGAGGTCCTCGGCCGGAACCTGCACGCGGCGACCGTCCGTCCTGATCAGGACGGCGACGTGGCGGCGATTCAGACCGTTGAAGAGACCCACCTGGTTCTTCCCCGTAGCAAACGCACGCCGGCCGTGGGGCCCGCGATGTTGGGCGAGTGTATCAGCAGTGGTCAAGCGGTGCGCCACCCCCCATTTCGGCGCTGCGTTGGGCGGGACGGTAGGACGATGGTACGGGAGGCATCGCCCGACGCGGGTCGGACCGGTTGGGCCGGCCTTCAGGACTGGCTCTTACCCCTCGGCGGGGGTCGAGGGTCCGGCTCTATGCCCCTCGCCGGTGGAACGGCCACCACGCCCACTCCCCCACGAACGCGGTGATCGCCGGCACGAGCAGGCTGCGTACCACGAACGTATCTATCAGGACGCCCAGGGCCACCGTCACGCCGACCTGGAACAGCAGCTGCAGGGGCGAGGTCACGAGCGCTCCGAACGTGCCGGCCAGGATGAGACCGGCGGAGGTGATGACCGTGCCCGTTCTGGCCGAGGCGACCCGGATGCCCGGCCGCAGCGGCCGGGTCGCGCTCTCTTCGCGGACCCGAGACATGAGGAAGATGTTGTAGTCCGAGCCGATGGCCACGAGCAGCACGAACACCATCAGGGGGATGAAGTAGTTGAGCCCCGGCTCGCCGAAGACGTGCTGCAGCAGGAACGCGGACAGACTCAGGCTGGCGGAGTAGGACAGCAGCACCGTCAGCACAAGGTAGACCGGAGCCGCGATGGCACGCAACAGCAGCATGAGAACGATCAGGATGCCGATGATCGTGATCGCGGCCACGCGGGTGAAGTCGGAGGAGATCGTCGTCTGGACGTCGGCGAACTCGGCGCTCGATCCGCCGACGTAGGTCGTCGCTCCCGAACCGAAGCTGGCGGCCTGGCCGGACATGAGGGTCCGCAGGGAATGGACCGTGTCGAACGCCCTGGTGTCGTACGGGTTGACCGAGGTCGTGACATACAGCCTCGCCACGTCGCCCGTCTTCGACATGTAGGCTGCCACCAGATCCGGCGGGGCGTAGAGGTCGTGCGGTCCGAAGGTCGCGGCCAGCTGGCGGACCTCTCCCGGAATCCGGGCCCGGGCGGCGGCGATGGCCTGGGTGGCGGCAACCTGGTCGGCCGTCGGCGGTATGACGGCGGCGGAGAAGTAGATGGCCGTTGGCTGGGCCGCCGCCCAGGCCTCCATCTGGCGGAAGGCGCCCAGCAGGGCCAGGAAGGAGGCGGCATTGGCGTTCGTGGCGAGGCTGGCCAGGGCGCCCCGAGCCGCCGCGTAGGCGTCGGTCGTGGCGATGGCCGGCACGTCCGTGGCGAGCTCGTCGAGGTAGATCCGAAGCTGCGTCAGCTGCGTCGAGACGTCGCCGGAGGAGCCTGCGGGAGATGCCGCGGCCTTCTGGATCTCGTCGACGATCGTCCCGAGCTGGTTGGCCAGGTTCGCCTGCTGGCGCCCGTTCACGACCCCCTTCTGGATCGTGGCCAGGTCCGCCTCGGTGGCGGTCAGGGCCGCCCCCGCCACCCGGGGATAGGCCTTCTCTAGCCCACTCACGTAGGAGGCCGTCGAGTTGATGCTCGCCAGCGACGCATCGCTCAGCCCGACGTTGAGGTCGGTGCTGGGCGGCTTGGCGAATCCATCGGCGATGGCCGCCAGCTGGACGGACGGCCGCAGGGTATCGGCCACTTTGCCCTCGCCCGCGGGGTCGACGACGCTGCTGACGGACTGGACATCCGGCAGGGCGGCGATCTTCGTCACCAGCTGTCCCGTCGCCGTCAGCGACGCGGGGCTGGAGAGATCGCCTCCCGGCACCTTCACCAGGACGTTGAGCGGCATCAGCTGGCCCTGGGGCAGGTGCGCGCTCAAGGTGTCGAAAGCGACGCGAGATGGGGCATCGGCGGGCAGCTCGGCCAGGACGTCGAAGTTCTGCTTCAGCCCCGGCAGGGCGAGCAGCGGCGCGGCCAGCACAGCCAAGACCAGGGCGGCCAGCAGCCCCGGGCGGCCGACGATCCGCCGGGCCAGCGCCGCCCAGACGCCCCTATCGTCCGAGCCCTCGGTTCGAGTCTGCTCGTGGAGCGGCCAGAAGAGTCGCCGCCCGAAGATAGCCAGCAGCGACGGCGTCAGGGTGAGGCCAGCCAGAAGGGTGGTAAAGATGACCAGCGCCAGAGCCGGGCCGGTCGTCTGGATCATGCCGAAGCTGGCCACCATCATGGAGGTGAGGCCCACGATGACGGTGGCGGCCGAGGCGGCTATGACCGCTCCTATCCGGCTCACCGTCACGCGAACGGCGTCGTCGTAGCGGTTGCGGCCGAGCTCCTCGCGGAAGCGCGAGATCAGGAAGATCGTGTAGTCGGTGCCCACGCCGAAGGCCAAAACCACGATGAACGAGTCCAGCACGGACGAGAGCTTCCAGCCGCCCTGGGCCAGGAAGCCGAGCAGGCCTCGGGAGACCAGGAAGGCGCAGCCGATCGTGATCAGCGGCACGAGAGCGGCCAGCGGGGCGCGGTAGATCGCCAGCAGGACCAGCACGACGAGCAAGATCGTGACCAGTGTCGTCCGATCGGTCCCCTCGCGGATGGCCTGGAGGTAGTCCCGGCCGATCCCGGCCTGGCCCGAGATCTGGGCCTCGAGGCCGGATGGCAGCACGCCGGACGTCCCCAGATGCGCCCGTATGGCGTCGATCGCGGCGTTCGTCTGCGGCAGGAAGGAGGGCGAGCTCAGCTCGATCTCGGCCAGCTCAACCACGCCGTCGGAGCTTCGGAGCATCGACGCCAGGCTCGGAGTCCCTTCGGCGGTCACGTAGCGCAGGATCCCGCTGGGATGGCCGCTGTCCTCGAACCAGGATCGTAAACCCTCGATGGCGGACCGGTCGGCGTCGGTGAGGCCGCCCGTCCTGGAGAACACGATCAGGGCGACTGACGGCGCAGCCGTCGAGGGGAAGGACTGCGCGATGATCTGGCGGGCGGCCAGCGACTCCGCGTCCCTGGGAAGGAAGCTCGTCTCATCGGCGGAGCCCACGGACGCCAGAGAGGGGCCGAGGATGCCGAACCCGAGCGCGGCCACCGCCCAGCCGGCCACGAGGACGAACCGAAGCCGAAGGACCAATCTGCCGAGCCGATCGAACATCAGGGTTTCCCCTCCGAGGATTCGGCTCGCGTGAGCCCAAGTCGCGACCTCCACCCGCCGGGCGGACTCTTCGGCCTGGCCGGGCGGCCACGGTTCATCGCTGCCAGGTCGCCCGGCAACAACGGGACGATCGCGGCCAGCATGGCGAAACCGTTGACCCACATCACGGGCAAGGAAACCATCGCCGCGACCGGAACGCTCCAGCGCCTGTCGGTCCGAGCTCCGTAGACGACGATCAAGGCGGAGGCCGCTAGGCGGACCGAGAGCGGCACGGTGACGTGGACGGTGGTCGTGTCGGGTGACGGGTTCGAGGCCAGGAACTCGAGCCACTGGAGCCACTGGTGGGGCACGATCGCCATTGTGGCCAGGGAGATCGCCGCCGTCGCGCCGAGAGCGACGGCCAGGCTGCGCCACTCCCGGCGAACGAGATACCAGAGCAGCGCGATGCCGGGAGTCACCTTGGTGAGAAGCACGAACGACCAGGCCGCCGGCCAGCGGAAGCTGAGCACGATGGCCGCCGCGAGCAGCAGGTGGATGTTGCCGTTGTACAACTCGACGCCGATCGGCAGGAACAGCAGGAGTGCCAGCGCGTAACGGCGCGCCAACCAGATCAGAGCGGCTACCTGGATCGCCAGCCAGAGCGCCCGAAAGGCGTCGAAGCTCAGAAGATGGCCGGGCAGAAAGGCCAGGGCGATGGGCGGTGCATAGGAGAAGTCGAGTCCGCCGTACGTGCCGGCGTAGGGATGGGCGGGATCGAACTGCCAGTAGCACAGGGCGTCGAACCCTGAGCTGCCGTTCTGCGCGCCGATCCGGAAGATCGACACCAGGGCCGCCACGCCGAGCGCCGAAAGCGCGACGAGAATGGCCGCTCCCGCCAGCCTCCAGAGCATCCACCTGCTCCGGAGGTCCCCTCGCACCTCGACCGTCCCGGCAGCGGGGCCGTCCCGGCCGTCGCCGTTCGTGCCGTGGAGCGACGAGGACCGGCCGCGGTCCCCGTCCGCACCGGGAGCGGCGGCCGCCGCCCAGGCGGCCAGGAGAGCGAACCGGAGCCGAGCTGCCAACCGGCCGAGTCGATCGAACATTGCAGAGTCCCCTCCGGACGGCGCCGCGTGGACCGAGCGGCGGCGAGAGGCGCGGATTCGAGGTTGGACGAGATTGTACCGGGGGCCGTTCACGAAGGAGGCTCAGGCGCTCCGCTCACCGTGGGCGATATGGCGCTCGGCTCGTCGAGTCACCGCCGCTCGCGCCAGACCGATGTCGAGGCCGTGGTTGGGCGTCGATCTCGGCCGTGGAGCCCCTCCCGCCGGGATCACTTCCTTCCGCCACCTCGGCGGCGCAACAGAACGATCGCCAGCACCGCGCTTGCGAGGAGGGGCACGACCCAGAACCGGCCGCCCGGATCTTCGGGCCCTGCCGCCATCCCAGTGGCGCGGATCCTGACGAGCGGCATGCCCTCGCACCTTCGCGCGATCTCCTCGGGCGTATCTCGCCAGGGATTGCCCATTCCGACCATCCCGACGATGACGCCCATGCTCCGCAGCAGCGGCGGCAGGACGCGGCCTCGTTCCTCGGCGTCGGTGACCTCCTCGGCGAGCCCCGAGAAGGCGCGGCTCGGCAAGATGACCTCGACGTGCGGGTCGGCCAGGACGTTCTGCAGCCAGTTGGTCCGCCGGCCGAACCCGGCGATGCAGTAGACGTGCTCGCCGACGATCGTGTAGCCGAGCGGGGCGTCGCGAAGTGCGCCGCTCTTGCGGCCCCGGGTGCGCAGGATCATCAGGTAGCCGGTGAGCGGATTCGACACGTAGCGTCCCAGTCCGGCTTGCAGCGCCGGCACGCTGACGTACTTGTTCACCGCGTTGAAGCCATCGTGGAGAGCCGGCAGAAGCTGCTGCATCCACTCCGGGTAGGCAAGCCCTTCGCCCCAGGCCTGCGAGGCCGCGGCCTCCCGGTTATCAGCGGTGGCCGTGCCCGTGGCTGTGCCCGCTCTCTTGCCGGCCGTGCCCGCGTTTCTGCCGTTCCGGTCGTGGGTGGTCGTCATCCCTGCCCCCTTTCACGGTTGGCCCGTCCCGGCGGGCACTGGCACAGGGTAGGCCACCGGCGGGCCGACGGTGAGCCCACCGGTGGCCGGGATGGTGGATTCGCGGGGGCGCTACGATTCCGCCAGGCCACGCCACTGAAAGGACGGAATGAAGCCCGGCCGCTTCGAGATCCAGGTCGGCCACGCCTCGCGCCATATCCGCCTCCGGCAGTCGTTCGAGCGGGCGTAGAGTCCGCTCTACCGGCGGCGCCCGAGCCTGCCGCGCCACACTCCGGCCCAGTCGCGGCGCTGCCTGCGCGCGTTTGCGGTCATCTGGTAACCTCGATCGCCCCCGTCCGCTGTGAGGCGGGGACATCTATCGCAGAGTGGAACCATGGCTGAGAGACCTCGCACCCTCGTGGAAAAGATCTGGGACGGCCACGTCGTGTGGTCCGAGCCCGGCGCGCCGGCAATCCTCGCCATCGACCTACACCTCGTCCACGAGGTCACGAGCCCGCAGGCCTTCACCGGCCTGCGCGAGCGCGGCCTGAAGGTCCGCAAGCCGGGCCAGACCGTCGCCACGGCCGACCATTCGATCCCCACGCTGGACCCGTCCCTGCCCATCGCCGACGAGCTGGCCGCCAAGCAGCTCCGCCAGATCGAGGAGAACTGCCGAGAGTTCGGCATCCCGTTCCACGGCAAAGGCGACCCGGCGCGCGGCATCGTCCACGTCATCGGGCCGGAGCTGGGGCTGACGCAGCCGGGCATGACCATCGTCTGCGGCGACTCTCACACCGCCACTCACGGCGCCTTCGGGGCGCTGGCGTTCGGCATCGGGACGAGCGAGATCGAGATGGTCCTGGCCACGCAGACACTGCTCCAGCGCAAGCCCAGGACGTTCCAGGTCCGGATCGACGGCCGGCTTCAGCCGGGCGTGGGCGCCAAGGACATGATCCTGGCCCTGATCGCCCGCATCGGCATCGGCGGCGGGACGGGCCACGTCTTCGAGTACAGCGGCGACGCCATCCGCGCCCTCTCGATGGAAGAGCGGATGACGGTCTGCAACATGTCGGTAGAGGGCGGCGCCCGGGCCGGGCTCATCGCCCCTGACGAAACCACGTTCGGTTACCTCGAGGGCCGCAAGTTCGCTCCGCGGGGAGCGGCCTGGGAAGAGGCCGTCGCTCGCTGGCGGGCGCTGCCCAGCGACGACGGCGCCACCTACGACCGGACGATCGTCATCGACGGCGAGACGCTCGAACCGATGGTCACCTACGGCACCAACCCGGGCATGGGCGTGCCGGTGACCGGCCGGATCCCCTCCCCGGCGGAGGTCGAGCCGGCCGCCCGAGCCGACCTGGAGCACGCCCTCGCCTACATGGGCCTGGAGCCCGGGGCGTCGATCGCCGGCCAGAAGCTCGACGTCGTCTTCATCGGGTCGTGCACCAACGGCCGCATCGAGGACCTGCGGGCCGCCGCTTCGGTCCTCCGGGGGCGCCGCGTCGCCTCGGGCCTGCGGGTCCTCGTGGTCCCGGGCTCTCAGCAGGTAAAGAAGCAGGCCGAGAGCGAAGGCCTCCACGAGGTCTTCAAGGCGGCCGGCGCCGAGTGGCGCGAGTCCGGCTGCTCGATGTGCATCGCCATGAACGGCGATCAGCTCGAGCCCGGCCAGTACGGCATCAGCACCTCGAACCGCAACTTCGAGGGGCGTCAGGGCAAGGGCAGCCGAACCTTCCTCGCTTCGCCGCTGACCGCGGCCGCCAGCGCCGTCACCGGGGTAGTCACCGACCCGCGCACGCTTCCCGGCATCACCAGAACAACGGCCGTGGAGGCCCGCTGACATGCCCGAACCCTTCGTCAAGACGTCCAGCCGCGTCATTTCTATTCCGCGGGCGAACATCGACACGGACCAGATCTGCCCGGCCCGATTCCTCAAGATCACCGACAAGGCCGGCCTGGCCGAGGCGCTCTTCTTCGATTGGCGCTTCACCCCAGATGGGGAACGGCGCCAGCCGCCGTCGTTCATCGACGAGCCCCACAACGCCGGGCGGCAGATCCTGCTCGTGGGCGACAACTTCGGTGCCGGCTCCTCGCGCGAGCACGCTCCGTGGGCGCTTCGCGCGTGGGGCATTCGGGCCATCCTCTCGACCGGTTTCGCCGACATCTTCCGCGGCAACGCCCTGAAGAACGCCCTGCTGCCGATCGTCGTCAGCCCGGAGCGGCACGCGGTCCTTCTCGCGCTCGTGGCCGCCGACCCGGACGGCGAATGGGCGGTGGACCTCGAAGCGCAGCAGGTGATCCTGCCCGGCGGCGACGCGTTCTCGTTCGAGATCGACCCGTTCGCGCGGACGATGATCCTGGCCGGCACCGACGAGATCGGCTACGTCCTGACCAAGCTTCCGGCGATCGAGGCCTGGGAGGCCGCGCATCCGGCGCGCGTCGACACCCGATCGGAGCCCGCAGCAAGGTAGCTCGCCGGCTCCGCCACCTCAGACTCGCCCGGCCACCTGGTCCCTCGACGCCGCGGGGCGCCCGCGGCGCGTCTACTGGCGGACACGCCGGGGCCGCTCCAGGCCCTAGACTTGTTGGCGACCGAGTCGAACCCGCCCAGCCCCGCGGAGACCACCATGCCCGGCGTGCCTAACCCCCTACCCTACGACGTGCCCAGCGATCCCGCCAAGCGCCACAGCGCGGCCCTGACCGACGGGCCGGACCGCGCCGCGGCGCGCGGCATGCTCAAGGCCATCGGCTTCAACGATGACGACCTGGCCCGGCCGATCATCGGCGTGGCCACGACCTGGATCGAGACGATGCCGTGTAACTACAACCAGCGCCGGCTGGCCGAGCACGTCAAGGCTGGCATCCGGGCGGCGGGCGGGACGCCGATGGAGTTCAGCACGATCTCCGTCTCGGACGGCACGACGATGGGCACCGAGGGGATGAAGGCGAGTCTCATCAGCCGCGAGGTGATCGCCGACTCGATCGAGCTTTGCTCGCGGGGCCATCTGTTCGACGGCCTGGTCTGCCTGGTGGGCTGCGACAAGACGATCCCCGGCGCGGCGATCGCCCTTGGTCGACTCGACGTTCCGGGCCTCATCCTCTACAACGGCACGATCTACCCGGGCGTGTACAAGGGCAAGCGCGACGCCACCATCGTCACGATCTTCGAGGCGATCGGCGCTTACCGGGCCGGCAAGATGTCGGCCGAGGAGCTGTACGAGATCGAGTCGGTCAGCTGCCCCGGCGCGGGGGCGTGCGGCGGGCAGTACACCGCCAACACGATGTCGATGGTGCTGGAGATCCTGGGTCTCTCGCCGGCCGGCCTCAACGGGATCCCGGCCGAGCACCCCGACAAGGACGGGGCCGCCTACCGCTGCGGCGAGATCGTCATGGACCTGGTCCGGCGCGACGTCCGGCCCAAGGAGTTCGTCACCCGCAGGTCGATCCAGAACGCCATCGCCTGCGTGGCGGCGACGGGCGGCTCCACGAACGCCGTTCTGCATCTCCTGGCGATCGCGCACGAGTACGGCCTCGCTCTCGAGATCGATGAGTTCGGAGCCATCGCTGACCGGACTCCGATCGTGGGCGACCTGATGCCGGGCGGCCGGTACACGGCGGCCGACCTGTTCACCGCGGGCGGCCTCTCCCTGGTGACCCGGGAGCTGCTCAAAGAGGGCCTGATCGACGGGACGACCCCCAACGTCGACGGCGGCACCATCGCCTCCGCTGCGGCGGCCGCGGCCCCGAGGGCGGGTCAGCAGGTGGTCGTGCCGATCGAGACGCCGCTGAAGCCCAGCGGCGGCCTGGCGATCCTGCATGGGTCGCTCGCTCCCGACGGCTGTGTCATCAAGCTGGCCGGCCACGAGCGCCGTTTCCACAGGGGCCCCGCCCGCGTCTTCGAAAGCGAGAACGCCTGCTACGACGCGGTTCGCAAGCAGAAGATCGAGGCGGGCGACGTTATCGTGATCCGTTACGAGGGCCCGGTCGGCGGGCCCGGGATGCAGGAGATGCTGTCCGTGACGGCGGCGCTCGTCGGCGAGGGCATGGGCGAGCACGTCGCCCTGCTCACCGACGGCCGCTTCTCCGGCGGCACCCACGGGTTGATGATCGGCCACGTGGCGCCGGAGGCGGCGCTGGGCGGCCCGATCGCCCTGGTCGAGGAAGGCGACGAGATCGTCATCGACGTCGACCGCCACGCCCTGGACCTCAACGTGGCCCCGGACGCGCTGGCGGCGCGGCGCGCCCGCTGGACTCCGCCGGCGCCGCGCTACAGGAGCGGCGTCATGGCCAAGTACGCGGCCATGGTTTCGTCGGCCTCGAAGGGCGCGATCACGACGGGCGACCGGCTGGCCGAGCAGCTTGCGCGAGCGGCCCGCTGAAGGCAGGTCGCCGGCTCGAGGGAAGGTTTCGACGATGGGCGAAGAAGCGAACGAACAAACGGCGGGCACCATAGAACTCGGCGACCACGAGCTGTCCGAGCTCGTCGAGCTGCTCAGGGCGCTCATTCGAATCCCGAGCGTCAACCCGCCGGGCGACGAGATCGAGGCCGCCCGCTACCTCGAGCAGGTGCTGAGGGACGAGGGCCTGCGGCCCACGGTCGTGGAGCCGTTCTCCGGCCGCGGCTCGATCGTCTGCCGCGTCCGCGGCGACGGCATGGGCGGTGACCCGCTGCTGCTCCTCTCGCACCTGGATGTGGTGCCGGCGGATCCGGCCGGCTGGGCCCACGATCCGTTCGGCGGGGAGCTGGTGGACGGCTACGTCTGGGGTCGAGGCGCCGTGGACATGAAGTCGATGGTGGCGATGGAGGTGCAGGTCATGCGGCGCCTGGCCCGAGCCGCGCGCGGGGCCGGCCGCGACCCCGCCACTGACCCGATCCCCGGCCTGCGCCGCGACGTCATCTTCTGCTCGACCGCTGACGAGGAGGCCGGCGGTTACAACGGGGCCAGCTGGCTGGTCGACGAGCACCCGGAGTGGCTGCGCGCTGCCGGTGCGCTGAACGAGGCCGGAGGCATCTCGATGACCTACGGCGGCGTCCGTTTCTACCCGATCCAGGTCGCCGAGAAGGGCTTCGTCGTCTACAAGCTCCACGTCAAGGGGCGCTGGGGCCACGGGTCCGTGCCGACGCCGGACAACGCCGCGGTCCTGGCGGCGCAGATCGTGACCCGGCTTACGGAACCCGGGCCGATGCGTCTGACCCCGGAGATCGGGGCGTCGCTGAGTCGGGCGATCCCCCACCTGACGGTGCGTGCGGCCGCGGCGCTGATGAAGCTGGCCATCGGCGCGGCCACCGCCGCGGGTGCCGCCGCCGGTGGCGAGGAGGCTGCCGGCGCGGCCACTGCCGCGGCGGCCCCCGACGACGGCGGTCCCGTCCCGACCCCGGCCGCTCCGGATCCCCTCGAGAGCGCCCTGCGCGAGTTGTGCGATCCCGTACTGGCGCGCACCGTTTCGGCGATGGTCCACGACACCGTCTCCGTCGGCGTCGTCAAGGCCGGCGTGAAATACAACGTCATCCCCGGCGTCGCCGAGATCGAGATCGATTGCCGAACCTTGCCCGGCACCGACGAGGCGGCCATGCGGGCCGAGCTTCGGCGTCGGATCGGAGAGGAGCTGTGGTCGCGCCTGGAGGTCGAGTGCGAGCACGTCGCGCCTGCCGTTCGGTCGTCGGTCGACAACCCGCTCTACCGCGTTCTCGAGCAGGTCGTGACCGCCCACGACCCCCAAGGTGTGCCACTCCCGTTCCTGGCTCCATTCGCGACGGATGCCAAGCATCTGGCCAGGATCGGCGTCCCGACCTACGGCTTCTCGCCGCTCAAGCTGGCCGGCGACGAAGGCCTGCTGAACCTGATGCACGCCGACGACGAGCGCATCGGCGTCGAAGCGCTGGGGTGGGGCCTTCCCGTTCTCTGGGACGCGGTCACGCGCTTCTGTGGCTGAGCCACCCGGCCGGCCAGGTCCCGGCCCCCGTGCCCCCGGCCGTCGCGGACGCTGTGACCGGGGGCTTCTCTATGCGAGCCAAGCCACGCCTCAGGCGAGGGGCCGCATCTACCCTGGCCAGGCGCGCGGTCGGCCGGCCCTGCCGCTCCGAGGCTGAGAGGTCGACCGCCGCGATGCCCCAAAAGCCCGAGAACGCGGGCGGGTTGGCCCCCGGCGCGCCGGGTCATGCGGCCCTAGCCGCGGAGAGGCCCGCTCCCGAGAATCCTGGTAAGGCAACGATCGTGGTGCCGCCACGTGCGGCTCGTCAGGTTGGTCTCGGACCCGTTGCCGCCGGCACCGACCCGGAGCGCTCCCGGACGAGGGCGCACAGGCGTCCCGCTGCATATCCCGCAACCCCCGGCCGAATCCAAAAGGTCGTGGCCGACCGGTCTCGCTGATTGCGGACGCTCGCGCACGAGGTAGCGCGCGGACGTCCGATGAGGCATGCGATCGGCGGCGCGCTGGTCAGGCGAAGCCGGGTAGACAAAGGGGCGATTGGATGGTCGTGGCTCAGGTTTCACCTCCCGAGGCAGCGGACGCAGGCGCTCGCTTCCTGGCCGAGGTGACCGCTAAGACAGCAGGGGTCTCCCGCCTCGAGATGTGCATCCAGTGCGGCAGCTGCGGGGGCTCCTGCCCTTCGGCCGACGTCATGGACCACACCCCGAGAGCGATCTTCGCGATGATCCGCGCCGGCGAGCGCGATGAGGTCTTGCGCAGCAACACCCCGTGGATGTGCCTCTCCTGCTACCACTGCGTGGTTCGTTGCCCGCAGGAGATCGCCATCACCGATGTGATGTATGCGCTCAAGGTCATGGCCGAAGAGGGGCACACCTACCCGAACAATGTCGGGCCCGACTTCACCGGCGTCTTCATCGGCCAGGCCAGGCGCTTTGGCCGGAGCTGGGAAGTCGGCCTTACTGCCCGCCACTACCTGCGCCACTTCATCCTGCGGCTGCCCGGCATTACGCCCATGGCGTTCGGCCTCTTCCGCCACGGCCGGATCGGCATCCTCCCCCATCAGATCCGCGAGCGCAAGCAGTTGCAGGCGATCCTGCAGCGGGCCTATGAGCTGGAGCGCGCCCGATGAGCGACTACCTCTACTACCCGGGCTGCTCCATGGAGGGCAGCGGCCGCTCGTACCGCGAGTCCCTGGAAGGGATCTGCGAGCCGCTGGGCATCTCCCTCCGCGAGATCGACGACTGGAACTGCTGCGGCGCGACCGAGTACGTGAGCCTGAGCACGACTCCCGCCTACGCGATGATCGCCCGAAACCTCGCCCTCGCCGCCGGTGAGAAGAAGGACGGCGAGTCCCTCGTCGCGGCCTGCAGCGCCTGCTACCTCAACCTCGCCAAAGCGGACCATTACATGGCCCAGCAGCCCGCATTCAACGCCCGCGTCAACGATGCGCTGGGGGCCGGCGGCCTGCACTACGACCCCGGCACTGTCAAGGTTCGCCACCTGCTCGAGGTCATCCTCAACGACGTCGGCCTCGAGGCGGTCAAGGCGGCGGTGAAGAAGCCGCTCACCGGCTTGAAGGTCGCGCCATACCTCGGCTGCATGGTCCCGCGCCCCGACATCGACGGCTCCTACACCAACCACGAACAGCCCGACGATCTCGACCGCCTGCTCCGGGCCCTCGGCGCGGAGGTCGTGGACTACCCGCTCAAGACCGAGTGCTGCGGCGGGCACATGACCCAGGTCGCCCCGAAGCTCGGCCTGGAGCTCATTCGACGCCTGGTAGCAGAGGCCGAGCGGCGCGAGGCCGTGATGATGGTCACGGTCTGCCCGATGTGCCAGATCAACATCGACGCCTACCAGGGCGAAATGAACGCGATGTTCCACACCAAGCACAAGATGCCGATCGTGTTCTTCACCCAGCTGATGGGCGTGGCCTTCGGCCTGGATCCCAAGAAAGTGGGCGTCGGCCGCGAGTACACGAACGCCAGCAAGGCTCTGGTGAAGGCTCTCAAGGCAGCCCCCGAGCAGGCGCTCGTGGCCGCCGGGGCAGCGCCCGCGCGCCGGCCGAGGCCCGACAAGCGAGCCCTGCCGATGCCGCGGATGGCCGACAGCGAGGTTGAGGAATGACCGCCGAGCACAACCACCTGCCGGTCGAGGGCGAGATCCGGATCGGCGTCTACGTCTGCCACTGCGGCAGCAACATCGCCGGCGTCGTCGACGTCGCCGAGGTCGCCAAATGGGCGGCCGAGAACCTGCGCGATCAGGGCGTGGTGGTTGCCCGCGACTACAAGTTCATGTGCTCCAGCCCCGGCCAGGAGCTGGTCACCGACGACATCAAGGAGTACGGCCTCAACCGCATCGTGGTAGCGGCCTGCTCGCCGCACCTCCACGAAAAGACGTTCCGCACGGCCACCGCGCGGGCCGGATTGAACCCGTACCTGTGCGAGCTGGTCTCCATCCGGGAGCAGGACTCCTGGGTCCACACGGACAAGGCCGCGGCCACGGTCAAGGCCAAGGCCATCCTGGCCGGAGGCATCGAGCGAGTTCGCCGCAACGAGCCGCTCGAGCCGATGACGGTCGACATCAACCCCGCCACGCTGGTCGTGGGCGGAGGCATCGCCGGCATCTCGGCCACACTGGAAATCGCCGATGCCGGCTTCAAGGTCTACCTCGTCGAGAAGGACGCATCGATCGGCGGCCACATGGCCCAGTTCGACAAGACCTTCCCCACCCTCGACTGCGCGGCCTGCATCCTGACCCCCAAGATGGTCACCGCCGGCAATCACCCGAACGTCGAGCTCCTGACCTGGAGCGAGGTCGAGAAGGTCGAGGGTTACGTCGGCAACTTCACCGTGACCGTCCGCAAGAAGGCCCGCTACGTCAACGAGGACCTCTGCAACGGCTGCGGCGTCTGCCAGGAGAAGTGCCCCAAGAAGGTCCTGGACGAAGTCTTCGAGGCCGGACTCGGGTATCGCAAGGCGATCTACACGCCCTTCCCCCAGGCCGTCCCGCGGACGCCGGTCATCGACCGGCCGAACTGCACCTACTTCGAGAAGGGCACCTGCAAGGCCTGCGAGAAGTTCTGCGAGACCAACGCCATAGACTTCGCCCAGGAAGACACGATCCTGACGCTCGACGTCGGCAACATCATCCTGGCCACCGGCTACGACCTGTTCGACGCTCGCAAGATGCAGCAGTACGGCTACGGCCACCTGCCCAACGTCTTCACCAGCCTGGAGTTCGAGCGGCTGTCCAACTCGGCCGGCCCCACGAACGGCGCCATCGTCCTGCGCGACGGGGTCACGGAGCCCAAGTCCGTGGCGATCGTCCACTGCGTCGGCAGCCGCGACAAGAACCACAACACCTACTGTTCCGCGATCTGCTGCATGCAGAGCCTCAAGTTCGCTCACCTCGTGAAGGAGCACACCGAGGCGACGATCTACGACTTCTACATCGACATGCGGACCCCCGGTAAGGGCTACGACGAGTTCTACCAGCGGATCATGGAGGAGGGCGGCATCTTCGTCCGCGGCAAGCCCGCCGAGATCACGGACGTGGCCCGCGCCCCGGAGGAAGAGGGCAAGCTGATCATCCAGGTCGAGGACACGCTGATCGGTCGGCAGCGCCGCTTCCCCGTGGACATGGTCATCCTCTCGTCCGCGCTCGAGCCCCGAGCGGACGCCAAGGAGCTGGCCGTCCGCTTCGGCATCTCGTGCAGCTTCGACGGCTGGGCCATCGAGAAGCACCCCAAGCTGGACCCGGTCGCGACGATGACCGAGGGCGTCTTCATCGCCGGCTGCGTCAGCGGCCCCAAGGACATCCCGGCTTCCGTGGCCCAGGGCGCCGCGGCGGCCGCTCGGGTCCTGGGCATGATCCAGCAGAAGCGCATGAAGCTCGAGCCGATCAAGGCCACGGTCAATGCGGAGCACTGCTCAGGCTGCCGGATCTGCAACACCATGTGCCCGTACAACGCCATCTCCTTCGACGACGCCCTGGGCGTCTCGAGCATCAACGCGGCCATGTGCCAGGGCTGCGGGACCTGTGTCGCGGCCTGCCCCGCCGGGGCGATCTTCGGCTCGGGCTTCAGCGACGAGCAGGTCCTCGCCCAGATCGAAGGCCTGATGAGCGTCGGAGCGGACGGGCTGCCGCAGAGACGGTCGGCCTTCCCGGCGACCCATGACGAAGCGACCCAGGAGGCGGTGCGAGCATGACCACGCAGGCACCTGAAGCACCGGCTCCCGTCGAAGTGGTGGCTCCGGCCGGCACCTTCGAGCCGGTGATCATCGGCTTCACCTGCAACTGGTGCAGCTACCGGGCCGCGGACCTGGCCGGGACAGCACGGGTCAAGTACCCGCCCAACGTGCGCCTGATCAGGCTCATGTGCTCGGGACGGCTCGATCCCACGTTCGTGCTCAAGGCCTACGCCGAGGGCGCCGATGCGGTGCTGGTGAGCGGCTGCCACCCTGGCGAGTGCCACTACATCGAGCAGAACTACAAGGCCATGCGCCGGTTCCAGCTGCTGCAGCGAACGATCGAGGCGCTGGGCATCGAACCCGGGCGGCTCCAGCTCGTCTGGGCCAGCGCCGCCGAAGGCGTCCGCCTGGCCAACGAGATTGCCCGCGTGACCGAGGAAGTGCGTGCCCTCGGGCCGCTCAACTGGCCCGCGGCCGATCTCGTCGACCTCGACACGTTCAGCCTGGAGAAGGCCTGGGAAGCCACCGGCGGAGACGTCGAGGGACCGCCCAAGGCGCCCGCTGGGGCCAACCCGGACCACCCCAAGGAGGCGGCCAAATGAGCCCGACCGCCAGGTCCAAGCCCGCGGCCAAGCCCGCCGCCAAGCCCACGGCCAAGCCTGCCGCCAAGCCCGCGGCCAAGCCCACGGCCAAGCCTGCCGCCAAGCCCAAGCTGGCCATCTTCGGCGCCGCTTCGTGCGGTGGCTGCGACATCGCCATCGTCAACATCCACGAGCACATCCTTGAGGTGGCGGCGGCCTTCGACATCGTCCTGTGGCCCACGGTGATGGACGGCAAATACTCCGACATCGAGGCCATGGAAGACGGCGAGATCACGATCACCCTCGTCAGCGGCAGCATGCGGACCGACGAGACGGTCCACCTCAGCAAGCTCCTCCGCCGCAAGTCGAAGTTCATGGTCGCCTTCGGCTCGTGCGCCAGCGAGGGCTGCATCCCCGGCCTCGCCAACCTGACGCCCCGCAAGGAGATCCTCGACACCGCGTTTTCCACGTCCAGCACGGACAATCCGGACGGCATTCGGCCGGTCTGGGAGTTCGAGGCGCCCGAAGGCATCCTGCACCTGCCCGAATTCGAGCCGATGCTCCGGACGCTGGACCAGGTCGTGGACGTGGATTACACGATCCCCGGCTGCCCGCCCGAGTCCGAGCAGATATGGGCCGCCCTGCAGGCGGTCGTGGCCGCTCTCAAAGGCACGGGGCCGCTCCCACCCAAGGGCTCCATCCTGGGCGCCGGCGAGTCCACCGTCTGCGACGAATGCGCCCGCAAGCGGGACGTCAAGAAGATCGACCGCTTCGTCCGCATCCAGCAGGTCGCGGCGTTCGATCCCGAGATCTGCCTCCTGGAGCAGGGCCTGCCCTGCAACGGCCCGGCCACACGCAACGGCTGCGGCGCGCTCTGCCCGAGCGTCTCCGCGCCGTGCATCGGCTGCTACGGCGCGGCCGAGGGGGTCGTCGACTACGGGGCCCGACTCATGTCCGCCTACGCCTCGGTCATCGAGGCCACCAAGCCCGAGGAGATCGACAAGATCCTCGACGGGATCCCCGATCCGGCCGGCCAGTTCTACCGCTTCAGTCTGGCGGGCTCGCTGCTGCGCGGGAGCCGATCGGCCTGGCAGAGCGACGGGGAGTAGCCAAGCAATGGAACGAATCACCATCGACCCCGTCACCCGGCTCGAGGGCCACGGCAAGATCGAGATCTTCCTGGATCCCGACGGCGAGGTCGCCAACGCGTACTTCCAGATCCCCGAGCTGCGCGGCTTCGAGCGCTTCTGCGTCGGCCGGCCGGTCGAGGAGATGCCGACGCTGACCAACCGCATCTGCGGCGTCTGCCCTGAAGCGCACCACATGGCCGCGGCCAAGGCCGCCGACGCGGTCTACCACGTCGATCCGCCGCCTGCGGGCAAGCTGCTGCGCGAGCTGCTCTACAGCGCCTTCTTCTTCACGGACCACACCACTCATTTCTACGCCCTCGGCGGCCCCGATTTCGTGGTCGGGCCCGATGCCCCCGCAGCCGAGCGCAACATCCTGGGCGTCATCGGCAAGGTCGGCATGGAAGTCGGCGGCAAGGTCATCGAGGCTCGCAAGCGCGGCCACGAAGTCATCGAGATGATCGGCGGCCGCAAGATCCACCCCGCTTCGGCCGTCCCGGGCGGGATGACCCAGGGCATCACGGAGGAGCAACGGGCCGAGATCGAGAAGTTCGGGCGCTGGGCGATCGAGTTCGGCCAGTTCAGCCTCGGGATCTTCGACAAGATCGTCCTCGGCAACGAAGCCTACAAAGAGATGGTCCTGTCCGACGGCTACACCCATCGGACTTACTACATGGGAATGGTCGACCCGAACAACAAGGTCAACTTCTACGACGGCCAGATCAGCATCATGTCGCCCGACGGCGAGCGCGTGGGAACCTACGCCCCGGCCGACTACCGCGACTGGATCGCCGAGCGCGTAGAGCCCTGGACCTACCTCAAGTTCCCGTACCTGAAGAAGGTGGGCTGGAAGGGCTTCGTCGACGGGGCGGACTCGGGCGTCTACTGCGCCACTCCGCTGTCCAGGCTCAACACCGCCGACGGCATGGCCACACCTCTCGCCCAGGCCGCTTACGAACGCTTCTTCGACACGCTCGCCCCCAAGCCGGAAGCCGGCGGTAAACGGCTGGTCCATCACCGTCTGGCCACGCACTGGGCTCGCCTGATCGAGCTGCTCTACGCCGCGGAGCGCGTCGTAGAGCTGGCTAAGGACCCGGACATCGCCTCGCCCAACGTCCGGACCGTTCCCACCGAGAAGCCCACCGAGGGCGTCGGGACGGTCGAAGCGCCGCGAGGGACCCTCACCCACCACTACTGGACGGACGAGCGCGGCATCTTGACGGCAGTCAACCTCGTCGTCGGAACGACCAACAACTACGCCCCGATGGCTATGTCGATCAAGAAGGCCGCGCAGAGCCTCATCCACAAGGGCACGGTCGTGCACCAGGGCCTGCTGAACCGGGTCGAGATGGCCTTCCGCCTCTACGACCCGTGCTTCGGCTGCGCCACTCACTCACTCCCCGGTGAGATGCCGCTCCGGGTCGCGATCCGCAACTCGGACGGCGAGGTCGTCGACGTCCTCTCTCAGAACTGCTAGATCGGATACCGCCGTGGCCGACCGCGTCTCCGCCGACCCGCCGCCTCGAACCATCGTCATCGGGCTGGGCAATCCACTGCTCGGCGACGACGGCGTGGGCTGGCGCGTCGCGGACGAGGTGGAGGGCCGGCTGCTCGCGACGCGGCAGACCGGAGGGAATGCCCCGGGCGTGGAGATCGAGCGGCTGGGCGTCGGCGGGCTGCGCCTGATGGAATGCCTGACCGGATACGAGGTGGCGATCCTCGTCGACGCCGCCGAATTCCCGGGCCGGCCGCTCGGCGAGGTTCGGTCGTGCGCCCTCGACGATCTCGATTGCCACGCGGCCGGTCACCTGGATTCCGCGCACGACGCGTCCCTGCGGACGGCCCTCGCCATGGGGCGCCGGCTCGGCGCCGACCTGCCCGAGCGCATCGACACGGTTACGGTCCAGGCCCACCGAACCGACGAGTTCAGCGAGGAGCTGAGCCCGGCGGTCCTGGCGGCCGTCCCCGCCGCCGCGGCGGCGGTGGTCGAGCTGCTCCGGGCGGAGGCGAGCTAGCCATGCATCAGGCGATGCTCGCCCAGGCCGTGCTCGACAAGGCAGTCGAACGAGCTCAGTCGTTGGGTGCGTCCGGGATCATCGCGGTCCACGTGGTGCTCGGCGAGGACGACGAGCACACGGAGGAGGCGCTGCGGTTCGCCTGGAGCGAGGTTTCGACGGGAACCTGCGCCGAGGGCGCCGAATTCGTCATCGAGAGGACGCCCGGAGATGGGCTGCGGCTGGCGGCGATCGACATCGAGCGAGCGTCCGCACCGGACCAAAGGCACCGCGCGGAAGGGGTGAGGATCGACTAGTCTGATTGTCGTTTGGTGGCGGGGGGCCGCTCCGGGTTCGTCCACGCGCAACGGCCGCGGATCGCTACAGATTCTCGTCCGGTGTGTATCTCAAACCGCCTGACGTTTCGTCGGGAGGGAGACATGGGTCAACCGTTCGTCGTTCAACTACCCAATAGACCGGGCGAACTGGCGCACCTGGCCAAGGGGCTCTGCGCCCGCGGCATCAACATCGTCCAGATCCAGGGCAGCACGGCCGGCGATCTTGCTTGCGCCCTCATCTACACCGACAACGACGAGGCCACGGCCGAAGTGCTCCGCAGCATGGGCTTCACGTTCGTCACGGGATCCACGTTGTTCGTCGAGCTCGAGGACACGGCCTGCGCCCTCGGCGACCTGACCACCAAGCTGGCCCAAGCCGGAGTCAACCTCAAGGGCTGCTGCATCGTCGGCCGGCGTGAAGGCCGGGCCGAGTGGTCGATCTCGGTCGACAAGGAAGACGTGGCCCGCGAGGTCCTCGGCATTCCTGCCATGCACGACCTGACCGAGGCAGCCTCGAAGGGTTGAGGGTCACCGCAGGGCGGCTCCCGGGCGCGCCGCCCCTAGCGCGGCCGTTGTTTGATGAGGTGGCCGCGCCGCGAGATGGCGTGTGTCGAGAGGGCGGCCACGCCCATCGCCACCAGGGCTCGTTCGGCCGTCGGCAGCGGCCTCACGATGGAGAGGAACTCCTGCGCCCTGGCCCGATCCACCAGTCCCAGCAACGCCTGCCCTCGCCCCGTGAGGGTCAGGGTCCGCTGCCGCCGATCCTCCGTGTCCTGGCTGCGTTCGATCAACTGCCGTTGCACCAGGCCGTCGGCCAGCCGGCTCACGGCCGATGGCGAACGGCCCAGAGCATCGGCCAGATCCGCCACCGTCATCGTGCCGCTGTCCGCCAGGGCATACAGCGCTGCCAGCTGGGTGAAGCCCAGGTTCAGCTCGCCTAGCTGGGCCGCGAAGCCGATGACCAGATCCCGCCAGATCGCCCGCCCCATCGCGATCCGATCCGACAGCTCGCGCGGGTTCTGGAGACGGAGGCGGGCCGCTTCGACTGGAGCGGACAGCAGCTCGCGAGCCGCCGATTCCACGGCCGCGCGGCTCGGGACGTTCAGCGACGGCAGGTGCAGGAAGGGGCGGTTCGACCCTCGCAGAAGCCGCAGCGCGGACGCTCCCGAGGACCCGCGGCTCGCCCCATCGGAGGCGGGCGCGGAAACCGCGCTCTCCGCCGCTGCGCCGGCCGCAGCCGGGCCACCGTCCCCATCGGCGGTCGCTGCGGTGACGGACGGAACGGCCGGCGAGTCCACCTGCGCACCTTGGCCGGCGTCGGCCGCTGCAGACGGCGGCTGCTGGCCCGGGCCCCCCTCTTGCGGTCGCGGGCCGAGGCTCGGCAGCTTGGGCAGGAACTGTGGCATGGCCTCAGCGTACCCCCGGTCGCCCGATCCGTGCAAACCTGCACACTTTTCTTTCGTGGGCATCTGTGGCTGGGTTACTCTCCCGGGCATGACACCGGCCGCCTCATGGCCGGTCGAGATGACAGACAGTCCCGGCTCCGTGCAGTCGCGCCGACCCTGGCGCACGCCGAGGTGCCGAAGGAGACCATCCACAGCTCATGGATCGCATAGCGTTCGTCTTTCCCGGCCAGGGATCCCAGTCGGTTGGCATGGGCCAGGCTCTGACCGCCGCCTCGCCGGCCGCCGCAGCCGTCCTCGCGGGAGCCGACGAAGCATTGGGTGAGTCGATCAGCCGCCTCGCTTTCGACGGCCCGGCCGAGCAGCTCGATCTCACCGTCAACGCCCAACCCGCCCTGGTGGCCGTTTCGATCGCCTTCCTGGCCGCGCTCCGAGAGCGCTGGGCCGCGGCCGGAGTCGACGCCCCGGAGCCCGCCTATGCCGCCGGCCATTCCATGGGCCAGTACTCGGCCATGGTCGCGGCCGGCGTCATCTCCCTGGGCGACGCGGTCAGGCTCGTGCGCGAACGCGGCCTCCAGATGCAGGCCTCGGGACAGGGCCGAGCCGGCGCCATGGCGGCCATCATCGGCCTCGACGACGAGCGTATCCCCGAGCTGATCGCCCTCGGCACGCCCCATGGCAGCCTCACCGTCGCCAATCGCAACGCCCCCGGCCAGGTCGTCATCTCCGGAGATCGGTTCGCCGTGGAGGCGGCCGTCCGCGGTGCCAAGGACCTGGGCGCGCGGCGCGGCATCATGCTGCCGGTCTCGGTGGCTGCCCATTCCTCGCTCATGGCCGAGGCCGCCACGGGCATGAGCCGCGTCCTCGAGCCGATCGCTTTCGCGGATCCCAGGATCCGGCTGCTGGCCAACGCCGACGCGACCCCGATCACGACCGCTGAAGGAGCCCGCGGCGAACTCATCGATCACCTCACCCGCGGCGTCGACTGGGTCGCCGCCGTCCAGCGAATGACCGCCGACGGGGTTACGACCTTCATAGAGGTCGGCCCCGGCAAGGTCCTGACGGGCCTTGTCAAGCGCATCGCGCCAGCGGCCAATTCCATCGCCGTCGACGAGGCAAGCGCCACAGGCGGGATCGCCGTGCCCTTCCTCGAAGAGACCGCCGCAACCAGATGATCGCCGCTGCCGGTCGTCCCGCTGCCGTGGCATCGCATCTCGGGAGGAGCTAGATCCGGTGCGCAAGCCTGACTACACGAGACGAATCGCCGTTACCGGGCTGGGCGTGGTCAGCCCGATCGGCAACGACACGGACGCAGTCTGGGAGAGCCTGTCCGCCGGCCGCTCAGGCATCGGGCAGATCACGCACTTCGACCCGACTCCGTACGAGCACAAAGCCGGCGGCGAAGTCCGCGACTTCGATGTCACCCGGTACTGGAACTTCAAGGACGCCCGCCGGAGTGAGACAACCGTCCACTTCGCTGTGGCCTCGGCCAGGATGGCCATCGCCGATTCCGGGCTCGAGATCACCGACGAGAACCGCTACGACGTCGGCGTCATCTACGGCTCCGGCGGCGGCGGGCAGGGCCTCTTCATCGCCAACCAGGCGTTGTGGAAGACCAAGGGCGCCCGGTCCGTCAGCCCGTTCTTCATCGCCAACGGCCTGGTGGATGCGAGCTCCGGCACCATCGCCATCGAGACGGGGGCCAAGGGCCACAACTTCTGCCCTGTCTCGGCCTGCTCGACCGGCACCACGGCCATCGGCGAGGCCGCCGAGGCGATCCGCCGCGGCGACTGCACGGCCATCATCGCCGGCGCGGCCGAGTCGCCCCTGCTCGAGCTGGTCCACATCGGCTTCACGAACATGCGCGGCATGGGCACTCCGCTGCCCGGGCAGCCGATCGGGACGGTCTCCCGGCCTTTCGACCGGACTCGGGACGGCTTCGTCCTGGGCGAGGGCGCAGGCGCCCTCATCCTCGAGGACCTCGAGCTGGCCAAGGCCCGCGGCGCAAAGATCTACGCCGAGGTCGTCGGGTACGGCTCAGCCGCGGACGGCTTCGACATGATCGCGCCCGCGGACGGCGGCGAGGGCTCGGCCCGCGCAATGAAGATGGCGCTGGAGCGGCGAGAAGTGCCGGCCGACGAGATCGACATGATCAACCCGCACGGCACCTCCACGCCCGTCGGAGACAAGCGCGAGAGTGAGGCGATCTGGGCGGTCTTCGGCAGGCACACCCCGGAGATCCTGATCTCGGCCACGAAGTCGATGACGGGCCACATGATGGGCGCCGCCGGAGCCTTCGAGGGCGTGGCGACGGTGCTCTCCGTCTACCACCAGGCCGTGCCCCCGACGCTGAACTACCGCGAGCCCGATCCGGAATGCAACCTCAACATCGTCACCGAGACGATCGAGAAGCCGATCCGATACGCCCTCTCCAACAACATCGGCCTGGGCGGCCACAACGCCGCGGTGATCTTCAAGCGCTACACGGGCGACTGAGCCGCTGGCACAACCGCTCCCGCATCCGCGCCGACCGGAACCCGCTCCCGGGCCACGATGGATGGGGTTTCGTCTTGGCCAGGGGGAGCGACAGGAAGAGCTGCTCTGATGGCCGGACCGCCTGAAGACATGTCGGTCGGATCCTTGTGTTACGCAATGGTTACTGAAACGCTTATGGTATATTCGAGTCATGTCTGACAAGACCCGGGCGGCCGAACGCAGCTCCTCGACTCGCCCTCTCTCGGACGAGACGCTCGAGACCAGCCGGCTTCTTGTCGAGTTCCTGCACGCGGCCTACGCCACTCGACGCATGCCCGACGACGACGCGGGCGCCGCATCAGCGAACCGGCCGGTCGGCAAGCCTCACGGCAAGACATCTCCGGAGGTTTCGACCCACGCCGTCCGGGCAGCCATCCACGTCCATCAACACGGTGAGCGTACGGTCGGGCAGATAGCTTCCGGCCTCGGCATCTCGTACGGCTGGGCGAGCCGGGTGGTCGAAGAGCTGGAGGGGGCCCACTACGTGATCCGCTCCAGGGGCGAGGACGACCGCCGGATCGTTCGGGTGCGCCTCGATCCATCCGCGCTCGAAGAGGTCGAAAGAGCATACCGCTGGCGCGGCCGGGCCGTCGACGAGGCGCTCGAGCCGCTGACGGATGACGAACGCGGCGCGGTCCGCCTCTTCCTGAGACGAGTGATCGATCTTCTGCGCGAAGACCGTCCGGACCAACCCTGACTCCGTCGCCTGGGGGCCCGAGCAAGTACAATCCACACATCGGGTCCTGCCGCGCGATTGGCTGGCGCGGCGGCTCCGATCGCCGTCCCCCCGGCGGGCGAGTCTCGTTCCGCCGGGCCAGATGAGCTGGGCGCCGCCGGCGGTGGTCGCCTCCGCTTGCTACACGTCCTAGGAGATGGCTCGTGCCCACCAAGGATCCTGCCCGTCGCGCTGTCGTCACCGGCCTCGGGGCTGTCACCCCCATCGGGAACACGGCCAAGACGTACTGGGAAAACCTCCTCGCGGGCGCGTCCGGCGTCGGCCCGATAACGCAGTTCGATCCGGTCGGCCTCGACGTGCGCATCGCGGCGGAGGTCAAGGACTTCGATCCGAGCATCGGGATGGACCGCAAGATGGCACGCCGGATGAGCCGGTTCATCCACCTCGCGATGGCGGCTGCGACCGAAGCCGTCGACGATGCCGGGATCGACTTCGCGTCATACGACCAGGACCAGCGCGACCGCGTCGCGGTCTGCGTCAACACCGGCGGCGGCGGGGTCGAGCAGATTCTCGTGGGAACGGCCGTCCTGGCCGAGAAGGGGCCGGGTCAGGTCTCGCCCTTCGCCATCCCTGCGCTGTCCGGGTCGATGGCGTCCTGCCAGATCTCGATGAAGTACGGCATCACGGGTCCTGTCATCACCCAGGTGGCGGCCTGCGCCAGCAGCGTGATCGCCTTCATCGACGGCCTGCGCATGATCCAGATGGGCGAGATCGACGTGGCCCTGGTCGGAGGCTCGGAGGGGTCCCTGCTGCCCATCGCCTTCGCGGCCCTCGGCAACATGGGCGCCCTGTCGCGCCGCAACGACGACCCGACCCACGCCTCGCGACCGTTCGACCGCGATCGCGATGGCTTCGTGTTCGGCGAGGGCGCGGCGATCGTGGTCCTGGAGTCCGCGGAGCACGCCATGGCTCGCGGAGCGAAGATCATCTGCGAGGTCATCGGCGGCGGCATGACCGCCGATGCGTTCCATATCAGCGCTCCGGAACCGACCGGGCGCGGTGCCGCGGCGGCCATGACCAAGGCCATGCTCAACGCCGGAATCGCGCCGGACGAGGTCGACTACATCGTCGCCCATGGAACCTCCACGCCGCTCAACGACGTGACCGAGACGCGGGCGATCAAGCGCGCCTTCGGTGCCCACGCCTACAAGGTCGCCATCAGCTCGCCCAAGTCGATGGTCGGGCATCTGCTGGGCGCGGCCGGCGCGGTCAGCGGCCTGGCGGCGATCGGGGCCATTCGTGACGGATTCATGGCGCCTACGGCCAACCTGCAGAACCCCGATCCGGAGTGCGACCTGGACTACGTCCCGAACGTCAAGCGGGCCAAGAGGGTCGACACCGCGATTATCAACGGCTTCGGGTTCGGGGGCCAGAACGCCGTGGCCGTCTTCCGCCGCTTCGAGGCCTGAGCGGGCGAGGCGCATCGCGTCGGTGCAACGCGAGGACGCCGTCACGGATCCGGACCTGCCGGCGTTACGATTGACTCGATGCAGCCGCGCCGTCTGATTCCGCCCTGGATTCGACATGGATTCGAAGCGGGCGTCGTTGGCGCACTGCTCTCCGCGGGCACGCTCGTGGCGTTCCAGCTGAGCCGTCCGGAGCCGCGCCTCTTCGTGCCCAACGGACTGGACGGCTCGCTGATCCTGGTGCCGGCCGTCCTGGCCCTGGGCCTCTTCGCCGTCAGCTACCCGACCTTCATGGCGGCCACCAGGAGCGACGCCGTACTCGGCGCGGTGGCCGCGTTCCTGGTGGCGGCGGACGCGCTGATGCTGATATCGCTCTGGGCCCGCGACTCGGTGATGGTCCATCCCCTTGGGCGCAGCGTTCCGCTCGGTGTCGTCGCCGCTGCCCTGGCACTGCCGGTCGCGATCGTAGCTTTGCTCGCCGGCCCGGTGGCATCGCCGCTGGGTTTCGGTAAGTCCGCCGGCTTGCGCTCGGCCATCGGCGGGGCCGTGCTGGGGGTGGTCGCCGTACTCGCAGGCGCCTACGCGATCTAGGACACCGCGCGATCTAGGACACCGCCCGCCGCTGCGGGGCGCGGCGGAGCCGGAGCGAGTTGGACACTACGCTGACTGACGAGAGGGCCATGGCGGCGGCCGCAAGAGCCGGGTTCAGAGTGACTCCGAGGAAGGGATACAGGACACCCATGGCCACGGGCACCAGGACGATGTTGTAGCCGAAGGCCCAGGCCAGGTTCTGGCGGATGACCCTCAGGGTCCGGCGCGAGAGCCAGATCGCCGTCGCCACGCTGCGGGGGTCGCCGCCCACGAGCGTCACGTCCGATGCCTCCAGGGCCACGTCCGCGCCGGTCCCGATGGCGATGCCCACGTCCGCTCGGGCCAGAGCCGGGGCATCGTTCACTCCGTCTCCAACCATCGCCACGCGCAGTCCGCGGGCCTGGATGGCGGCGACCGCATCGGCTTTCCCGCCCGGCAGGACCTCCGCCAGCACGCGTTCGGCGGGGATTCCCACGGCGGTGGCCACCGCCCCAGCCGTCCGGGCCTGGTCGCCCGTCACCAGCCAGACCTCGAGCCCGGCCGCCTGCAGTTCGCGGACAGCCGCCGCGGCCTCCGGCTTGATCTCGTCGACGCTCGGGAGCGCTCCGGCCAGGCGGCCGTCGACAGCCAGATACGTGACCGCCGAGCTCGTGGCCGCGAGATTCGCCAGGGGACCGACGTCAACTCCCCCGGCTGCCAGGAAAGCCCCCGTCCCGACCGCCACCTGGCGGTCGCCGACGAGGCCGCGCACGCCGCGACCGGCCACGGCCTCGAAACCGTCCACTCCCCGACGGCCGAGGCCCGCCTCATCCGCGCGCGCCAGAATCGCCGCGGCCAGAGGATGCTCGCTGCCGCGCTCCACGGACGCCGCCAGGTCGAGAACCTCCTCGGCGGTGAAACCGGGGGCGGCCGCCACCTCGCCGAGGGACGGCCGGCCGCGGGTCAGCGTCCCCGTCTTGTCGAAGACAACCGCGTCGACGCGCGCCGCCAGCTCCAGTGCCTCACCGCCGCGGATCAGGATCCCCGCTTCGGCACCCTGGCCGGTGCCGACCATGATGGCCGTCGGCGTGGCGAGCCCCATGGCGCACGGGCACGAGATGACCACTACGGTAATGAACGCGACCAGGGCATGGGTCAACCGCGGTTCCGGTCCGAGCGCGAACCAGACAGCAAAGGTCAGCGCGGCCACGCCAAGGACGATCGGCACGAAGACGCTGGCGATTCGGTCGGCCAGGCGCTGGATCGGCGCCTTGCTCCCCTGGGCTCGCCGCACCATCTCCACGATCTGGGCCAGCGCCGTATCGCGGCCAACCCTCGTCGCCCGGAAGAGGAACGTGCCGTGGCGGTTCATCGTTCCGCCGATCACCTCCGCGGCCGGCCCCTTCTCGACCGGGAGCGGTTCCCCGGTGAGCATCGACTCATCGACGGCGGAGGCGCCCTCGGTGACGCGCCCGTCCACCGGCACGCGCTCGCCTGGCCGAACCCTGACCAGATCGCCGACTCGAACCTCCTCGAGCGGGACGTCCAGCTCGCGACCGCCGCGAACGATTCGAGCCGATCGGGCCTGCAGTCCGAGCAGCGCCTTGATCGCGCCGACGGTTCGGCCCTTCGCGCGCGCCTCCAGCCAGCGACCCATAAGGATCAGACCGACTATCGCGGTCGAGCTGTCGAAGTAGGTCTGGGGTTCGATGCCGGCCGATCGGAAGATCCCGGGCGCGAACGTCACCAGGACGCTGTATCCCCACGCTGCGCTGGTGCCGACCACGACGAGAGAGTCCATGCCGGTCGTGCCGTGTCGGGCCGCCCGCCAGGCCGCGCGATAGAAGCGCCTGCCAGCCCAGAACTGGACGACCGTGGCCGGACCGAGCAGCAGCCAGGCGAGCTGCTCCATGGTCAGGGGCAGGTTCGGCACGTACATCAGGACCATCGTCACCGCCGCGACGGCGAGAGCGAAGGCCGCCGCCATTCCGAGCGATCGCTGCTCGCGGGCTCGCTCGGCCGCCTCGGCATCCGCCTCCTCGATCAGGCCACTTCGGGCACCGTCGCCGGCCTGGGGCAGGTGCCGGACCTCGTAGCCGGCCGACTCGATCGCCCGAACCAGCTCGTCCAGCCCCGCGACCTCTGGCAGGTACCGGACCGTGGCAACTTCCGTGGCGAGATTAACGCTGGCCTCGGCCACGCCCGGGGTCTTGCGCAGGAAGCGCTCGATCCGGTTCACGCACGAGGCGCAGCTCATCCCTTCGACGGGGAGCTGGACCTCAGCCGAGGAGACGACTGCTGGGGCGGCGGGAAGGACGGCGGTGTCGGCTGTGTCGGCGATCTGCATACTCCCCGGGAGTATATGCCCGGGCCGCCAAACCGGCAACCGGCGAGACGTCAGCTTGGACGACGGTCGCCCGCGCTCGCCTTCCAGCGCATCGATGCTCCTTGCGCCGCCGGGGGCTCGGCGTTCCGGCCGGACAGCGCCCAGGGCCGTGCTACGACGCTCCGGCCAATGACGCACACTGGCGCCATGAAGGGAGACGCGTTGCCCGCCCCGATCGCGGCCTTCACCACATCTCCGGACCCATGGGGCGTGCTGCACGTGGCCACGACCTCGAAAGGAATCGTGGCCGTCGACCTCGGCACTGAGACGCCGGACTTCGTCGACGGTCTGGCGCGGCGGCTCCACGGCCGTGTAGTTCCGGCGGAGGATGGCGAGATTCCGGTTGAATGGCGCGCGGCCCTGGACGCGGCCTCGCGGCAGATCGGCGAGTTCTTCGCCGGCAAGCGCCAGAGCTTCAGCGTGCCGATCGACCTGCGCGTTTCCGACTGGGACCGCCTCGTCCTGACGGGCGCGGCCAGGGTCCATTTCGGTGAGACGGCCAGCTACGGGGAGCTCGCCCAGCGAGTGGGGAGGCCGGGTGCGGCTCACGCGGTGGGCGGCGCGATGAGCCGAAATCCCGTCCCGATCCTGATCCCGTGCCACCGCATCATCGGCGCCCACGGCACGCTCGGTGGCTACGGGGGCGCAACGTACGCGGATCGCCAGGCCGCCCTGGCCATGAAGCGGCGCTTGCTGGCCATCGAGGGCACGATCCTGGCAGACTGACCCACCCGGCCGCGCTACGCTGGCGTCATGCGAGCGCTGCGACTTCGACGCCCGGCCCCGATCGCCGAACGGCCCTTGGGCCTCGCCCAGGTGCCCGAACCCGTTCCCGGGCCCAGCGAGCTGCTTCTGAGAGTCAGCGCCTGCGCCGTATGCCGGACGGACCTGCAGCTGGTCGAGGGCGACCTGGCGGCGCGACGCCTGCCGATCGTGCCAGGGCACCAGGCGGTCGGGCGCGTGGCCGCCATCGGCGAGGGAGCGAATGGCTGGTCGATCGGCGATCGGGCCGGTGCGTACTGGCTCTTCGGCTCGGACGGAACGTGCCGCTTCTGCCGGAGCGGGCGCGAGAACCTGTGCGAGGCGGCGGCGTTCACCGGCTGGGACCGCGACGGCGGCTTCGCCGAGGCGATGATCGTCCGGGCGGACGTCGCGGTTCGGATCCCGGACAGTTTCGACGATCTGGCCGCTGCTCCCCTGCTGTGCGGCGGCGTCATCGGCTATCGAGCCCTCCGGGTCTCGGGCATCGAGCCGGGCGCGAGGCTCGGCCTGTACGGCTTCGGCGCCTCGGCTCTGCTGTGCATTCAGGTCGCCCGCCATTGGGGCTGCGAGGTCCACGTCCGTGCCCGCTCGGAGGCGGAACGGCAGCGCGCCCTCGATCTCGGGGCGGCTTCGGTCGGCGGTTACGAGGACCCGGTGCCACACCCGCTCGACGCGGCGATAACCACGGCCCCGTCGGGCGACGTGGTGCTGGCCGCGCTGCGGGCCGTCGATCGCGGCGGCATAGTCGCGGTAAACGCCATCCACCTAGACCGCCTCCCGGAGTTCCCCTATGAGTGGCTCTGGCACGAGCGCCAACTGCGAAGCGTCGCCAACGTCACCCGCCGCGACGCCACGGAGTTCATGGCGCTGGCCGCCTCCATCCCGATCCGCACCCAGGCGGACCTCTTCCCGCTGGAGGCCGGCAACGACGCCCTCCGGGCCCTGGCCACGGGCAAGATCCGCGGCGCGGCGGTCCTGACGATGGGCGGCTAGCGAATCGCCCACCGCGGTTGCTGGAGGCCTAAGCCCGCCCCGGCTTACTCCGCCGGAGCCGCGCTGGGGCTTCGCCACGACGGGGACACGTCAGTCCGAATGCCGGCGATAGTGCGGCTGATCCCCGACCCGAGGAAGAGGGCCGTGTAGACGGTCCAACCGATCGGTCCGGAGAGGGCCAGGGCCAACGCGCAGGTGACCGCCCCGACCGCGAAGGCGGCAGAAGTGGACCCGACGTAGCGACTCTGGCACTGCACCCGAAGATCCGGGGGAGCGAGGCGATAGAGGCGTTCGTTGGCGGCCAGCACGCCGGCGTTGCCGGCGCCATTGAAGAGCACCGCCCCTAACAGAAGAATCGGCAGGGCAACGGGATTCCCAGGAATCGCCACGGCACAGGTAAGCGCCGCGAAGGCACGGGCGATCAGCGAGGCCCGCAGCACCCGGCTGGACGAGCCGTGCAGCAGGAACGAGCCGGCCGCCAGCGAGCCGGCCAGCGCGCCCGCCGCCCCGAACCCGGACAGGGCGACCGCGAACCCCGCCGACGCACCCAGGACTTGGATTGCGTATAGGGAAAGGTACGGGATCAACCCCTGACCCAGCGAGGCGATCGCAACCGCAGCGGTGAAGCGCCGAAATGATTCGGGCAGGGGCTCCGTCGCCTCGCCGGTCTTGACGAGGACGCGCCCCGGGTGCGGAAGTCGGGCGACGGCCAGCGGTGTCAGGATCGAGACGAGCCCGCCGGCAAGGAAGAAACCGACGTATGCCCACAGGCCGATCGACCGGAGCCCGGCATCGAGCACCGCGCCGGCAGGCAGGAGCAGGAGCGTCGAGAGAGCCATGGTCGCGGCGCCCATTCGCGGCCCCACGAGGCGACGCTCATGCTCGGGCAACACGACGGCGGTCCAGAGAGTGATGTTCGAGGCCGAGAGCACGCCGCCGGTCTGACAGATCGCGACCGTAGCCGAGATGAGGACGATCCCGAGCGGCGCGTCGATGACGCCGGCGGCGATGGCCCCGACTACGGCGGCGTGGGCGAAGCCGCGCAGCTCGGTGATCGTGAGCAGCAGCGTGAGCCGGCGCAGGTTTCCGCGCATCCGTCGCAGGATCTGCGGTGCCAGGGCCTGAACTACGGAGGCACCGATCGGGACGGACCCGACCAGGATCACCAGCGCCGGGGGCGCGCCAAGCCGCAGCAGGAGCGGCACGAACAGCGCGTCGGAGGCATAGGAGGCTGTGAAGGCCTGGCCGACGGCTATGGCCTGGAACGGGCGATAGCGTCCGGAGGCGAAGGCCCGCCATCGGCTGAGGGTGGGGATGTGCATTGGTGCTCATGATGCGCCAGACCGGCCCGCGGCGGGCGCGACTGTCGTCGAGCGCTTCGGCGCTGGGATAGATCCACCGACTTCGTCATGAGACGCGAAGGATATCGAGGTCTGGGTGCCGGCAACTGGGGTCTGTAGCCTCCGACCCGGCCGCTACTGCCTCGCCACCGGCCTCATCGGGAAGATGCCGATGACGGCGGGGCTGACGGGGTCGAGGAGGAGCTCGCAGCCGACTTCGCCCGACTTGACGAGTTCGCCCAGGTAGACGGCCTCCTGTGCGGGCAGGCCAACGAACAGAGTGCCCTGCCCGGTGGGCATGGGGCTGACCTCGTCTTCCATCCCCTCGATCAAGAAGCGGCGGCGCAGCTCGTGGACCGGAACGTAGGACCGGCTCTTGATGAAGCGGCGCATCTGGGCGAGCGTGCAAGCGGGCTTATGTTGACCCGACCCGGTATCGGCCTCGTCGCCGGTCGGCCGGGACTGATTCGTCGGCTCCGTGGGCCGCGCGGGCGGGGCGAGCCGGGCCGGCGTCGCCGGCTGTCGGACCCGAGGCGGCCTGCGCGGGACGGCGCCCGGGCGTGCTCCACTTATGGACGGAGCCGCGCCTTCGATGACCGCGGCCGCCCGCTCGCCCTTCGCTTGCAGGTCTTCGGGAGACGCGACTGCGACGCCAACATGGCGTCCGCGGCCGCGCCGGCGAGGGCTCATGAGGCCATCAGCCCCGCAACGCCGCGGCTTGCTCGACGGCCTCGGCGGGCGCCGCGCCGGCCAGGACGCGCTCGGCGTAGCGCTCGGCGAAGTTGCTGGCCGCCTGCTCCGGGACGAGGGCCCGGATGGAGTCCGCGTCCAAACCGTAGCCGTACTTGATCGCCGCGATGTTCTCGTCGACGTACTTCTTCGGCAGCGCCTCGCGCAGGTGCTGGTCGGTGAAGTCGACGTCGCAGACGCACAGCAGCCGGCCCAGGGCGATCATGTTGCCGAACAGATCGCGCCCGAACTTGTCTACGCCCAGCTGCAGGAAGGGGATCTCCTCGCCCTTCTCGCCGGGCTTGAGCAGGTCGCAGTCGGCGATCACGTAGGCCGCGCTCAGGTGGGTGGGGCCGCGGTCCGCCAGGCGCAGGACCACGTCCGCGCACTCGACCACGAAGTTGCTGATGGGCTCCCGATCGTAGGAGAGGAAGGCCTCGCTCATGCCGCCGCGCACCGAAGAGTCGTAGTCGAACAGGAGCGTGACCTCGTGGCCCATGACCGCGAGCAGGCTGGCCATCGTGTTGCCGATGACCCGAACGCCCTGACCCCCGATACCGTCGATCACGACGGACTTGGCCGTCATCGCTTCCTCCTCCTCGCGCGCGACTCTACTCGCCGTGGCCGTTGCCGGACGACGGCCCACCGGCCACCGTCGCGGGCTCGCCCCGGACTATCCCGAGCTGGTGCGGCTCCAGGTGCGTGGCGTCGCGCGGTCCCGGCTTGTATTCGGTCTTGTAGTGCTCGAGCATCTCGTAGGCGCTGGCGAAGCCGATCCGCCGGCCGTTGTTCTCGATGCACTGGCTGGCGATGTCGATGAACGAGAAGCCCGGCCACTCGATGGCTTCCCTGATGGCCTTCCGCATCGGTCCTTGATGGTAGACCGTGGTCTTGGCGTAGAAGGCGTTGGGGTTCGTGTTGACCAGGCCCTGCAGGTTGATCGGCGTGTAGGCGGCGCCGGCCGGCGAGGAGATGGTGGTAGTGGCCTTCGGCGTCGTGGGGCCGGCCTGGCCGCCGGTGAGGCCGTAGATCTCGTTGTTGTTGCACAGGACGGTGATGTTGGGGTTGCGGCGGATCGAGTGCAGCAGGTGGTTGCCGCCGATCGACGCGGTGTCGCCGTCGCCCGAGACCACGATCACGTTCAACTCCGGCCGAACGGTCTTGATCGCCTCGGCCACCGGAAGGGTCCGGCCGTGGAGCGTGTAGACGGATTCGAAGTTCATGTACGCGCCCATCCGGCCGGTGCAGCCGATGCCGGTCACGAGGACGGTGTTGGTCTTGTCGAGGCCGAGGTCGTCCATGACGCTGGCGAGCTGCTGCATGATCAGGCCGATGCCGCAGCCGGGGCACCAGATCGTGGGGAAGAGATGAGTCTTGAGCTTGTCCTTGACGGCCATTGGAGTGAACCTCTGCGGGACGCTGGTCAGCCGACCCGAGCCGGCGGTTCGGCGCCGGACTCAGACGGCTGTGAGGGCAGCAGGCCGATTCGATCGAGGCCTTCGCGGATGGCCTCGAGGCTCATTCGACCCCCGAGAAGCGGCACGCGCTCGACGCGGCGGAAGAGCATCCGCTCCACGACGTTGGCGTACTGCCCGTCGCTGCCCTCGATGACGATGATCTTCTTGTAGCGCCCGGCGATCTCGACCAGTTCCTTGTCCAGGGTTGGCCAGATGCGGATAGGGCGGAATAGCGCGAAATGCGCGGCCAGCGGCTGGGCGATCCGGCGGGTGATGCCGAATGCGATCACCAGCGTGTCCGACTCCTTGTTCCAGCCGTACTCGTAGAAGGCGTAGCGCTCGGCGACCGCCAGGCGGTGCGCCTTGGCTTCCTCGTACTGGCGGATGAACTCGTCCGCGTCGGCGGTGGCCGGCTCGCCGTCGGGGTAGGTGGCCACGCCGGAGAAGAGCCGCGTCCCACCCGAGGCGAGAGGCTCCATCGTGCGCGGCACGACGGGCACGTCTATGGCGTCCAGGTCCGCGACCTCGTTGAGGTGGCCCAGGAACGCGTCCGAGAGCAGGATCACCGGAGTCCGGCTCTCCTCGGCCGCGTTGAAGGCCTGGATCGCGTACTCGTAGCACTCGGCCACGGTCGAGGGATAGAACACGATGCTGGTGTAGTCGCCGGTGGAACCGTACCTCGTCTGGTTCAGGTCTCCCTGGCCGGGCATCGTTGGCATGCCGGTGCCCGGGCCGACGCGCATGACATTGACGATCACCGCCGGGATGCCGATCTTGTGCCCGTAGCCGATCGCCTCCTGCATCAGGCTGAAGCCCGGCCCGGAGGTGGCGGTGAACGACTTGGCTCCCGCCAGGCTTGCGCCCATGATCGCGTTCGCGCTGGCGATCTCATCCTCGGCCTGCAGGAAGCGGAACTCGGGGTGAACGGCCGCATATTGCGAGGCCTGGGCCAGGATCTCGGAGGAGGGGCTGATCGGGTAGCCGCAGAAGTACGTGGCTCCCGCGCGAACTGCGCCGAGCAGGACTGCCTCGTTCCCCTGGACGAGTCGCTTGGTCATCGGTCTGGTCTCTCGCTCAGGTCGGGTTGTTGCGGTCGACGTTCGAGGCGCTCTCCGCGTCCGTTATGCCGCGATGTGGGTCTTTGCCGGCGACGGCGGGGCCGCGGGCCACGTCGGGGATATGCGGTCGGGCCTGCCCAGTCGGCGTCCTGGCCGGCGCGGCCTCGGCCGGGAGCTTGCCGGACTCGTCGCGCTTGGGCAGAACCTCGATGGCGAGGTCCGGGCAGAAGCGCTCGCACAGACCGCAGCGGATGCAGTCCATGGCCTCGATGATTGCGTCGTGGGTCAGGACGAGGCTGTCCTTGGGGCAGATCTCGATGCAGATGTTGCAGCGTTTGCACCACTCGTCGACCCATCGGATGTTGACGTAGTCGATGATCGTGGGCTCGCGATGGGGGCGACGTTCTGGCGCGTAGAGAGTCGTCGTGGCTGGATCTCCAGATCTCTAAGTCACCGGAGGGGACGCCGGCCGGTGAAGTCTACGGAATAGTTGGCATCGGCGCAGATCGCGGCTTCCGGCGACCCGCGGCATGCATCGGAATCACTGAACCCGCAGGACCGTTTTCGCCTTCGACCA
>JBGQBD010000011.1:0-37892 GCA_041494645.1 Candidatus Limnocylindria bacterium
ATCGGGCGTGCTGCCGGCAGGGCAGGACACCGCGGCGGCCGAAAGAGCGCTCCGGACAGCGGCGCACCGAACCCTCCGCGTCGTCTCGGAGGAGTACGCCGAGCTGCGCTTCAACACCATGGTCGCGCACCTGATGGAGCTGTCGAACCTGCTGCAGCGGTACCGCGGCACCGAAGCGGCCGGCAGCGCGGCGTGGAACGAAGCCGTGCTTCTGCTGCTGCTGATGCTGGCCCCGGCGGCGCCGCACATCACCGAAGAGCTGTGGTCGAGGCTGGCCGAGGCGCGCGGTGAGGCGTGGTCGTCCATCCATACCCAGCCCTGGCCGGAAGTGGACGAGTCCGCCGCAGCCGAGAGCGAGCGTGAGGTCCCGGTCCAGGTCAACGGCAAGCTCCGCGACAAGGTCATGGTCCCTGTGGACATCTCCCAGGCGGACCTGGAGAGACTGGTCCTGGCGCGGCCCAAAGTCGCTGCCGCCCTGAAGGGCAGGAAGCCCGATAAGGTAATCCACGCGGGCGGCAAGCTGGTCAACATCGTCGTTCGGTAGAGGGCGCGCCACGGGCACGCGCCGGCGGCACGTGCGCCGGACGACCGGCACGGCGTGGTCGTCACGCCACTTCGCCGCCGTACAATCGGATGGGGAAGCGGCCCGTCGCACCAGAAGGAGGCGTCGCCATGGAGCCGGGCACCGTCAGCCGGCCGGCCGGGACCGGGAAGACGCCCCGGTCGACCGACGCCGAGCGAGCCGCCGCGATCGCCAGGGTCGTCGAGTCGGCCGCCCGCCTTGGTGTCGAGATCGACGAGCGGGAGGCCGAGGATTGGATCGCCGCGATGGAGACCGAGGCGAGCGGCGGCGATCTCGTCGTCGATGTCAACACCGGCGTTTACGGCCACCGCGTCTCGATGCTCGACTTCCAGCCAGCGGACCTCGCCCGCTTCCGGGAGATCGGCAAGATCGTCGGCTTCGAGGACCGGCCGCCGCAGGTTCTGACCGCGCTGTCGATCTCCGGTTCGGCAGCCCAGAGCAAGATCAACGCCTTCCCCGCCGACTGCGACTACTTCGAGCGAATCCACATCAAGACCGATACCCGCGACGAGGCTTGCTCGATCCTGGCCGACATGATCCGCGAGAAGGCCCTCGCGACCGCCAGCGGGCCGGGCCACCGGCTCTGGGAGGTCAAGTTCGGCCAGCATCCCGTCGAGGCGACCAAGGGCGGCAAGCCCGTCGGCGTGAAGTCGCCGATGTCGTGGACGCCGAACGAGGTCCACGCCGGCCAGATGGAGGTCACGCTGATGGACGGCTCCACCGCCGTCTACACGTGGGCCGACGCGACCCGCGACCCCGGCTGGTGCAAGCTCGACTGGGTCATCGCGGACAGCTCGCGGGGCAAGCTGGCCAATGCCAGCAACGTCCTCGACGCCACCTGGGAGGGGCCCGACGGCAAGATCGTGCCCCTGGACGGCTTTCTGGACCCGTACTTCCAGGAGGTCTACCTCGACACCGAATCGATCCCGATCTTCTCGAAGCTCGTCAAGGAGCTCTCGGCCGATACCGTCGACGACTACGTCGAGGCGCTCGAACACGAGGTCTGGAAGTACATGGTCCAGGACCCGAACTACGGCAAGGTTGCCCGTCGCCTCTACAACGTCTTCCGGATGAACGGCCACTATGCCGAAGCGGCGTTCATCCGTGAGCTGTTCGACGAGCCGGTGACGGCCCTGTACCAGGTCGCGGCACTGATCCGAACGCTGGATGACGCGGCCAACTCGGGTGAGGACTTCGCCGCCGAGACGATGACCGCCGAGGTAGACCGGCTGATCATGTCCGCCATTCAGGCCCTCGACGGGCCGGAGGAAGCCGAGATGGTCGGCCACCTGCTCAAGCTTCGCAACTCGATCCAGCAACATGGCACCGAAGCCGACCGTGCGAGCGACATGGCGGGCGTTCAGAACGCAGCCCTCAAGGCGGTCAACGACTACTTCGAGCGAATGCTGCGATCGGTCCCCGAGATCGACGCCTTTCTCAAGGAGATCGTCGCCCGGGCGCCGTAGGGAGACGAGCGGTGAACGCCACCGATGGGCGAGGGCATCGGCCCGGATCGCTCTGAGATAAGGGCAGCGTCAGTCGCAGATAAGCGCGCTCCGATAGGGTGCCGGCAACCCGCCGCGCAGGCCGAATCGGAGAAGTCGATGGATACCAGCGCGCCCTGGCGGGCGCTCGAGGCGCCGGAGGCTGGCAGGGCCGAAGCGTCCCCGGGGCGATCTGGACGGGCGGCCTTGGTCGTGACGATCGCGGTCGCGGCCGCCCTGGCCGTCGGATCGCTCGCGGTCGTTGCCTTCGTAGAGCTGGGCCCGAGCGGACGGGTCGAAGTCTTATCCGGTCCGGACGGGTCGGGATCGCCGGGGCCGTCTGCCCAGATGCTGGTGGTCCAGGTGGCGGGGGCCGTCGTACATCCCGGCGTCTTCTCCCTGCCGCAGGGCTCGCGCGTGGCGGACGCCATCCGGGCAGCCGGCGGCTACGCGCCGGACGTCGACCCGCGGCAGGCCGAGACGAAGCTCAATCTGGCGGCGAAGGTGCAGGACGCCGAGCTGATCGCGGTCCCGAGGCTTGGCGACGGATCTGCCACCGCGCCGCCCGCGGAAGCCACGAGCGGCCTCCTCAACCTGAACACCGCCACGGCCGAGCAGCTGGACGCGTTGCCCGGGATCGGGCCGGCGACGGCCGCGAAGATCATGGCCTCGAGGAGCGAGCGGCCGTTCACCTCGCTCGACGACCTGGTCACTCGCAAGCTCGTCACCGTCGCTACGCTAGCCAAGTTCCGCGACCAGGTCATGGTCGGATAGCCGATGCGCGCCCGCCCGGCGTGGCTCGCCCTCGGCGTGATCGTTGCCGCGGGGACCGCGTCGTATGAGCCGCTGGGCGGTGACTCGACCGTGGCCGTCATCGCGGCCGTGGCCGTGTCCGTGGCGCTGGCCGTGGCCGCGTGCTGCTCCCTGGCTCGCGGCCGGCGCGGTCTGGCGGGATCGCTTGCGACCGCGTCGCTTGGGGCCGCGCTGGTCGCCGCCCGCCTCTCGGTCGGGCTCGTGCTGGGGAGTGGAGCCGGGCCGGACGAGACGACGGCTCTGCCCGATGGCGCCGGGCCCTGGACGGCCGGCGTCGAGAGTGCCCGCACCACCAACGGTCTCCAGATCGCCACGGTCGATCTGGCGGGTCGGCCGCTCCGCTGCTCGGCGCAGTTCCCGGCCTACCCGCGTTTGATCGCCGGTGACGTCGTCATCTGGTCCGGCCGGGTCCGGCCTCTAGCGGACAGCGACTACGACCGGTACCTGGCCGCGCAGGGGATCTCCGCCAGATGCGAAGCCACCGGGCTGGCCCTGGTCAGCCACGACGACTCCGTCGCCGGCCGCCTCGAGGCCATCCGCCAGGCTTCCGGCGACGCTCTCCAGAAGGTGCTTCCGGAGCCGGAGGGAGGGCTGGCCTCGGCCATCCTGATCGGGCTGCGAGATCGCGTGGACCGCAACCTGGCGGCCGCCTTCACCACGGCCGGGGTCAGCCACATAGTCGCCATCTCGGGGTGGAACATCGCCATCGTGGCGGCGACCGTGGCGGCGCTGCTGCGCGGCTTCGTCACCCGGCGACGGAGGGCGGTGGTCACGATCTGCGCGATCGTCGCCTACACGGTGTTCGCCGGCGCGTCTCCGTCGGTGGTTCGGGCCGCATTCATGTCCGGCGTGGCTTTGATGGCGGTCGAGAGCGGGCGCGGCTCACGGGTCGTCGTGAGCCTGGCCTGGGCGGTCGCGATCATGCTGCTTCTCGACCCGGGGACGGTGAGCGACGTCGGCTTCCAGCTCTCGGCGGCCGCCACGGCCGGGCTGGTGGCCTGGGCCACGCCGCTCACGCGCCTGGTCGGGGAGCGCTTCCCCCGACTGCCGGGCGCTCTCCGCGACACCCTCGGAGTCTCCCTCGCCGCGCAGGTCGCTACGCTGCCGATCGCCCTGCTGACATTCGGCCGGCTGTCCCTCATCGCGCCGGCGGCCAACCTCGTGGCGGTCCCGCTCGTGCCCCCGGCGATGGCGGCGGGGGCAATCGCGTTCGCGGCCGGCTGGCTTGCGGTGGCCGGGGCGCCGATCTGGCTGACCGGGCTTCTTGCCATGCCGGCGCAGCTGGTGCTCGCCGCACTGGTGGCAGCCGTGCAGCTGGCCGCCTCGGTTCCGGGTGCGAACGAGACGCTCCCATCCCCCGCGAACGTTGCCGCGGCCGCGGCGGCCAGCCTGGTCCTGGTTCGACTGCATCGAACGCTCCGCGGGCCGGCCTCACGGGAGACCCAAAGGCACAAGGGCACGGTCGGGGCCGCGAGATCCGCCGGCAGTCGCGCCCGCCCATCTCCCATCAGGCCGGGCTATCGGATCGCCCTGGCCGGGGCAGGGCTCGCGATTGTCGTGGCCGGGTCGGTCGTCGCGGCCCGGCCCGACGGATGCATCCACGTGATCGTCCTGGACGTCGGTCAGGGCGATTCGCTACTCCTCGAGGGCGACCGCGGGGGCCGCATCCTGGTCGACGGCGGACCGGACGCGAATGTCCTCATGACGGCGCTGGATCGCTACGTTCCGTCCTGGGATCGGCGCCTGGACGCGATCGTGCTGACACACCCTCACGACGATCACGTGGCCGGCCTCGTCGCCGTGGTGGAGAGGTATCGAGTCGGCCGCGCGTTCGAGTCGGGCTGGCCGGCTACGACTCCAGACTATCGAGCCTGGAAGGCGGCCCTTGCGGCCAACGGCTTGCGGGCGGAGCCACTGCGGGCGGGGCAGACGTTGCGCCTGGACGATGCCACGCTCGAGGTCCTGTGGCCGGACGACGGCACCAAGCGGCCGGAAGGCCTGGACCCGAACGCCACGGACAACCGCAAGACGAACGACGCGTCGATCGTCTTGCTAGGCGAGTACGAGGGGCGCCGGTTTCTCCTGACGGGCGACATCGAGGACGACGTGGACCCGGTCCTGCTGGGCCGAGGCCTGCCGACGGTCGACATGCTTAAGGTCGCTCACCATGGCAGCGCGACCGCCTCGTCGGACGATCTGCTCGCCGCGGTCGACCCGTCCGTGGCCGTGGTCTCGGTCGGGGCGAGCAACAGATATGGCCATCCGAACGCGGGCACGATGGCCCGGCTTCGGGCCCACAGCCCAACCGTCCGCCGGACGGACCAGGACGGTACCGTCGAGACGGCACTCGATCGGGTGGCGGTAACCGTCACCTCGGCGCGCGGGGCCGGCGGCGGCGCCACTCAACCAGCGGTCACCAAACCAGCCGACTCCCAAGTCGGCGCGGCCGGACCATCCGGGCTCCTGTACGATTCGCCCGATGTCCGTGCCCAGCCGTCGCGACAGCGCCGTCCTTCTTCTCTCACTGGAGCCGCCTGCGTGGCTCCTCCGCCACTCGCGAGCAGTTGCGGAGACGGCAGCCTGGCTGGCGTGGCAGGCTGCAGCGGCTGGACGGTCGCTCGATCGCCGCCTGGTGGAATCGGCCGCGCTCCTCCATGACGTAGACAAGCTCTCGTCGGTGAAGTCGGAGGTCGATGGCCTGCCCCACGCCGAAGGATCGGCCGATTGGCTGGCCCGCCACGGGTTCCCAGAGCTTGGGCCGGTAGTGATAGGCCACCCGGTGACGAGGCTCGCCGACGCGGCCTGGTTTGAGCTATGGCTCGAGACTGGGCCGCCGGAGGCGCTTATCCTCGCCTACGCGGACAAGCGCGCCGGCCAGCGTCTCGAATCGATGACGGCACGCTTCGGCTCCTGGGAGCGCCGCTATCCGCCGGCAGATCGTGCCGGGCGGGCGCGCGGCAGTTGGACGTCGGAGACGCTCCTGGCCGTGTGGCGCAGGGCCGAGACGTTGGAGCTGCGCGTCTGCGAGCTGGCGGGCGTAGCGCCCGATGAGGTGCGCCGCCTGGCGTGGACCGGGCGCGCCCTGCGATCGGCGAGGAGCGGCTGACGTGGCCACGGGACCTGCCGCGCCGCTCGGGTACTACTGGGGCGACGACTCGTACGGCGTCAGCCGCGGCCCGGACGCGCTCGCGGCCCGGCTGGCCGGCGACGGTCCCCCGTTGGAGCGGATGCGCCTGGCCGGCGCCGCGACCACGGCCGATGAGATCGCCGAGAGAGTGGCCACGGCAACGCTCTTCGGCGGCGGGTCGCTCGTCGTCGTCGCCGAGCCGGCGCCGTTGCTGGCTACCAAGCCGCTGGCGGCACGGCTGGTCGAGACGTTCGGCGCCGTGGCCTCCGGCAACGGCCTTGCCTTCCTCGACACGGTGGACGGCACCGCTCGCCGTCCCGCCTCTCTCGAGGCGTTGCGCGACGCCGTGGCAGGGGCCGGCGGCGACGTCCGCGAGTTCAAGGCACCGACCCGCGACCAGATGGCCCGCTGGATCGTCGATCGGGCCAGGGAGCGCGGCATCAGCATCTCGCCGCCCGCCGCGGCCCTCCTCGCGGAGCGGGTCGGCGCCAACGTCCGGGAGCGCGATATCGACCGCCGGCGCCAGGGCGAGCTCGCCGTGGCGGAGCTGGAGAAGCTGGCCGTCTACCGCCTCGACGGGCCGATCGGCCCCGAGGACGTCAAGGCCCTGGTGGCGGACGCCGTCCCCGGCTCAACGTGGGCATTCCTCGACGCCGTCGGCATGCGCCGCGCCGGCGAAGCCGCCGAGCTGGCGGAACGCCTCGATGACGTCCCCGGCCCCGTCCTGATCGTCCACCTGCATCGCCGCATCAAGGAGCTGATCGACATCGCTGACCTGCTGGCCGCCGGGGCCCCCGCCGCGGCGCTGGTACGAACGCTGAAGCTCAAGCCCTACCGGGCGGAGCGCCTGGCCGAACAGGCCCGAGCCTGGACGCTTCCGGAGCTGGACGCCGCTCTCGCGGGCCTCCTAGAGCTGGATGCCGCGATCAAGAGCCGCGAAGGGGGCAGCGAGCTTCGGCGTCGCGCGGCGGTCAGCCTGTGGATCGCCGAGAAGGTGCGCCGGCGGGGCTCGCCCTGAGGCCGGCGGGGCCGGCGCGGAGGCTGGCAGGCCGGCGCCGAGGCGGGACCTATTCGTCGCTGGATCCGCTTGCCAGCACCGGAAGGTCGTAGAGGGACCGCAGGTGGAAGGCGACCCCGTAGACCTCGTGAGTACCCGGATCGACGCGCGGCACGGCGGTCATCCGCCACTCCTCTTTGCCCAGGCGGATCCAGCGAGAAAACGGGCGGCCCTGCGCCAGGACCACGTCCATCAGGACGAAGGCATCGGGCGGCAAGCCCAGCAGGCACTCCCGCGCCGGCAGACCCACGCACTGCGCCCCGAAGGCAGCCACGAAGGCCGGGTTGCCGAACTTCACGATGTGGCCCGAACCGTGGCAGATGGCGGCTGGGCGTCGCGCCGGTGCGCCGCCGTCCGGCGCCGAGCTCGGGAGGATGGGATCGGATTCAGTCACGCCGTCGATTGTGCGCCCGTTGCGCAAGCCGGCGAAGGCCACGGTCAACCAGGGGCAGCTGGGCAGGGGGGCTCGGGCGGCCTCAGTCGGCGCTGGACCAGGCCTGTTCCTGAACGACCAGGTCACTCTCGATGGCGAAGACGCAGCGGCCCTGACCCAGGTCGAGCAGCTCGATCAACTCGGGATCTATGTACAGCTGATGACAGTCTTCGCACAGACCACCCGGGATGCCGAAGCAGAGACGCTCGCTCCGGTCGGGCAGCCGAAAGGTCGCGTCGAAGCGCGTGCTTACCAGGCGCCTGCCGCAGCGGGGGCAGCGTTCGCGGGCCCGAGTCATCGCATCCGACCTCAGGAACGGCGGTCGATCGACCGCTTCGATGTTGCGATGCTACGGGCGGGTCCAGAGAAGGCCAATGACTCACTCGTACCGCCCGATCGGTACTCCGACGGTAGTTCCGATGGAGGGCCACTTAGGCCATGGTCCAATCCGACCGCGGCGCGCACCCGTCGGCTGCCTCGTGCACGCCGGTCGACACCCGGCGCCGCGGGCCGCACCCGCCCCGTTCGACTGGCCCGGGCAGGCGCCGGCCGACCCCTGGTAGCCTTCGCGAATGGATCGACGCCGCGTCGTTGGGATTGCCCTGGGCGCCCTCGCGGGCGCTTCCTACGGCACGGGCCCGCTCTTCTTCAAGGCCTACGTGCACCCTGCCGGCGTGGACTGGATCGCGATGCTGGTGTGGCGCTTTCTGTTCGCCACTCTGGTCAGCTGGGCCTGGCTCCTGGCCCAGCCGCGCGCCCGCGCAGCGCTCCGAGAACTGGACCGCCGAACCGTCGCCCGCCTGCTATTCACCGGCGCCTTCTTCGTCATCAACGCCAGCGCCTACTACGCCGCCATCGAGCGGATCGACATCTCTCTCGTCGCTCTCCTCATGAGCGCATATCCGGCGCTCGTCGCGGTGCTTTCGCTGCGCCTCGGCTACAAGTTCCAGGGCCGGCTCGCCTGGGGATCGCTGGCGATCGTGATCCTCGGGACCGTCCTGACGATCGGCGGCATCAAGCCCAACACGGATAGGGGCGGGATCGTGCTGGCGCTCCTGGCGCCGGTGTTCTACACCGTCTACATCGTCCTGACCGCCTGGATGGCGGGCGAGCGGCCCGGCCAGACGGCCGACATGCGCTCGCACGGCAGGGGCGCGGAGGTTTCGCCTCCGGTTGCGGGCGCGGTCATGATGACCGGCACGTGGCTCGCCACGATGGCCGTCGGGCTGGTTGCCCGCGAACCCTTGCTGCCCACGCAGGTGCCGGCGGCGGCGTGGCCCGGTCTGGTTGGCATCGGCGTCTTCGCCGCGGCCATCGCGATCCAGGCGTTCTACGCCTCGGCCGCGCGGATCGGCGCCGCTCAGGCTTCCCTGATGGCCACAGTCGAGCCTGTCGTCGTGATCGTCCTGGGGATCACGTTCCTCAACGAGACCTTCTCTCCGATCCGGGCCCTGGGAGCGGCCATCGTCCTGGCGGGTGTGCTTCTCGCCCAGTTCGCCACTCCCTCCGAGTCTCGCCCGATCGTCCTCGAGGAGCCATAGCCGGCGACCCGGCGGGGCGGCCCGTGCCCGGTGGCCGCGGCCCCGGTGCACCCGCGCACCGGCATTTGGGGCGACGGGATCTCGCCCTCAACCCGGATAGACGACGACGACCGGCTCGGACTTCGCTACCCTCTCAGATGACACGGTCGGCGCCATCGCCCGGCCTCCGTTCGGGAGCGACAATCGGCTCATGGCAACCCTCCACGCGCAGGTCGAACGATTGCGCACCGCTCGCGACAACCTGGTTCGGGCGCGCAGTCGCGTCGAGCTGAGCCCGCCCGCACCGGACGACCTGCCACGCAATCGCGAGTGGGTCGGCCGCGAGGTGCTCGCCCACGTCGACGAAATGCTGCCGTACTGGCTCGGGGAGATCGAGCGCGTCCTCGCCGGCGAGATCGAGCCAGTTCCGTTCGGGCGCGCCCCGACCGACCTGGTCCGCATCCTGACCGTCGACCGGGACCGAACGCTGCCCGTCTACGAGTTGTACGGTCGCCTCGACAACTCCCTGGAGAGAGTCGTGCGCCGGCTCCTCGAGCTCGACGAACGGCAGGTGGCCCGGCGGGGGCTGCACAAAGAGCGTGGCGAGATGACGGTCAAGCAGATCGTCGACGTCATGCTCTCCGCCCACATCGAGGAGCACTGCCAGCAGCTGGTCGCCGCGCTGGACCTCAAGCAGGCCGTCTCGAACCGCCGGGCTTGACTCTCACCTCACGGGAGGCTTTACCAGGGACTCTGCACCGGCCGCAGGAGGAAAGCTATGGCCATCACCGCCGCTCCCGAGCTCAGGAAACAACTCGCACCGCTCTTCAATCCGCCCCGAAACCCCGTTCTGGTGGACGTTCCCGAGCTCGGCTATCTGATGATCGACGGCAAGGGCGCCCCCGAGGAGGACGCCGAGCAGCCGACGACCGACTTTCAGAAGGCCTTCGCGGCCCTCTTCCCCGTCGTCTATACGATCAAGTTCCGGCTCAAGCGCGACGGCCTGGCGATGCCGGTGCTGCCCCTGGAGGCACTCTGGTTCACCGGCGACGATGAGGCCTTCGACATGAACGTGGCGCCTGAGAAGTGGGGCTGGCGGGCTCTGATCGCCGTCTCGGATGACGTCACTCCGCCGGTCTTCGAGGAGGCCGTGGCCGAGGTGCGCCGCAAGAAGGGCGACTCCGACCAGCTGGCTCGGCTGCGCTTCGAGCGGCGGCGCGAAGGCCGCTGCGCCCAGGTGATGCACATCGGGCCCTACAGCGAGGAACGGCCCACGATAGAACGGCTCCACGCCTTCATCGCCGCCCAGGGATACGAGCCGCGCGGCGCCCACCACGAGATCTACCTTGGCGACCCGCGCCGGACGGGCCCGGCGAAGCTCAAGACGGTCCTGCGCCAGCCGGTCGTGGAAGCCTGACCGAAGCACCGCCGCAGGTTGACGCGAAGGCCAACCGCGGCCAACCGCGGCCAACCGCGGCCAACCGCGGCCGATTCGCGGCCGACCCGACTGCCGACACCTCGCCGCGCCGGGCGCCCTACCGGCCGTGGAGCCGCCGGATCTCCTCCTGGACCACGGCCCGCAGCATGAAGCCGACGTTGGCGGGTCGCTCGGCCAGGCGGCGCATGAAGTACGGGTACCACTCCGTGCCGTACGGGACGTAGATCCTGACCGTGTAGCCGCGATCGATCAGCATCCGCTGCAGGTCGCGCCGGACGCCGTAGAGCATCTGGAATTCGAACCGGTCGCGGGCGATCCCCTCCCGCTCCACGATCTGGATCGCCCGGGCGATCAGCCTTGGGTCATGGGTGGCCAGGGCAGGATGCGCGTCGGCCAGCAGCAGCCGCTCCATCAAGCGGGCGTAGTTTGCATCCACGGCTTTCTTGGTCCGGAAGGCGACGGGGCCCGGCTCGTCGTACGCGCCCTTGCAGAGGCGAATGCGTCCTCCCGCGGCGGTGACGGCGTCGACGTCCGCGGCGCTCCGCCGGAGGGCCGATTGGATCACCACGCCCACCTGCGCATAGCGATCGTGGGCGGCGCGCCAGATATCGAGCGTGGCGTCGGTCTTGGTGTGGTCCTCCATGTCGAAGCGGACGAAGCCATCCGCGCCTTCGACCGCCTCCACGATGCGCATCACGTCGGCCTGGCAGAGGTCGCGGCCGATCTCGAGGCCCATCTGCGTCAGCTTCAGGCTGACGTTGACCTCCAGGCCTTGGGCCGAGAGAGCGGCGACGGTCGCGAGGTAGCGCTCGACCGCGGCGGTGGCCTGCTCGGGTGACGTGGTCGATTCGCCCAGCACATCGACGGTGGTTCGCAGGCCGGCGCGCCGCAGGGCGGCGATGGCGGGGAGCGCCGCGTCGAGCGTCTCTCCGGCGACGAAGCGCGCGACCACGGGTCGCGTCAGCGGACTCCGTACGGCCAGCCGGGCAAGCGATCGACGATGCGACAGCGACATGAAGACCGACCGCATGGCTTCATGCGGCAGGACGCGGATGGTATCGGCGAACCCCATCGGTCAACCCTCCCGGCTCTTGTCTTGAGGCTCAGACGATGTTTCGGCCGCCTCGGCCTCTCGGGCGAACCTGGCGACGAGGCCGGCCTCGTCGCGCTGGAAGGCCTCGAGACGGCCCTGGCGATGCGCGTCGATCGCGGCGCGGATCGACTCGATGGGCGGCGAGCCGACCATACGACCCTGGTCGTCGCGGTAGATCCGGCAGCCCAACGCGACTGGCAGGTCCGGCTGAGGAACCACGTCCCGACCGTTGATCCTGATCGTCGGCGAACCCTGGAAGCCGAGGAACTCGGCATCTTCCTGGCCGCTGACGAAGATCAACTGCACCGGGGTTTCGATGATCCCTCTGCGTAGGACGCTCTCGAGGTCACGACGCGCTTCCTCGAGGTGAGGGCAGTCCTCGAGGGCGAGCAGCTCGACACGTAGATCTGCCACGTGGGCAGCCTACATCTGTCGGCGGAAAGGGGCCGCCGGCACGGGCAATCGGGTTAGGCGACTGGCGCGCCCGAGCCGTCGGGATCCCTACCGGGCGCCGACCCACGCGGCGAGCAAGGTCTCGCGCGTCCGCTCGTCGAGCCGGTCGCCGAGCGCGATTCCCAGGGCGACGTCGACGATCGCCTCTTCCGCTTCCAGCTTGACCTGAGCCCACGTGGCGCTGTCGCTGAGCGCGTACGGCACCACGTCGCTACCGCGCGCCGCCCAGGCCATGGCGCGCTTGCGGACGCGGTCGATGTCCCTGGAGAGGCCGTCGCGAGCGCCGACGGCTCGAACAGAGGCCCAGGCCTCCTCGTGGATTCGCCTGGGAACGGCTTGCCAGGCCGCCCTCATCCGCAACAGCTCGACGTCGCCCATATGGTCCAGAACGTCGAAGAAGGCGTTCAGCGCCTCGGTGTCGAGCACGCTCGGCTTTCTGCCAAGACCGAACACTCCATGCCCCCTTTCGCCGACGGGCTAGCCTTCGTCGACCTGCTCCAGCAGGTGGCGCCGCAGGAAGTCCAGGCAGCGCTTCCAGGCGTCGCGCCGGTTCTCGCGCTTCTGCCAGCCGTGTTGCTCATCGTCGTACCAGTGGACCTGGTAGTGCTTGCCTTCGATCTCGAGCGCTTCGACGACCTTCTCGGTCATGAGCGGCGCCACGCGCTTGTCCTTGCGGCCGTGAAGGATCAGCAGTGGGGCCTCGATGCGCTCCACCCGATAGAGCGGCGAGCCGCGGCGATATCCCGAGGCCGCCGCCGGATCGTCCGGACGGCCCATCATCCGCTGCAGGTCGATCCGGCCCAGCCGATCGCCGTGGCGGTAGCTCTCGGCTATCTCCGAGTCGCCGTACAGGTCGATCCCGGCCTTCCAGAGCGAAGGCTCCTCTGTCAGGACGCAGAGCGTCATGTAGCCGCCGTACGAGGCGCCGTGGTGGGCCAAACGGCCATCGCACCATGGCTGAGCGGTCGCCCACCGGGCCGCGTCGATGACATCGAAGGCGTCGGCGTGGCCCCACTCTCCGCGGTTGGCCCACCGGAACTCGCGACCGTAGCCGGTGGATCCGCGGAAATCGACCGAGAGGAAGGCGATCCCCGATTCCACGACGAGCTGGCGGAATGGCATCCAGTCGCGGAATGACTGGTGGCTCGGCCCGCCGTGCGAGTGGATCAGACACGGAACGCGCGTCGCCTCCTCCCCGACGGCGCTCGCCGGCAGGTAGAGCGTCCCTTCGACGCGCAACCCGTCCCGAGCTTCGAAGGCGACGCGCGTTCCCGAGGCGAAGTGAGCGGTGTCGACGACCGTGGGCAGGGAATGGGTCAGCTGTCGGGGCTTCACGCCCTCGGCCGCCGCTTCCGGCATCGGCAAGAGCCACAGGTCGTCCGGCATCCGATCGCTCCGGCCCACCGCCAGGATGGCCGACGAGTCCGGCAGCCAGCCGATCGCCATCCACACGCCCTCGAACGGGTTGAGCACGGCCGAGCGCGCGCCGGCCGGCGACGTGCCGCTCGTGCCGTTTGGAAGATCGCCCACCAGCAGATTGACGAGCCCTTCCCGGATCTCGATGTGGACGAAGCGCCGCCCGTCCGGCGAGGGCAGCGGGACGTAGCCCCAGCCACCGCCGGGTTCGCCGTGCTCGTGCCGGCCCGTGGTCAGGACCGTGCGACTGCTCCCATCCGAGGAAACTAGAAGGACGTGGAACCACCCGTCCTGATCGGTAACCATCAGCAGGCCCGATCCATCGGGCAGCCAGCGCGGCCCGGTTTCCCAGGCCGTCTTCCCGGCCACGAGCCGGTCGCGGCCTGTGGCCACATCCACGATGTGAATCTGCGATGTCAGGAGGTCCGGCAGTCTCTGCGACGTGACCGCGATGCCGCGGCCGTCCGGCGACCACGCGAAGTCTTCGATGTCCACGCCGGGCGAAGTCAGAGGCGTGGGTTCCGGGGAGCGCGGGCGAGCCGCCGGACGGCCGCGGCGCGGCACCGGGGCGTCCACGACCCAGAGCTGATCCCAGCCGCGTCGCCGTGAGACGAAGGCGATCTGGTGGCCGTCCGCGGACCATCGCGGCGAGCGGTTGCCGCCCGGATGCTGCGTGACCAGGGCCTGATGAGAACCCTCCGTGTCGATCATCCAGATCGCTTCGTCCCGGACGAAGGCGATGCGGCGGCCGTCCGGTGACCACTGCGGATCGGAGGCGGACTTCTCGGTGGCCGTCAGCTGTTCGGGAAAGCCGCCGCGGATCGGCATCAGGAAGATCTGGCGAGCCCCGGCGGACTCGGCGGTGAAAGCGACGCGGCGGCCGTCCGGTGAAGGTCGGAACTCGCGCGGTGCCTCGATGGCGCCGGCCTGCTCGATGGTCAGCCCATCTCGGGAGGGGCGGCGGGCGCGGCCGTTCTCTCCGTTCTGGCGGAGGGCCTCGGCGGCGGCGCGGCCGGTCACCGCTCCCCCCATTCCAACGCCATGAAACGATCCTCCGCCTCACCGGGTTGCGGAGCGGGATCGACGCGCACGAACGTCTCCGCCCCGAACATCGCCTCGAGCTGGGCTCGCGTCTCGGGATCTTCCCAGCGGCGACCGCGCATCTGGCTGTCGTGACAGGCCAGGGCCGCGACCTTACGCTCCAGGACGGAGCCGATGCGAACGATGGTGGTGATGTCCTCGTCCGGTCGGGCGAGACGCTCGAAGGCCTCCTGCTGGCGCAGATCGTCCTCGGACGGAGGCGAGGCCTCGCCGGAGCGAAGGCGCTCCTCCTCCATCGCGGCTCGCATCGCGGCCACCCGGGAACGTGGCAGGGCCTGGTGGTACAGGGCGACCGGTCCGCCCGCGTCGGCGGCGGCTCGCCCGTAGGCGGCCGTGGCAGTGGCGGAACAGGCAACGTGGTCGGGGTGCCCGTACACGCCGCCCGGATCGAAGGTCACGACCACCGCCGGTCGGAGCTGGCGGATGACGGTGAGCATCCGCTCGACGACCTCGGACGGGTCGGCCAGGCTCAGGGAGCCCTCGGCGGCGCCCCAGCCCTCCATCCCGGAGTCGCGGTAGCCCAGGAAGATCGGCTCGGATATCCCCATCTCCCTGCAGGCGCAGCGCAGCTCCTCGCGGCGTATCTCCGGATCCAGCGAGTGGTCGACGCCGGTCTCGCCGGGCCGGCCGCCCTGATCGCCGTTCGTGACGCACAGCACCCAGGCGGGATTGCCGGCCGCCGCGGCCAGGGCCAACACGCCGCCGGCGCCGTAGCTCTCGTCGTCGGGGTGGGCAAATATCGCCAGGAGGCCTCGTGGCGCGGCGGTCGCGCCGGGGTCGTTCATTCCAGCCACGCCAGCTATCGCCGGCCGGTCGTGGACTTCGGCCCGGCGCTCCCGGCCGCGCGGCCGTTCGCAGCGCTGCCGGCCGGCCCGGTGGTCTCACCCTCGTTCAGGCCCAATCCCTTCTCCAGGTCCGCTCCCAACTCGATGGTTCGCCGGTACGAGGCCCAGACGGCCTCCGACAGCACGGTGCGAAGCCGGCCGGACTCGAGCTCGTGGAGGGCGGCGGCGCTGGTCCCACCGGGCGAAGTGACCATGTTTCGCAGAACGGCCGGATGCTGAGCCGTCGCCTTGGCGAAGGCCGTGCTGCCCTCGAGGGTTTCAATCACCAGGTCGTGGGCGATGTGGCGCGGAAAGCCCAGGTGGACGGCGGCGTCGATAAGGGCCTCCATGACCAGGAAGACGTACGTCGGGCCTGTCCCGCTGACCGCGGTGGCCATCTCGACGAACCGCTCGTCCTCGACCTGCAGCTCCGTGCCGAGGGCCTGGAGCAGCACGCGGGCCTGATTGCACTGCTCTTCGGTCACCTCCGGCGTGGGGTACCAGACGGTGACGCCGCGCCCGATCTGGGCCGGGGTGTTGGGCATGCTGCGGACGACTTCTCGGTGATCGAGCAGGCCGGTGAGGACCTTGCAGGTGGCGCCTGCGACGATCGAGACGACCAGCTGGTTCGGGTGCAGGTGGCCGCCCAGTTCGTGACCGACCTTGGTCAGCGTCTGCGGCTTGACCGACAGCAGTAGGACGTCGGCCTCGGCCGCGGCCGCCAGGTTCGACGCGACCATGCGCACGCCGTACAGGCTCTCGAGCTCCGCCCGTCGTTCCGCCCGAGGCTCGCTGCCGATGATCTGGCGCGGCCCCACCAGCTTGCCGCGAAGCAGCCCGGCGATGATCGACTCGGCCATGACGCCGGAGCCGATTGTTGCCACGGTTCTGTCTGTCAGGGGCGACATGCGGGCGAGTATAGGCCCGTCCAACGGCCGATGACGGCCGGTTTCGCGCGGAATTGCGCGCTGCGAGGCCAACGGGCCAGGCAATGTCGCGGGGCCGAGGGGCCCAAGACAGACGAGAGCCGGTCGCCGAGGGAGGAGGACGACCGGCTGTCTTTGTCTCGCCTGAGGTCTGTGAGGAGGGAGGACCCGAGGCGAATACTCGGCCTGCCGGCTGAAGAAATCCTGAAATTGAACGCCAGCGCCGGAAGGAATCCATGCGATGGCCGGGGGAGGTGCGATGGCTACTCGAAGAGGGGCGTCCAGCTGGCAGGGGGTGAGGTTTCGATGAAACCCTCCGGATCGAAGATCTCGGCCAGCATGCCGACGCCGTCGACCACTCTGGGCCCGGGCCGGCAGAAGTAGACCGGTTCCACGATGAAGACCCGTCCGCGCCGGGCGGCCTCGATCTCGTCCCAAAACTCCGGCTTCGCGGTCCGATCCCAGGCGCGTTTGGCCTCCCGCAGGCTGAGGCCGGCCGGGGCCAGAATGAGCATCTCGGGATCCACGTCCCGGACCGACTCCCAGGTCGTTGGCGGCGCTGGTCCGCCTTCATGACCGAGCACGTCCCAGCCGCCGGCACGACGCACCTGCTCCGGAACCCATCGACCGCTCGCCAGCAAGGGCTTCAGCCCCTGGAGCACCACGACGCGCTTCGGCCGAACGCCCTGGTCGTGGCGGGCTACGACCTGCTGCTCGATCTCGCCGATCTCCTCGCGCAGGGCTTCGAGCAGGCCCATCGCCTCGGCTTCGGCTTCGGTCATCGCCCCGATGGAGGCGATCGAGTGGAAGATACCCTCGAGGCTGACGGGATCAAGCGAGACGACCGAGGTTCCGGCCGCCGCCCTGCCCAGGGTCTCGCGCACGGCACCTGCGCTTGGGCCGAGCCCGCCTTCGCGAACGATGACGAGGTCCGGCTGACTGGCCAGCAGGGCCGCCCGATCCAGCTCCGTCGGGCCCATCTCCTCACCGGCCGCGGCTGGCGCACGCTCGGCCGCCGATTCCTCACCGGTCCGTGGGCGAGAGACAACCGGCAGGCCCTCGATCTCCGGAGGGTAGTCGCAGCCGTGGCTGACCCCGACGAGCTGGTCGCGCAGACCCAGCGCGCAGACGATCTCGGTGGCCGCGGGGAAGATGGAGACGACACGCATCGGTGAAGTCTAGCCGGAGCCACTTGAGCGCCCGTTCAAGGGGCGGCTCGGGAATCGAAAGCGCCCGGCTGGCCGGCCGGGCGCTACTCGAGCGGTGAGAGGATCAGGCCGGCTTGGCGGCGTCGACGAGCTTGCGGGCCGCCGCCTTGTCCGTGAACCAGACGGCGTTGATCTTCGTGTAGTTCTTCCACTCGGCCGGGAGGGCGTCCTCGGTGAAGATGGCGTTGACCGGACACTCGGGCTCACAGGCACCGCAGTCGATGCACTCGTCGGGATCGATGTAGAGCGTGCGATCCACTTTCTCTTCGAACTTGATGCAGTCGACCGGACAGACGGATACGCATGCCTGGTCCATGACATCGACGCATGGCTCGGCGATCACATAGGTCATCGGGCTACTCCTGGAGTCTTGGTTCCGAATTTCAGGCTGGGAGGCTCATGCGGCACTCCGGACGCTCCCCCTGAGCGTACCACGCGGATCGCCTTCGGCGGGTCCCATTTGAGACCGGCCAGGCTACATGTGCGGTTCGTACTCGGGATCGAGGTACTTCTCCGGATCCTCTTCAAAGTCGAGTTTGCAGCCCCGGCTGCAGAAGTAGTAGGTCTCGCCTTCGTACTCGAACTTGAGGTCCGTGTCGGTGTCGACCTCCATGCCGCATACGGGATCCTTCCTGTACGCCATCGTGCTCCTTCGACCGCCTGCCGGTCTTACCCGCGACTCGGTTGGTCGGCACCGAATCGCTGTCACCGAGTTTAGGCCAACTCCACGACATCCCGCCGGGCGTGCGCTTTAGGGCGCGCACTACCTCATCGAGCAGCGTACGATGCGGGCCATGAATCCCAAGCTGGTCGAAGCCGCACGAAGGACTCTGGAAACCGAGCGGGAGCGCCTTCGAGTTGAGCTGTCCGAAGAGGTCGAGCATCCCCGCGTCTCCCACGGTGCCCAGACCGCCGCCTCGACCGAGGTGTCGGAGAGCCAGCGCGGCCAGCAGCTCCGGGAGCGGGAAGAGCAACACCTGGTCCAGATCGAGGGCGCTCTCAAGCGGATCGAGGCCGGGACGTTCGGACTGTGCCAGACCTGCGGCAAGCCGATTGCGCCGGAGCGCCTGGAGGCGCTGCCGTGGGCCCTCGACTGCGTCGTCTGCCACGCCAAGATGCGGCGCTAGAGGCAGGGGTCGAGGAGGGCCTGCGGCTCCCGCAGATCCAAGACAAGACGAAACCCGGCCAATTGGCCGGGTTTCACGCTTGAGAGCTTGGTTGCGGGGGACGGATTCGAACCGCCGACCTTCGGGTTATGAGCCCGACGAGCTGCCGCTGCTCCACCCCGCGCCGGGAAGTGTAGGGACGCACCGAGGGGCCGTCAAACATGAGCGCGGCACTTGCCGGTCTATCGGAGGGCCGCGGACGGACCCGCGGAGGTCCCCGGAGGCGGCGGCCTGGACCATCAGGCGACCGCGGCCCGGCCGCGGCTCGATTTCCCTCCCGCCGCGGCGGAGCTCGCCCGAGCGCACAGCGCCTCCCTCCAGCTCTCGAGCGCGATCGGCCACCAGATATCGACCTCGTCGTCGGTGCCGTACCAGGGCCCGCCGGCGCTCGGCCCGTGGATGGCCCCATCAAGCACGACCTGACGGGCGCCGGCCAGCACGGCCGCGGCTACGGGTACGAGGCCATCGCCCTCGACGCCGGGCACGGCGGCACGCCCGATCACGGACCGGTACAGGAGATGCGCGACGCGCTCCCGGCCCGTGCCTGCCGGATCGCCGCGGATGGCTCGCGAGGTGACCGACACGTACCCGATCTCCGGGGCGAAGAACGAGCCCGGAACGAGCGCGTCCGCGATCGACGAAGCCACCTCGTTGAGGCGGCGGCCGATCCCCTCACCGCTGGAGAGCCGGTGCGGCGTGCCGAGTGTGACGATGGCCCCGATGCGCGACGCGGCCCCGAACCTCCGACCCGGGAACGGCTCCGGGGCGGTGAGCAGACGAGCGGTGATGCCGCCCGCCGAGTGTCCGATGACGATGAGCGGCGCGCCCTCGGACGCCGCCCGGCTCAGACGACCCGCGGCCAGCAGGGCCCGGGCAGAGCGCGTGGTAATAGGCCCCGTGCCGCGGACCGACGCCAGCAGCCAATCCGGCGTCCAGACGTTCGCGACCACGACGGCCGCCGCACCCCGCGCCTTCAGGCGACGGACGAAGCGCGAGTACATGGGTGGGGCCGTCAGGAACCCGCCCAGGATAAGCACCGTCGGGGCGATCGACTCCGGATGTCTGAGCCAACCCGGGCCGTCGTTGGGGTTCGGACCATCGTGGGTCATGGCCATCGCCTCCTGGATCCATCGTACGCTTGCCGGCTCCCGACCGGCTCGCCGGGCCGATCCCGGGCGGTTGCCACGACACCCGCTGCCAAGCGGAACCTCGTCCTGCCTTCAGGGTCCCCCGCGGACATCTGCGCGATGATGTGTGCTCCAGCGGAATTGGAGGCCTTGCATGCGCAGCGACGACGACAAGATACAGAACACATCGGGGAATACGGCCGACGGCCCGACGGTGGGCTGGACCGCGGCGGATTCCCCGGAGGGAAACTGGATTCCACCGGTCGCTCCGGATCCGTCCTCTCCACCCGCTGCCCCGGACCAGTCGCCGCAGAGCGCTCCCGCGCCGCAGGGCTGGCCGCCGGGTCAGGGCTGGCCGCCGGGTCAGGGCTGGCCGCCGAACCAGGGCTGGCCGCCGGGTCAGGGCTGGCCGCCGGGTCAGGGCTGGCAGCCCGCGCCGCCGCCGGCGCCGCCGCAGTGGAACGCCCCCGTGGGAACCGACCGCCCGCTGCCCCACCGGCCGAGCCGCCTGCCACAGATTCTCATCGTCGTCGCCGCCTGCATGATCGCCTTCTCCGGCGGGCTGGTCGTGGACCACTCCGCGTTCGGGTCGAGCTCGCCCGCAACCACGACCGGGTCACAGTCGACGGCCAGCATGGCTGCCGGCTCACCCAACACAAACGGCCTCTACAACGAGGTGATGGAGGTGATCCGGCAGAACTTCGTGGGCCGGTCTACGGTCACCGACCAGCAGCTCCTGTACGGCGCGCTCAAGGGGATGGTCGATAGCCTCGGAGACACCGGTCACTCGGTCTTCCTCACGCCCGAGGAGTACCAGGCCTTCCAGATTTCGCTAAACGCGACGGTGGCCGGCATCGGCGTCCTCATCTCGGCCAGCACCGGCGTGATCGTCGTCAACAGGGTCCTGGCAGGATCTCCCGCCGAGGCGGCCGGCGTGAAGGCAGGCGACCAGATCACGGCCGTCGACGGCGCATCGACCGCCGGGATGACGATCGACGAGCTTGGCTCCAAGGTCCGCGGGCCCAAGGGAACGAAGGTGACCGTCACGGTCGTTCGATCCGGCTCGACAACGCCGATCGACTTCACCATCACCCGTGCCCAGGTGAGTGTCCCCCTGGTGTCCTGGGGCATCGTGCCCGGAACGCACATCGCCGACGTCAGCCTGATCGAGTTCTCCACAGGTGCCAGCGACCAGCTCCAGACGGCGATAGACCAGGCTGGCAATGCCGGGGCCACGTCGATGGTCCTGGATCTGCGCGGCAATCCCGGCGGGTATGCGTCGGAGGCAACGAGCGTGGCCAGCGAGTTCCTGACCGACGGCGTCGTCTACATCCAGCAGGACGCCAGCGGCCACAACACCAGCATGCGGGTCGACACCACGCAACGGCATACGAACATCCCTCTGGTGGTGCTGGTGGATCACGACTCGGCCAGCTCGGCGGAGATCGTGGCGGGCGCGCTGCAGGATTCCGGACGAGCGAAGATCGTGGGCGTGTCGACGTTCGGGACCGGAACCGTCCTCCAGAAGTTCCAGCTGTCCGACGGCTCGGTCATCTTCCTGGGCACTGCCTACTGGCTGACTCCATCCGGCCACAAGATCTTCGGCGTGGGCATCAAACCCGATGAGATCGTGACGATGGCCCCGGGGGCCATTCCGGTCGACCCGTCTCAGCTGGGGTCGATGACGACGGCTCAGCTCAACTCGTCCGGTGACGCGGACCTGCTCGCAGCCATCCGCGACCTGAGCAGGTAGCCGGGAGGGCCGGCGCGCCTTCGAGTGTCCGGGCGGTACTATCGCGCCAGCGCCGCCGGGCGTGCGCCACCGCGGGCCGTTAGCTCAGTGGTAGAGCGGCCGACTTTTAATCGGCTGGTCGTGGGTTCGAATCCCACACGGCCCTCCAACTCCCTCGCCTGGGAGGGGTCAATGGCATGGATGGCAGCTCCCTCGATCCACTGACGCTCTGGCAGCGGGTATTCTGGTTCGCTGCGATCGCCGTCCTGATCATCGACCTGTTGGCGCTGTTCGCGGCCGCCTGGCCGGGACCGGCCTGTGGGTGTGGCTGATCGCAAGTGGGGGCTAGTCGTGGGCTGAGAGCGGGCCCGGCCTCCAACCCAGCCTCCGGTCACGACGGAGGCGGGTACAGCATCACGTGCGCACCACCGATCAGCAGTTCTCCGGACCTGAGGCCCAGCTCGCCCTGGATCGGATGGGGCCGGCCGGTGGCGTCGAGCAGCCAGGTTGGGTTGGCGATGTCCAGGCCTCGAACCAGCCAGCCCGGCCCGCGGCGTTCGATTGACGCGTGATGTGGACCAACCATCGGGTCGGCCAGGACGATGCTCGACGCGGGGTCTCTGCCGATGATAAGCCGCTCACCGGGACTGACCGAACGCGTCGCTGCTTGTCCGGCTTCGATAACGACCAGCGTTCCCGGGGCGCCCGGCAGGTCCAGGGACGGGGCCTGAGCGATGGCTTCCCCCGCGGCGCCCTCCGCCGCGGACGGGGAGGCGGGGGGAAGCGGAGATTGCGAGGCCCACGTGGGCGGGTATTGCGGGGCGTACGGCGTCGGATACGGCGCGCCGTATGGCGGTGGGTATGACAGTGGATATTGCGGGGCGTATTGCGTCGGGTAGCCGGGAGGGAACGGCCCGGAAGCTGGACGCGCCACTGGAGCGGCCGTCGCCGGCGTGAAGGCGCGGGGACTGACGAAACGGACCAGCGCAACCGCGGCGCCTGCCGCGGCCAGGAAGAGACACAGCCACGCCCCGAGCCCCGGGCTCACGGAGTTGAAGTTGTCGAGAGAGCCAGGCCAGTCGCCGAACCTGGAAGCAAGTGCGACTACGACGCCCGCTGAGATGCTCCCGAATCCCAGCGCCTCGGCGATCGCGGCTTGGCGACCAAGCCGAAAGACCGCGTCGAGGAATGACGAGGCGATGGCCAGCAGGAAGCCGAAAACGACCAGGTCCGGCCAGAGGTGGGCGATCCAACCCCCATCGCCGAGCATCGACATCAGCGAGACGGAGTAGCTGAACGACCCGAGGTCGTAGGCAAACGACAAGGAATAGCTGAACGTGGCCCAGGGCAAGGAGAAGGTGATCCCCGCCCCGACGGCGAGGAGTGTGGCGACGATCGGCAGCCGGGCATGCGGCGGGAGAACCGGGCCGCCCGGCCAGTAGCTCCACGGCGTCGCCGGCGGCCAGCCCCAGGCGGCCGGCGACGGCCCGCCCACCAGACCGGTTGGCATGGGCGCCGGGGCTCCAGGCGGCCCGTACGGATCGAACGGCGACCTCGGCGGCTGGGCCGGGCTCGAGATGCCGGGGCCCCCCGCCTCCGGGCCGGCCGTCGTAGGATCGTCCCCGCTCTCGATCCCCACTTCGTCCTCCGTTGCGCAACCTGCGGCGAGCCTGCCGGTCTGTTCACTGTAAGCGGGCGCGATACCCGGCGCTCGGCAGCGGCTCCGCCCCGGAAATACCAATCAGGCCCGTTCACATCCCGCCTGCCTTCGGGAGCGGCGACGGCGCGGCCGGTGACCCGATTCGAGGCGAAGGAAGTGAGCACGACATGACCCCACATCCTCGAACCTTCCGCGTCGGGACACTCGCCCTCGCCCTGGCCGTTGCCGCTTGAGGAGAGCTGTTCGATCCGAATCAGAACGGCGCTGCGGACTGATCCCGAGACGGCCCGCCGGCCGTGTCGTGCGCCGGATCTCCGGCGGGCTGGCTAGGGAGACGTGGCCGAGTAGACCGCGCAAACGGCCGTCACGCGTCCGGCATTGGCATCGATGGCCCCGCCGGCCACGAGCACGCGACCATCGGGCAGGACCCCCATCGCCGGCCGCTCCATCGCCACCGGCAGCTTGCCGGTCGTCTGCCACGTTCCCAGTCTCGGATCGAAGATCTCCGTGCTGGCCAGAACGTGGTACGCGGGATCGACCCCCGCGATCGCCAGCAAGCGACCATCGGGCAGGGTGGCGATCGCCAACGCGCCGCGCGCGTCGTTGAGCGAACGGGTCGCCGTCCAGACGTTGGCAGCCGGGTCGTAGATCTCGGCCGAGGCGAGGCTCGGGTCGGTGTCGGTCGTGAACGACCACCCGCCGGCCACCAGGACGCGGCCGTCGGGCAGCAGCGCGGCCGCGTCGGCGTAGCGCGGCACGGACATCCGGCCAGCCGGCCGCCACGTGTTCGACCGGGGGTTGTAGATCTCGGCCGCCGCCGTCACCGTCCCATGCGTGCCGTTGTAGGTAGTCGCGCCGCCCGCCACCAGCACCTCGCCGTCCGCAAGCTGCGTGGCCGTGTGGAAGGCCCGAGCCACGGACATGGGGGCGGCGAGTGACCAGACGCCGGTCGAGGGATCGAAGATCTCCGCCGAGGCGGTCGAGCGCCAGCCGGGTGAGCCCTCGATCCCGCCTCCAACGGCCAGGACGCGGCCGTCGCTCAGCACCGTCAGGGTCCCCTGCGTCCGGGGCACCTTGAGCCGACCGGCCGCCACCCAGGTTCCGTTCTCGGCGTAGTAGCGTTCCGCCGTATCCAGCGGCTGCAGATTGCGTGAGCCGCCGGCGGCCAGAACGGACCCGTCCGTGAGGGTCACGACCATCGGGTACGCCCGCGGCTGGAGCAGGTGTGTGCCGGCGCTCCAGTGGCCGGTCGCCGGGTCGTAGATTGTCACCGAGTCCGTCGCGGAGGTGCTCGAGGTGCCGAGCGCGCCGCCGGCGACCAGGACGCGGCCGTCGCGCAGGACCGCGGCCCCGGGGCTCCATTCGGCCTGCGGCAGTGACTCGGTCACCGTCCACGTCCCGTCGCCGTAGACGAGCTTGAGCGACGGACTCGCCGAGGCGGCACCGGAGCCCGCAGGGCCCGGCGAGGCGCCGGGGCTGCCCGCCGGGACGACCGAGGCGCCGGAAGCGGGAGAGCCCCAGTGGCCGCTCGGCGCGGCCCCGCCCTCGGCCGCGATCGGGCTGGGATGAGAGGAATCGAGCCACAGCCAGACGGCGGGAGCGGAGGCCAGGACGATCATCAGGGCGAGCAGGTCCACGAGCAGGATGGCGCCAACACCGCTCTCCAGGGGACGCCGGCGCGGACGCCGAGTCGGGAGCCTCGTCCCATCCGGTCCCGCCCGACCGGGCCGTGCCGTCGGTGGCCTCATCGACGGAGCCTCACTTGCGGGCCAGGAGGGCCAAGAACCCGCCCGCAAGGACGGCGGCTCCGCCCATGACGCAGACCACCGTCGCCCCGAGGACGCTGCCATCCGCGGCATGGCCGATTCGCGCGATGCCGCCCAGGACGCAGACTTCGATGACCGCTCCCAGAACGAGCAGCTCGGCGGCGGCCGCCAGCGCGTCCAACCTGCGGGCAGCGACGAGTATCGCGACTGCCCCGGCCACCAGGGCGGCGCTTACCGCGGAAAGGAGCGGCGCCACCTCCCCGAAGCGCCGCGGAACGTCGCCGATCCCGACCAAAGGCATGAGATCGTGGGCCTGGGTGGGCGTGCCGGTCAGGATCGACGCGGTGCCGAGGAGCACCACCAGCCCACCGATGAGGCCGAACCCGACGGCGCTGACCAGAGCCGCGCGCGCGTTCGTTACCGCACCGGGGTCCTGTGCCGCCATCTCCACTCCCCCACTGAGGTTTCCGTTCGGAGCCTCGAGCTCGGCCACCGGTCCGCCCTCGCCGCAGCCACGCTCTCCGTTCGGCGGCCTGAGGCCGCCTCAGCCTGACTATACGCCGTCCCCTGCCCGCGGCCATGGCGACGGCCGGCAGGCAGGCTAATACCTGGGTCGAGAAGCGCTCCCCTCGCCAGCCCCTAGCAGTTGCAGCGCGGCCGTGGCAGTGGGCTCGTCGGTTATGAGCACGTGCAGCAGCCCAGTCCTGGCCCCGGCGACGATCGTCTCCACCTTGTTCGACCCGGCCGCGATGCCCACCACCCGGGGCACCTTCCGAAGGGCCTCGATCGGTATGGAGATAGTGCGGCGCTCCCATTCGTCCTGGACGAACGAGCCGTCGATGCGGACGAGATGACCGGCCACGTCACCAACCGCGCCCTTGTCGGAGAGTCGGGCGCGGCCTTCCGCGTCGAGGCGATCCATGACCGTGCCGTATCCGGGCGCGAAGCGAGGCGCCCCGCTCATGCCGACGAGCGCAAGCCGCAGCTCGCCCCAGAAGCGGGTGGTTGCCGTGACCGCGCTGTCCGAGAGCAGAGCCGCGGTCGTGGCTTCGCTGTCAAGCAGCCCCGGAGCGTGGAGCAGCCGCACGCCGGCCCCGATCCGTTCGGCCATGTGGCGGGCGATCTCGTTGCTGTTCAGGTGAGGATTGCTCGAGTCCCAGCCACCGACGAGCGGCACGACCACGGCCTGAGGGTGGCTCCCGCCCGGCAGCGCCGCTACCAGTGATTCCACCGTGTAGCCGCCCGTCAACCCGATCGCCCCATCCTTGGGCAGCTCGCCGGCCAGTCGAGGCGCAGCCGCCACGCCGCACAGCCGCGCCGCCAGGGCCGGCGCGGTCTCGTGACCGGGAGTGACCCATGCCTCGACGCCGAGGGCAGCCGAGAGGGCTCGGGCCAGGGGCGTGGGTTCGGACGGTGCGCCCTCGACGGAGATCCGGACCACGCCCGCCATCCGGGCGGCGGCCAGAAGCCGCGACACCTTCGATACCGAGAAGCCGGTCAGAGCCGCGATTTCAGGCTGCCCGAGTTCGCGAACGTAGTACAACTCGGCCACGAGGCGCATCATCTCGCGCTGGCTGACCGCATCGGCGTCCGAGGCGGCCGAGGCGCCGGCGGCCGTGACGCCCGCAGCCGCGGCGCCCACAGCCGGGACGGGGCCTAGCCCCTCCGCCTCGTCTACCACCGCCCGATCGCCTCCCCTGGCCCGAGTCGCGTCCTGCGGCCGGCTCCTTGACAGACCGGCCCCGCAGCCACGAGTATACCGCCAGACAGACTCCTGCAAGTCATTGCGTGAGAATATTTGCAGGCACGACTGCCACGCTACGACGACGGAGGCAACGAGTGCGGAGGTTCCGGATCGTTCTGGCCGGCCACGGAACGCTTCCCGCTGCCCTGCTCGCCACCACCGAGCTGATCTGCGGACCCATCGCGGACGCTGCGGCAGTGGGGCTGCAGCCGACCGAGTCGCCCGACCACTACGCCGATGGCCTTCGAGCCGCCATCGGCCACGACGGCCGGCGGGTGCTGGTGCTTTGCGACCTCCTTGGCGGAACGCCGTTCAACGTCGCGTCCGCGATCGCCCGGCGCTCGCCGCGGGTCGTCTGCGTTTCCGGCGCCAGCCTGGGCATCGCGGTGGAGGCGGCCCTCGCGGACGGCGACCTGGACGCCGCGCTCGTCGAGCGGCTGCTCGAAGTCGGCCGGGGCGGCATCGTCGAGACGGAGCGCCAGCGCGCCCGGCGCGCCTCGTAGCCGCTGCACCGCCCGGGAGAGCTCGAGGATCCAATGAGCCTTCGACTGGTCCGCATCGACGACCGCCTCATCCATGGCCAGGTCGTGGCGGTGTGGCTGCGGGCCCTGGGCGCGGAGCGCATCGTGATCGTGGACGACGCGACTGCCCGCGACGAGTTCCTCCGCGAGGTGCTCACCCTGGCCGCTCCCCCGGGAGTGCCGGTCGAGGTGCTGGACGTGGCAAGCGGTGCCGCGCGGTGCATCGAGCTGGCGGCCTCGCCTGAGCCCGTCCTCATCCTGGCCCGCTCGCCCCGGACGGTGCTGGCACTGCGGCGGGCAGGCGTCCCGATCGAGCTCGTATATCTGGGCGGCATGGGCGCCGGGCCGGGCCGGCGGCGTCTCCACAGGACGATCTCCGCCAGCGCGGACGAGCTGGCCGAGCTGCGGGAGCTGGAGCAGCTTGGCACGCGGGTCGAGATCCGGATTGCCGCCGACGATCGACCGATCTCGCTCAGTTCGCTGGATTCGGGCAGGTGAGCCGTCGCGCCGACGGCACGAGGAGGAGGGTCATGTTCAGGAAGTCCGCCGGGCTCGGAGCCGGCCTGCTGCTCGCCTTCGTGCTGGCGGCGCTGCTGGCCGGGCCGGTTCATGGGGCGGGTACAGGCGCGGCGGTGGATACGGGCAAGATCACCGTTTCCGCATGGCAGGCGGCCTTGATCGCCCTCGGCTACTACCTCGCCAACTCGCCGTGGCTCTTCGGCCTGGCATTCTTCACCCTCTATCGACCCCTGGTGGCCGGCTTCTTCGTCGGCCTGATCCTCGGCGATCCGGCGCAGGGCACGCTCATCGGCGCGGCCATCAACGTGCCCTACCTGGGCTTCATCTCCGCCGGCGGCAACCTGCCGGCCGATGCCGGCTTCGCCGGATGGGTCGGAACGACCGTGGCCCTGGCCGGCCACCTCGATCCCACCAAGGCCATCCCGATCGCCTTCGGCCTGGGCTTGCTGGGCACGATCATCTTCTACGGCCGCATGTCCGTGGACTCGATCTTCGCCCACTGGGCCGACGCGCGCGCCGAAAAGGCGGACATACGTGGCGTGGCCCTGATGAACTGGCTGCCCGGACAACTCCTCCTCTTTGTCATCAGCTTCGTCCCCGTGTACCTGTTCGCCCTTAACGGGCCGCAGTACGTCCTCGACGCCCTCGATCGGCTGCCGATCTGGACGGTCAACGGCCTCATCATTGCCGGCGGCATCCTGCCCGCGCTCGGCATCGCCCTCAACATGCGCTTCATCTTCCGCGGCGCGGCGATCCCGTACTTCTTCATCGGCTTCATCGTTTGGACGGCCACCAGGGGCTCGCTCTCGCTGGTCGTGATCGCCGCCCTCGGCCTCGCCCTGGCCTACCTGCACCTCAACTTCGTCCGGTCGGCAACGGCGGCCAAACCCGAGCCCCAGCCGGACGCACAACCTGAGTCGGAGCCCGGCTCGGTCGCCGGCGCCGCGCCCGGTTCGGCCGCCGGTTCGGGCGTTCGAGTCACCCGCGGCGATCTCATTCGATCATGGGCCCTGTGGACCTTCTTCGCCCACGCCAACTACAACTACGAGCGGCTCCAGGGAACCGGCTTCGCCCACGCCATGACGCCTATCATCAAGCGGCTCTACACCACCCCCGATGAGATCCGCGCGGCCCTCAAGCGCCATCTGGTCTTCTTCAACACGGAGCCCAACTTCGGCAACGTCGTCCACGGCACCGTCATCGCCATGGAGGAGCAGCGCGCCAACGGCGCCCCGATCGATGACGACGCCATCAACTCCGTCAAGTCGGGGCTGATGGGACCGCTGGCCGGCATCGGCGACACGCTCAGCCAGAGCACGATCACGCCGATCCTGCTGGCCCTCGGCATCGGCATTGCCGGCGGCACGGCCGGTGGCTCCGCCGTCCCGACGCTCGCCGGCGCGACGGGCAATCCCCTCGGCGCGATCATCTACATGGTCCTCGTCTCGATCGTGATCGTGACAATCGGCTACACAGCCTGGATGCAGGGCTACGCTCGCGGCCGGACCTTCGTCACCGACATCCTGCGATCCGGCCGGATCGACCAGATCCTGGTCGGGGCGGGCGTCCTGGGCAACATGGTCCTCGGCGCGCTCGCGGCCAAGTTCGTGGTCGTCAACCTCGCCCCGACTATCTCGATCTCCGGCGCCCAGCTGAACCTCCAGGCGGCGATCCTCGATCCGCTCTTCCCCGGCGTGCTGGCCCTGGGCCTGGTGGTCCTGACCTGGTGGCTGTTGAGGCGGATCAACCCGCTGGTCCTGCTGGCCGTTTACCTGCTGGTCTCGATCCTCGCCGCGTACCCGTTCTTCGGGCCCGGGCCCAGGGACTCGAGCGACTACTCGTACCAGGCCTGCACCTCGTCACTGCTGCACCCGTACTCCCCGTGCGGAGCGCCGCCGGCGCCGTCGGCTCAGCCGTAGGCTGCCGGTCTGCGACCGACTACCCGGCCAGCGGCGGGACGTACGAGGCGCCGAAGCGTTCCAGCTCGGCCAGAGCCGAGACGATCATCGGATGGGAGCGCCGCTCCGGGCGGATCACCGAGGAAATGCGCCTGACGAGCGGGGGGCTGATCGGTCGAACGTCGGCCCGGACCGGGCGGTCGAGGAGGGCCAGACCAGGCAGCACGCCCACGCCGAGGCCGGCCTCGACCAGGGCGAGGATCACGCTGAAATCCTTGCAGCTGGAGCGGATGTGCGGCTCGAAGCCGGCCGCGCGGCAGGCGCGACGAGTCACCTGCGAGAGGTGACTGTTGTCGGTGTCCATGATCCAGAAGGCGTCCCGGAACTCCTCCAGCCGGGTCGCTCCGGACGGGCGGGGGTCGCGTGCGCTTGGGTCGGCAAAGGATGGAGGGGCGAGTCGGCCATCGACGGAGAGACGGGCGATCGCCGTGGCCAGGTAGATCGGGTCGCGCATGAACTCGCAGACATCGAGCCCCGCATAGGGCACGCGTGAGCCGTCGCCGTAGTCGTCTACGATCGCGATGTCGATCTCGTCCATCTGCAACGCGGTCAGACTTTCGTCCGCTTCGAAGTCGCGCAGCGTGACCCGCAGTTCCGGGTGGATGCGGCTCAGCGCCGCCATGACCGGCGGCATCACCGCCCGAGCGGCGGTTGGAAAGGCGGCAACCCGCAGGGTCCCGGTCACGAGCTGCTGCATCGAGGCCAGGTCCGCCTCCGCGGCGGCTATCGCCCCCGTGATCGTGTCGGCGTGGCGGACCAGGCGCAGCGCGGCCTCGGTCAGGCGAACCTGCCGGCCGCTCTTCTCGAGCAACTCGACTCCGGCTTCGCGTTCGAGGATGGCCAGCTGCTGCGACACCGCCGACGGCGTGACGCTCATCGCCTCGGCGGCGGCCTTGATCGAGCCACGCCGCGAGACCTCGCGCAGGAGCTGGAGCCGCCACACGCCTAACACCGCAGAGCCTCCCGCCAGGCCGCCCTTCCGGGCGCCGTCAGAGCCTCGACCAGGCCGCCCTTCCGAGCGCCGTCGGAGCTACAACAGTTTAGCTCCGCTTAGCGATCACATGAGGAAGCTGAACTTGACCTGCGCGTGGGTCGCGACCATGCTCGGCCAAAGTGGCATTGGCGGCAGCCGGCACGCGCCGCATTCGATGAGGAGACTGCGATGAGACTCGCTGTGCGGATGGACCGCATCGGCACCGAAACCGCGTTCGAGGCGGCCGCCCGAGCCCGGGCGCTCGAGGCCACGGGCCGCTCGGTGATTCACCTCGAGATCGGAGAGCCGGACTTCGACACTCCGGCCAACATTCGAGACGCGGCGAAGCGGGCGCTGGACCGCGGCGCGACCCACTACACGCCGACCGTAGGTATCCCCGAGCTGCGCGCCGCCATCGCCGCGGACGCGACCGCCCGCAAGGGCTTCACCGTCGTGCCGGACCGCGTGGCCGTCGTACCCGGCGGCAAGCCGGTCATGTTCTTCGCGATCCTGGCCCTCGTCGACGAGGGCGACGAAGTCATCTACCCGGACCCGGGCTTCCCGATCTACGAATCGATGGCGAGCTTCGTCGGCGCCAAGGCCGTGCCCTGCCCGATCCGCCAGGAGAACTCCTTCCGTCTCGACCCGAAGGAGCTGGCGTCTCTGGTGACGAAGCGGACCAAGCTCGTGATCATCAACTCGCCGGCCAACCCGACCGGCGGCGTCTCGACTCGAGAGGACCTCGAGCAGATCGCCAGAGTCGCGCTCGACCACGATTTCGTGGTCCTGGCGGACGAGATCTACGGCCGAATCCTCTACGAGGGCGAGCACGTCTCGATCGCCTCGCTGCCCGGCATGGTCGACCGGACGATCGTCCTGGACGGCTTCTCGAAGACATACGCCATGACCGGATGGCGCCTGGGCTACGCCATCCTCCCCGAGAAGCTCGTGATGCCCTTCAGCCGGCTGATAGTCAACAGCGTGAGCTGCACCAACGCCGCGACTCAGTGGGCGGGAGTGGAGGCTTTGACGGGGCCGCAGGATTCCGTGACGGCGATGGTGGCCGAGTTCAAGGCCCGCCGCGACCTGATCGTGGACGGCCTCAACGCCATCCCGGGCATCAAGTGCCTCCGGCCGTCCGGGGCGTTCTACGTCTTCCCCGACATCTCCGCCACCGGCCTGACCGGCGCCGAACTGGCCGACCGGCTCCTCAACGAGGGCGGCGTCTCGGCCCTGTCCGGGACCGCCTTCGGGCAGGTTGGGAAGTACCACCTGCGCTTCAGCTACGCCAACTCGCGCGAGAACATCGCCGACGCGCTGCGGCGGACGCGGGCGGTGGTGGAGCCGCTGATGGCCAAGACTGGAGCCGCGCGATGATGGCAGGAGGAGCCACCGCCAGCTCGGAGGTCGAGCGGCTTCTCGCCGCCGCCGAACCGGACTTCGGGTACTACGAGATCGTCAAGGATCTCGTCGACGAGTGCATCGACCTCTCCCTGGACTACCGCCAGAGCGGCCACCCCGGCGGCTCGCGGTCCAAGGTCCACATGCTCCTGGCGCTGCTCCTGTCGGGGGCGATGCGCTGGGACATCAGGCGGCCGTGGCTCCGGTTCGGCGATCGCTTCGTCCTCTCCGCCGGCCACACGGTGCCGCTCGTCTACGCCACTCTGGCCGTCTTCAACGAGGGGCTGCGGGCTCGCGCCGAGCGGACCGGCGACCCGCGCTTCGCCTTTCCGGCCGAGGGCCGCTTCGCTCTTACCTGGGAGCACCTGCTGGGGCTGCGGCACCGCGGCGGGCTGCCCGGCCATGCCGAGATGGCCGGCCGAAGCCTCTTCCTCAAGGCCAACACCGGGCCCTCCGGCCACGGCATGCCCTTTGCGGCCGGCGAGGCGCTGGCCCTCAAGGCGGCCGGCGCCGACGAGGTCAAGGTCTTCGTCTTCGAGGGCGAGGGCGGTCTGACACCGGGCGCGGCCCACGAGACCAAGAACGCGGCCTGGGGCCTGGGCCTCTCCAATCTCGTCTTCCTGGTCGACTGGAACGATTTCGGCATAGACGAGAGGCCGGCATCCTCGGTGGTCCACGGCACGCCCGTCGACTGGTTCGCGCCGTACGGCTGGCGCGTGACCGGGACGGAGGACGGAATGGAGTGGGGCCCGGTAACCCGAGCGGTGCTCGACGCGGCTCGCGGCGTCAACCCGGCGGCCCTTCCCAGCATGGCCTGGTTCCGAACTCGCAAGGGCCGTGGCTACGGCAAGTTCGACGCGGGCAGCCACGGGGTACCCCACAAGCAGCACGCTCCGGAGTTCTGGGCCGTCCGCAAGGAGTTCATGACCCGCTACGGCGTCACGTACCAGGGCGTAGACGGGCCGGCTCCGACCGATCCGGCGGCCCTGACGGCCGAGGCGAACGCCAACTTCGAGGCCGCGATGAGCGTTCTCCGGCGCGACGACCACCTGGTCGACTGGCTCTCCGATCGACTGCTCGCCATGGCCGGGACCGTGCCCGAGCGAATCGAGGGCTTCCGGCTCGGCGCACTGCCGACCGCCGGTCGGCCCGGGGCGCCGGGAGCGCCGGCGACCGATCGCGTCGCGGCGTCGGTCAACCCGACGGTAGACGGCAGCCTCTTCGACTTCGAGCGCTACCCCGATGCGATGTGGCGGGCGCCCGGAGAGAAGCAGCCGAACCGCGCCGGCCTCGCCGCCTGGGGTTCATACGTCAACGCCGTGGCGAAGCGCGACTACGGCCGGCCTCTCTTCATCGCCTGCTCCGCCGACCTGGCCGAGTCGACCAACATCGCCGGCTTCGCCAAGCCGTTCGGGGACCTGCCCGGATTCGGATGGTACGAGCGCGACTCCAACCCGACCGGAGCGCTCCTGCCGACCGAGATAACCGAGTTCACCAACGCGGGCATGATGGCCGGAATGGCTTCCGTCAACCTGGCCGCGGACCCGTTCGCCGAGTTCGACGGATTCTGGGGCGCCTGCTCCACATACGGCTCGTTCAGCTATCTCAAGTACGGCCCGCTCCGCCTCTTCAGCCAGCTGGCCCAGGACTGCGACCTGCGGGTCGGCAAGGTGCTCTACGTGGCCGGCCACTCCGGACCGGAGACGGCCGATGACTCGCGCACTCACTTCGGCGTCTTCGAGCCGGGCGTGACCCAGCTCTTCCCGGAAGGCCGCCTCCTCGACCTGCATCCCTGGGAGTACAACGAGGTGCCGGTGGTGCTGGCTGCCGCCTGCGCCACGGATGTGCCGCTCATCGCCCTCCATCTGACGCGTCCTCCGATCGAGATCCCGGACCGGGCCGCGCTGGGGATGCCGAGCCACTTCGCCGCGGCACGCGGCGCCTACGTCATGCGCCCGTTCCGCGGGGGCGAGCCCAAGGCCGGCACCGTCTTCATTCGCGGGACGGTGAGCACCGCCAACCTGGTCAAGGCCCTGCCGGAGCTGGATCGGAGCGGACTCAACGTCAAGGTCGTGGCCGCGATCAGCCCGCAGCTCTTCGCCCGCCAGGACTCCGCCTACCGCGCCGCCACCATCGAGCCGGCGGACCGCATCGACGCCATGGTCATAACGAACGGCGCCTACAAGCTGATGCGCGACTGGGCCGACGATCCGATCGTCCGCGAGTACTCGCTCAGCGCCGACTGGGACGATCGCTGGCGGACCGGCGGCACGCTGGATGAGGTCATGGAGGAGGCCCACCTGGACGGCGGGCACATCCTCGCGGCGATCGAACGCTTCGTGCGCGAGCGGCCGGACCGCCTGCGGCGTCTGCGCCAGCGGCTGGAGGCCGCCGAACGCAGGTAGGCTGGGCGCGGCGTTTCGGGCGACGGGCCCGGCTGGACGGGATGTGGCCATCCTCGGTCCGTTGGTTACCATTCGAGCGTGCCGGACTTCTACGACATCGACCGAGCCAACGACAGGTTGCCCGAGCTGCGGGAGACACTGCTGTCACTGCGAGCCCTCAGGTCCGAGGTGGTGGCCCTGCGCGATCGCATCGTCGAGCTCAATGCGCCGCAGGCCGTGGCAAAGGGAGTGACGTCGATGCCCATCGGGCCGACCAGGGCCGAAGCCGAGGCGGAGACGCAGCGTTTGCGCATGCGGATGCAGGGCCTCGTCGATCAGATGATCGCCACCGTTGCCCAGATAGACAGCTGGAGCATCCAGCTGCGGGAGATCGAATCGGGGCTCGTCGACTTCCCGGCCCTGGTCGCGGGCCGGCCGGTCTGGCTCTGCTGGCGTCTCGACGAGGACGAGATCGAGTGGTGGCACGAGGTCTCCGAGGGTTTCGCGAGCCGGCGGCGGTTGGAGGATCTGGCCTGACGGACGAGTCTCGAGCGCCCGAACCGGCGGCCCGGTCGCGGAGACGAGCTTCCGCTACCGTCATGCAGGGCGACCGCCGCAAGGCCTACCGGCCCATCCCTCCCGATCGCCGGCGAGCCGCGCTGGAAGCCGGCCTGGCGGCCTACTCACGGGGCGACTTCTTCGAAGCGCACGAGTTGCTCGAGCCGGCCTGGATGGGCACCTCGGATCTGGCCGAGCGGGCTCTCTATCAAGGCCTCATCAAGCTGGCCGCAGGCTACGTCCACGCCGTTCGGGGAAACCCAATCGGAATGGCTCGCAACCTCGAAGGGGCGCGCAGGCATCTGGCGACCTCGATGCAGCTCGACCCCGACTGGGGCAGCAGAACCGGCGTGGATCTGCCCGGGCTGGTCGCCGAGGTGGACGCCCGGTTGGACTCCATCCGCGGGGCCGTCGCTCATCTTGATTCGAACCCGGCCATCATGCTCGACCTGGCCGAGGCCGCTCCGCGAATCCGCTGACGCTGAAGGCGGTGCGAACGCACCTCTGCAGCTCCGCCTCCGTCAGTTCGACGAACGAATGCGCTCGCTCCCAGGCTCGCTCGATGGCGCGATTGTCGGCCATTGAAGCCCTGCCCCGCGCGATAGTCCGGCGGCACGCTGGCTGATCGGGCAGTGCGTTCCACACCGAGCCTCGGGCAGCTCAGCACGTACACTCTCGCCGTGCCAGACGAGCCCGCCGCCCAGTCGCCCGCCCTTCCGCCAGACGAGCCCGCCAACCGCCGTCACCACGCCGTGGCTCGCCGGATCGGGATGACGCCCGAGCAGTTCGTCATCGCCGTCGGGATAATGGCGGCCCTGGCAGTCGCGGCCCTGGATGGGACCGTCGTCTCCACGGCCATGCCGACCATCATCGGCAACCTCGGCGGCCTCTCGGAGTACGGCTGGGTCTTCTCGGCGTACCTGCTCGCCTCGACCGTGACGGTCCCGCTGTACGCCCGGCTCGCGGACATGTACGGCCGCAAGCCCATCTTCATGACCGGGCTGGCCTTCTTCGTGGGCGGCTCGATGCTGTGCGGCTTCGCGGGCTCGATGACGCAGCTGATCCTCTTCCGCGCGATTCAAGGCCTGGGCGCCGGCGCGGTCCAGCCGATCTCGTTCACGATCCTGGGAGACGTCTTCGAGAGCGAGCAGCGAGCCAAGATCCAAGGCCTCTTCTCGGGCGTCTGGGGAGCTTCGGCGGTGGTGGGGCCGGCCATCGGCAGCATCATCACGACCACGATCGGCTGGCGCTGGGTCTTCTTCGTGAACGCGCCCGTGGGAGTGGCGGCAGCCTTCCTGATCGGCCGGTTCCTCCACGAGCGAGTCGAGCGGCGCCGGCACCGGCTGGATCTCGTGGGCGCGGGCATCCTCACCGTGGGCCTGGTGTCGCTGCTCTTCGCGGCCACCGAGGGCGGGCAGCTGTGGGGCTGGACGTCGCCGGTGACCCTGGGCCTCGTGGCTGGGGCCGTGGCGCTGCTCCTGGCATTCGTGGCCTTCGAGCGGCACATCGCCGAACCGCTCATCGACCTGAGCCTGCTGGCCGTGCCGGTCATCGCGGCCGGGCTGGCAATCGGTGGGCTTTCGGGCGTGGTGATGTTCAGCCTCTCCACCTATGTTCCGCCGCTGGTCCAGGGGGTCATGGGCGGGACCGCCCTGCAGGCCGGTGTGGCGGTCGCGGCCATGTCGATCGGCTGGCCGATAGGCTCGATCGCCGGCGGGCGGGCACTCCTGCGATTCGGCGCCCGGCCAACCGTCCTGGTGGGCACTTCGATGCTGGTGGTCGGGACTTGCGTGGTGACGCAGGCGATGCGGCCCGGCGATCTGACCGGCGGGCTCGCGGTGGCGGCCCTCGGCGAGGCGATCACGGGCCTGGGCATGGGCCTGTCGGCAACCACGATCCTGGTCATGGTCCAGGCGGCCGTGCCGTGGCAGCGTCGCGCCGTGGCCACCGGGCTGGTGCAGTTCAGCCGGACGATCGGCGGGGCCGTGGGCGTGGGGCTGCTCGGCGGCATCGTGACCGCCTCCGTGGGCGCCTCGTCGGCGGTCGTCCTGGACCCGATCGGCCGCAACTTCATACCCGCGGCCCAGCTGTCGGCCATGCGCTCCGCACTCTCCGGCGGCCTGGAGTGGGTCTTCGTCATCCTGGCCATCGATGCGGTCGTGGTCATGGCGGTGGCCCTGCGGATGATGCCGGCGGTCCGCATCGAGCGGCGCTCGCCCGAGCCGGCGGTTTCGGCTTCCGCCACCTCCTCGACCCCGATTTCGTCGGCGTCGACTTCGGCGGCGCCGGGTCACACGGAGTAACGGGGACGCGCGGGCCGTCCCGAGCTAGGACCCGTACGTGAACCGGGGGACCAGCGGCCCATTTCAGGACGAGTTCCCCTGGTAGTGAGACCCCTCCGCGGACATGCTATGGAGGCCAGCGGATGGAGTTCGCCGGTCCTGGCGATCACACCGGGGTCACCGGAGGCAACCGGCATGGATCTCGCCGAGGTGGCGGAGGATGGGTTCGGCTATGTCCTGAGCCGGCCTGGCGCGGTTCGGGAGGTCTGGCCGAACGTAATCTTGACCCATAGCCCGATCCCGATGCCCGAGAATGGTTGGGCAAGCCGGATCCGGTTCGCCGGCGAAGTGGACGGACCGGTCCGGGCCGTGCGGGCCTGGTTCGGAGCCCGAGGCTGCGAACGGTTCATGTGGGTGCTCGGGCCGAGCGCGACGCCAACGGACCTCGAACAGCGCCTCCTCGATCTGGGCGCCGAGCCGAAGCCGACCCTGTCCGGGGCCACGGCGATGGTGCTCGACCATGAACCACCCGGATCGCCCGCAGGGGTCGAGATCCGCCGTGTCGAAACGTTCGAAGACTATGCCGCCCTCTGGGAGATCATCCTCGAGGCGTTCGAGGTGCCGG
>JBGQBD010000012.1:0-36762 GCA_041494645.1 Candidatus Limnocylindria bacterium
AAGTACCTGCGCTACCGGCTGGCGCTGGCGGTCCTGCCGAGCCTCGCGTGGGCCCGATCTCGGTTCGTGGCGCGGGTCGTTCATCGCGATCCCGCGAGCTGGTCGGCCGCGGTGGCGGATCTGGTCCGCTGGCATGCCACCGCAAAGGACGAGGCCGCCCAGTGGCCCGGCCGCGCGGCCCAGGAGTCGCAGATCTCCCAGGCCGGCGGCGACGGGGGAGACGACGATTCCGGTGGGGATTCCGGCGAGGCGGCCGGCGAGGCGGCCGAGACGTCCGGGACGGCCCCCAGCGCCAGCGGTTCGAGTCAGTACGCCCAATCGGGCCAGAAGTCCAGGCCTTCGGGCACTCTAGGCTGACAGGAGCGGACGATGCCGACTTTCAAGCACCCCTGCCCGTACTGCGGCAAGCTCATCGACAAGGTCGTGAGAGCGTGCCCGTACTGCGGGCAGGATGACCCGTTTGCCCCCAAACGCTGCCAGAACTGCCACAAGATCGTGGACGACCCGACCTGGGTGGTTTGCCCGTCGTGCGGGCAGTCTCTGATTGCGCCGCCTCCCGTCGCGGCCGGAGGCGGCGGGGCGGGCACGGCCGGGGCCGGTCCGGGCCAGCCGGCGGCGCCTGCCGGAGCTCAGCCCCAGCCCGCGGCCGGTGGGGCCGCACCTGTTGCGCCGCCACCGCCGCCACGGCCGCCCCTCTACCAGGATCCCGCAGCGCCGGCCCCTACGGTTCAGTCGGCCGGCCCATGCAGCGGCTGTGGGGCGCCGCTCCCTGCCGGCGCCCGTTTCTGCACGATCTGCGGGACGATGGCCAGCTAGTTCCGGCTAGCCGACCTTGTTGCCGCAGTTGCCGCAGAAGCGGATTTCCGGGGCCAGCTCGGCGCCGCACTTGGAACACTTGGCCACGCCCAGGGGCGTGCCGCAGTTGCCGCAGAACTTCTCCGAGCCCACGGGCTTGCCGCAGTTGGGGCATTCGGTCGCTCGTGTGCTGGTGTCACCCGAGAAGACCTGCTGGCCCTGAACGGCCTGGCGCATCTGGTTGATCTCGACGGACGATCGCTCGGCTTCCATCTCGGCGGCCAGGTTCGGCGCGCAGTTGACGCACAGGCCACGGGCCTTGTTGAAGCAGGTCTCGTCGACCCAGTTGTTGCACCGCACGCAGCGGTGGAACAAAGGCATGATCTCGTTGGAGGCCTTCTGCAGGGCCTTGTCGCGGGCGTCGCGGTCCGTGATGTCCTGGGCCGAGTTGGCGGCGTTGGCTGCTCCCCAGAATCGGCCACCCAGGACGCTGCTGGCGCCGCTGAGGATCGATCCACCCATGCCCAGCAGGTTCTTCTGGAACTCGCTTCTGTAACCGCTGCCGCACACGTCGCAGCGGAACTCGAACTGGTAGCCCTGATTGCTCGAGAGGTCCTGGTAATTGCTCGTGAACGGGGTGAAGCCCGGCATTCGACCCACTCCTGGTGGCGGCCGCGAGGCGGCCTCGACTCCGACGGTTGGTGCCCGCATGTTACCGCCAAGCGCAGGCGGCCGACAGCCGAACTACCGGATTACGGACTTGCCATGGGCTCCAGGCGGGCCAGGATCGTCGTTCCGTACATCAGGTGGATGCCGTGGATGGTCCGGGCATTGAGATCCTGCGATCCGAAGATCTGGTAGGCACCGAGCCCAAGATCGAGCGCGAAGATTCCCGACGGGAGCGGAGCCATGAACGGGTAGCCCATCGGCTGCAGAACAACGGGTTCACTGGTCAGGACCGACCAGACCGCACGTGCGCCGCAGAGCGTATCGGGCAGGTAAGGGGGCGTATCGCAAGCAAACGACGGCTCCCAGTCGAGCCAGGCATCGATGATCCAAAGGCGGTTGCCCGAGCTGTGGGAGGCAGCGACGGCCTGGCTGAGCGGGAAGACGTAACCGCTCGGCGGAACGTCGAGCTGTCCGACTACGCTGAGCATGCCGTCCGCACCGACTCGGACCGCCCAGTAGTAGCCGTCCGGCGCGCCCTGGCCGTCGACGATGTTGGCGACACAGGCCGGCGACGTGGTCTGGGCATCGGTCGCGGCCGCCCCCGAGCACTCGAAGCCCGCCGGAACGGGTCCTTTCACGATCGCGATTCGACCGGCGAGATGGGCCGGGTCTGCGGCCCAGAGCGTCGCGAACTCAGCCTGGGTCAGCGGCCGGTTGCCCGACCCAAGCAACCCTGCCGGTGCCCAGGCCAGCGGGCCAGACGGTTCCACTACGGGCGAGGCGGGCGGCGCGGTTGTCGGCGTAGCGGTGGCTGGCGCGGTCGCCCGCGGCAGCGAGATGTCGGCCACTTTCGCGAGGACTCGCCAGGCGGGGCAGCCTATCGACGATTCCGGAGGGGCGCCCGGACACGGCCCCGTGACGGACCGGACGACGTAGACGCCGTTCGCGGGCGCTCCGTGGTCGATCAAGTCGATCTGGCGCATGCCGCCGGCTTCTACGAGACGCTTTGGCTGAGGCCCAGGAAAGTCGGCGGGCGACGCGGTCTGTTCGTCGCTCAGCCAGTTGTCGTACGGGCAGTCGTTGCCGTCGGGCGACAGCACGTCGCCGGACGTCTGCAGGGACGCGCAAGGCACCACGGTTTCGTCCGCTCCCAGCCAGCCGTCGACCAGGAACGTCTTGCCGGCGACCGGCCAGTCGTCGGCCACCTTGAAGGCTACCTTCGAAGGCGATGCGGGTGTGATCTCGCCGAGCAGCCCAAGGTAGCCCGGACCGAAGTAGCGGAAGGCAAAGGTGCCCGTGACGCTGGCCGTCGTCAGATAGGCGGACACTTGGGATCCCATTACGCAGACCTGCGAGCCCATCCCCTCGACGACGCCGATCGTCGGGTAGCGGTTCATCGGGCAGACGTCGGTCTTCGCGTCGATCGTTACCGAGGCCACGAGCGCCGTGTTCGCGGGCAGGGCGGGACCTGCCATCACCGACGCCAGCTCGGCGGTGGTGAGCGCGCGATCGGCCGGGTAGCCGGCAGGCCCCGACGCGGCCGGCGTCACCTGGAAGCGCGGAACCACGACGAACGCCGCCACGAGGAGCAGGACGGCGGCCAGACTCCCACCGGCGAGCAGCGTCCGCGGAGCGGCCGTCGGGCGCGGCGAGAAGGCCAGCCAGGAACGCCGCGGCGCAACTGGGGCGTGATCGACCGCCTGGAGAACCTGCGAAGCCAGGCCTTCGGGCAGCCGGCCGGCAGATCGGCGGGCCAGATGCGCTCGCAGATCGCGGTCTATTGGCGGAAGCTGGCCGTTCATCGCGACTCCTTCGCGAGCGCCGACTCGAGCGCAGCCCGGGCGCGGTGAAGTCGGGATTTGATCGTGCCCTCGGGCGCGCCGAGCGTGGCGGCGATCTCCGCCACCGGCCGCTCCCGGAGGTGATGCAACACGAGGACCGCCCTATCGTCGACCGAGAGGCGCGCGAAGGCGCGGTCGAAGGCGTCGGCGTCGGCGGTCCGGTCGTCGAGGGCCTGCTCGGACGAAGCCGGTTCTCGCACGTCCAGGGGATCGAGCAGCCGGATCTCTCGGATTTGCGCTCGTCCCCGACGACGAAGCTGGGCTCTGCAGGCATTCAGATTGATACGCCCCAGCCAGGCGTCGAAGAGATCCGGATCGCGCAGCGCGTCGCGGTGGCTCCAGGCGGAGACGAACGTCTCCTGCGTGGCGTCGGCGGCATCGGCGGAGTCGCCCAGGATGGCGAGAGAGGTGCGGTACACGGCATCGACCCGGCTGCGGATGAGGGCATCGAAGGCATCGCGATCGCCCGACCGGGCTCTCTCGACGAGCGCTCGCTCCATCTGCCTCCCTCTGATTGCCTCTACTCGTATCGATGCTCGCCGAGGGCCCGGGGTTGCATCAACACGAGAATCCACGCAGACCGCTGCCGAGCCCATACTTTCGCCCATGCCAGACCGCATCGTCCCGCTCGAACGATTCCGCGAAGCGCGGCGCGTTCTGGACGGGCGCGTCCACCACACGCCCATTCTGGCCTCGTCGACGGGCGCGCGGGTGCTGGCGGCGAGCGGCATCCGGGTCGGCGATGGTCGCATCCACGCCAAAGCCGAGCACCTCCGGATCACCGGCGCGGTCAACGAAATGGCGGCGCTCGCGGCTGCGGAGCGGGCCGCCGGCGTCCGAACGCGGTCTGACATTCGTCCCGCCGTTCGCTCGCGGGGCCGCGCTACGCCGTCATCCTGCCCTCGCTACACGGCTCTGCAGCGGCGACCCTCCGCTCACGGCTCAGGCCCGTGATAAGGCGGGCCACTACCAGGGCGAGCGTGTGATCTTGACGCTCACTGCACGGCTCCTCGGGTTCGTCTCCCCGACCGAGACTGGGGCCGTTGGCGGACCTCCAGGCGTCGCGGAGCTCGGCCGCATGCGCTCGAGCAAGGAACAACTCAGCGTGGTGATCGAAACCTAGATTGTTCATGGCTTCTCCTTTCGTCAGCGAGAGTGGAACCACCGGGGGTTCGACGTAACTACCCGTCTCGTGTCGCAACTGTCAACTCGCCGACACTCGGGAGGCATTTCCGATGACAGCCGCGATCTGCGCCAGGATCTCCAGCGGTCGGCTTCCGGGCCTGTTTCCCGCGCGCCGCTCGACGACGGCACGATCCTGGCCGGAGTCCGCTTCGCCCTGGAGCGGATGAAGCAGCTGGTGGAGCCGGCCGGGGCCGCGGCGCTGGCGGCCGTCCTCTTTGGGCGGGTCCCGATCCACGACGGCGAGCGCGTGTGTGTGTGTCGTCCTCAGCGGCGGCAACGTGGAGATGGGGCGTCTGGGCGTGCTGCTGGAGGCCGCGGCGCCTCTCGAGATTCCGCCGGCGGTTGGCCAGGCGGGCGGCCCGCAAGGCGGGCGTTCGGCGCCCTAGTCGACCCCGAGCTCGTGCAGCCGGCCCTCGTCGATCCCGAGATGGTGGGCCAGCTCGTGGATGACCGTCACCCAGACCTCGTGCTCGAGCTCCTCGGGATCCGTGAAGTCCTCCACCAGCGCCCGCTCGAAGAGCGTGATCTTGTTGGGCACGAAGGCCCAGTCGGCGCCGTATTCGATTCGTGGCACACCCTCATAGAGTCCGTAGAGCCCTTCGTCGGGGCCCAGGCCCGATTCGCGGAGCTGGGCCTTCGAAGGCTCGTCCTCGATGACGATCGCCACTTCGTCCAGGGCGCGGGCGAACGGCTCGGGAATGGCGTCCAGGGCGCGCCCGACCAGTTCCTCGAAATGCCCGGCTGCGCTGGACGGGCGGCGGCGCCGGGGGCTGCCGCGAGGTCGTTTGGCCATGGCTCGTATGCTACGGCTCGCCGCGACCGACGAGCGGCCGAGGCGTACGATTCGGCCGAAGGAGGCATCCATGCCGACCGGCCAGCCCCCATTCAACGACCGGCTCGATCTCGAGGCGCATATCCGGCGGATCGTGGACGAGATCGAGCGCGGCGAGGGAGACGAGATGACACCGGCCGATCTCGACACTGGGGCGGCCGCCGCATCAGTCCGGCCGCCGCACCCCGTGGAGTCGGCCGTACGCGAGATCCTGCTCGAGATCGGCGAGGATCCGGAGCGCGAAGGGCTGATCCGGACCCCCGAGCGGATGCACCGCATGTGGCTCGAGCTGACCTGCGGATACCGGGTCGATCCCGAGCGGCTCATCAATGGGGCGGTCTTCGACGTCGGCTACAGCGAGATGGTGGTCGTCAAGGGAATCCCGTTCTACTCGCTGTGCGAGCACCACATGCTGCCGTTCTTCGGCACTGCCGCGGTGGGGTATCTGCCGCGCGGTCGGGTGATAGGGCTCTCGAAGATCCCGCGCGTAGTCGAGATGTACGCCCGGCGGCTGCAGGTCCAGGAGCGGATGACCCAGCAGATCGCCGACTTTCTGCAGCAGCGGCTGAACCCGTACGGCGTTGGGGTGGTCATAGAAGCGGAACACCTCTGCCTGGCCATGCGCGGCGTCCAGAAGGGCGGCGCGACGATGGTCACCAGCAGCGTCCTTGGAGCCTTCCGAACGACGAAGGAAACGCGCGACGAGTTCATGGCCCACCTGGCGCGAGCGGTGCCTCGGGTCTGACGATCTCGCCGGGGAGCCGCTGGCCTGCTCGAGGCCCGCGCCGCGGGCTGCCTATCAGTCGGTCTTCGCGGCGCGAGCAGGCACCTGCCACCGCTATCATTCGGGCATGACCGACCGTCCGCTCAAGGTGCTGATCGCCAAGCCCGGCCTCGATGGCCACGACCGCGGCGCCAAGGTGCTCGCTCGCGGCCTCCGGGACGAAGGCTTCGAGGTCGTCTACACCGGCCTGCGCCAGACGCCCGAGATGGTGGTCACCGCCGCGCTCCAGGAAGACGTGGACGTCGTGGGGCTGTCAATCCTGTCGGGTGCCCACATGACGCTCGTACCTCGGATCTGCGCCCTGATGCGCGAGAAGGGGATGGACGACGTGCTCGTGGCGGCGGGCGGGATCATCCCCGACGAGGACGTGCCCGTGCTCAAGGAGAGTGGCGTGGCCGCCGTCTTCGGGCCGGGCACCACGATCCACGAGGTCGCGGAATTCCTGCGCGCCAACGCCAGGCCGCGGGACTAGCGCGGACCGGCGTGGCCGAGACGCGCGCGCCGGCTGATGGCGACATGGCGCTCTCCGCGCGCGCCGACGCCTTGTGCGATGCGGCCCTGGCCGGCGATCGGCGGTCGCTCGCGCGACTGCTGACGGCGGTCGAGAACCGGACGCCGCTGGCCGAGGCCGCGCTCCGGCGCCTCTACCCCATGGCCGGGCAGGCGCAGCTCGTTGGCATAACGGGGCCGCCTGGGTCGGGCAAGAGCACCCTCGTGGCGGCGCTCATCGCCGAGCTGCGGGGGGCGGGCCGGCCTGTCGCGGTCGTGGCCGTCGACCCATCCAGCCCGATCACGGGCGGGGCGGTCCTCGGCGATCGAGTCCGGATGCAGGCCTACTCGTCCGACGACGGGGTATTCATCCGATCCATGGCTTCACGGGGCCACTCGGGCGGGCTCTCGTCGGCGACGGCGGCTGCCGCCGCGGTCTTCGACGCGGCCGGCTTCGACGTGGTCCTGATCGAGACGGTCGGGACGGGTCAGAGTGAGGTCGAGGTGGCCGCTACGGCCGACACGACGGTCGTCGTGGAAGCTCCCGAGATGGGGGACGAGATCCAGGCCATCAAGGCCGGTCTGCTGGAGGTGGCCGACATCGTCGTCGTGAACAAGGGCGATCGTCCGGGGGCACAGCGGACTGCCGGCCAGCTGCGCGCCATGCTCTCCGATGCCACCTCCCCGGAGGCGCGGCCGGAGCGCCCGGTCCCCAAGAGCCCCGAGGTGCTGGTGACGACCGCCGCCACCGGCGAGGGAGTGGCCGGCCTACTCGCCGCGATCGATCGCCACCGCTCGTCCGCGCGCGGCTCGCTCGGGGCGCAGGCGCGGCTGAAGCGAGCCGAGGCGCAGGTCTGGGCCGTGCTCGTGGATCGGCTGCACCAGCGAGTCCGCTCGCTCGAGGGGGCGCAGGACGACGCCGCCGGCGGCGAGTCGACTGCCCACGGCGATCGCACGGTCCACGGAGAGGGAGACGGTTCCGGCGGGGGCCCCGCAGCCGGCGAGTTGCTTCGGGCCGTGGCGTCGCACGAGCTGGATCCCTTTGCCGCGGCGGACGCGCTTCTGGCCCTGCTCACCGGCGGTGCGGGCGGCCGGGCCGACTAGATCGAGCCCCCGGAGAGGCCGGCTCCATGGTCGGCCGCCGTGAGGGTCTCGCGCACGACCCGAATCACGGCCGCGAGGTCGAACGGCCTGGCCACCAGGCGAACGTCCTGCTGAGTCGCGAAACCGCGCCGGTCGGGATTCAGCACGTCGCCATTCAGGAAGATGGCTCGTCGGGCCGGCTCGGGTCGGACCTGGTGGCTTCGTCGTAGAACTCCGTCCCGCTCATGCCGGCAATCCGGTTGTCGATGAGGCGGCCCTGGGGAGGATGTCCGGCTCGCAGAGGCTGGCCTCCCTGATCACGCCGGTTGCTGTATCCTTCGCGGCCGTGGGCCGGTAGCTCAACGGTAGAGCAAATGACTCTTAATCATTAGGTTGAGGGTTCGAATCCCTCCCGGCTCACCAGAATCCGCGGGGCGGTGACTCCCAGTCCAGCGCGAAGCTGAACCGCGGAACCCAGCCTCTCCCGGGCTCCATCACCGGCTCACCTTCGGCGGCCTGACTCATGGGGCCATCGGCCTGGTCCTGCACGCGGAGCGACGGGGCGGCGTGCGGCCCATTCCAAGTGGAGCGCTCTTCCGGGTCCGACTTTCATCGCCGCTCTCCGCGGCTATGGGCCGCTCACAGAGGGCGTGATGGTGCTCCCGCGCACCACCCCGCAGGTGCGCCGCGAGCAACCGCCCTAGCGCCGCCTGCCCTGTCGCGAGTACCATCCATGGGTTGCACGGGAGGCGTTGACGCACGGCCCAAACAGCAGCCGCCGGGACCGCGCCGAGCCACTGGCGGGACTGACCCGCGCAGGAACATCTGGCCCTTCGCCACGTCGTTCACCGCACCCTAGCCCTGACCCTGTTCGGCTCGTCGTTGACGATCCCAGACCGGGGGCCAGCTCGAACGGCGCGAGGCGGGCCAGTTCACGACCAGCGCCTCTGGTGCTCCATGGTGGCCGCGAGCCATCCCGACCGGCGTCGAGGAGGGCCACGACACGCGGCTCGCGGTGGTTGGTCCGAGCACTCGGGACGCGAGATCTGAGTATCGGAGGTCTGTCATGAGGAGTTTCACTTCGCTCAGGCGTCCCTGGCGGCTGGCATCGGTGGCCGTGCTCGGACTCTCCGTTATCGCAGGAGGGATCGCCTACGCCGCGGCTGCGCCGGCCATTCAGACGATCACCCCCAAGTCGGCAGACCAGATCACGAACATCGACGTGCTGCGCCAGCAGATCAAGAACTACTACGGCGACCCGCTGGCGGTGACGGGGCCCACGGGGACATGGGCCTCGCCCTTGAATACCGACAGCAACTACGCGCACGAGGCCGAATCCGTCGCCGCCGCGGGCGAGCACTGGCTGGCAGCCCGGGCGCAGGCCCAGAACCCGACGGGCATCAAGGCCATCGTGCTTGACGTGGACGACACCACGTTGGCCACCTGGAACTACGAGATCTACAGCAACTGGGACTACAACCCGGGGACGAACGGCACTTTCGTCACCGGTGAGCTGTTCCCGGCGGTGCCGGGCATGGTGGACATGGTGACGCAGGCGGCCTCGGAGGGGTACGCCATCATCTGGATCACCGGCAGGCCCGCCACTCAGGAGCCAGCTACGCTCGGCAACCTGACCAAGGTCGACGTCGGCTACCCAGCGCCGACGCCCCTGCCCTCGGCAACGCTGGGCGGCGGTGCTGACGGCCTCTTCACCAAGCCGGCCGTTGCCGCTTACCCGCCATACCTCGTGGCCGCGTGCGCCGTCGAGATCGCCGCGGGCAAGTCGTGCACGACCGTCCATTACAAGTCGGCGACGCGGGCCTACATCGAGTCGCTCGGCTACGAGATCGTCGCCAACTTCGGTGACCAGTTCAGCGACTTCACTGGCGGGTTCGAGGATCGAACGTTCAAGATGCCGAACCCGAACTACTTCCTGCCCTAGCCTCTCGAAGTCCACCAGGCGGTCCCACGGTGACCACGTTGCCTGACGACTCACGCCACTGGTTTGGAGCCGGTCCTTCGGGGCCGGCTCCTCCGTAGAGGCCGTTCCACGTCTCGCGTGTCTGTCGCGCCCCCATTGCAGCGCGACGTCACCGACCCCCGCACGGGACGCCCGCTCAGTCCAGGCTTCGTAAAGGGGATAAGCGGCGCCCGTCAGGCTGCCCCCGGCCCCATTCCGCTGGTCGCCGCCGATCCCGGCTCTGGCAGGCCAACTCGTGCGGAGGCGTCGGGTCCGCTCTACAGTAGGCGCGGGCGTCTCTCTCAGTTCATGGCGGCTGGGTTTCGAGGCAGGTGGACCGAAGTTTATGGCGAGCCTAGGGCTACGTTGTGATGCAACCGACGCTGAGGGATATCGCTGCGTCCTTATCCCGTCGCATGAAGGACGCCACCAATGGTTCCGTTGTGAAGCAACCGACGCTGAGGGCTATCGCTGCATCCTGCCTCCGTCGCATCCAGGAGACCACGAGCTGGCCTGGTTCGCGAAGCCAACTACCCCTGGCGCGACCCGGACAGTCCGCTATCGAGGGAAGTACGAACGGGCGGCGGCCCAAGCCGAGGGGGAAGCGCAGGTACTCGCCTCCCACCATTGGTTTCCCGTCTCGCAGACCTACATCCCCGGATCGTGGGGTACGGGGGCCTGGGTGTTGGCCTTCCTCACCCTGGTATTCCTCATTGGGATCATCATCCTCGCCTACATGATTGCGGCGAAGCCAGCAGGGGAACTCGTAGTCGTCTACGAATACCGGCCACCGACTTCGACCCCCTGACGGCTCGCTCCGGGGGGCCAAGCCTTCCTGCCCTAGCTGCAACTGACGGGTCACCATTGACAGGCCGCCTGGGTTCTCCGGGCGGCTTGCTCAACACCGGCCCCGGTCAGACGGCTGTGGCGAGCTGCGTAGACGATCTGTGGCTGGCTCCGGCGGCCCGCGACGGTCGCTGGCGCGGCCCAAGGCGGGTCTTTCCGGCACTCTACTCGGCTGGCTGCGGCAGGCCTGAGGATTGCGTGTGCAACCGTCTGGCGCAACCGGGGCGTCGGGCACGCCACGGGGGACCCGGCGCGACACCGTCCGCTCGCCGGGCCGCGAACAGTGCGTGGCAAGGATGCCCCCGGACAAGACAAGCGGCCCGGGGAGGGGGACCCGGACCGCTTGATCTGTGGCAGACGCCCCGTCACTGGCGCCTGTTCGAGGAGTTCATGGAGGTGTGAATGAGAAACTACCCGAACTCTCTGAAGGAGTCCTGAAGGCGTCGCCTACCCGACTGGGGAGCGGCACCAGCCGGCAGCAAGACGGACGCTCATTGCCCGCACATGCGGTTCCCGTCCGTAGGGAGCAGTCCGGCGGCTACCGGCGGGCTCATGCGCAGCTTCACACGCCGTTGTGCCCACCTGTCCCATTACGCCCCAGGCATCTCCTTCGTGCTAACCTACGGCCAACCTTTGCGGCCGGTCCTGTGAGGCCGGCGTACCGGTCCAGAGAGGCCGGGAAGGAGGTTCATGGTCGTCTGCCAAGAGAACCACCGCGCCGTTCCGGCCGGTGGCCTTTTTGTGTGAAGCAGCCGCCGTTCCCACGCTCGAGTGCGGTGGTCGACCCGCGGGTCGGTGACTATGGCCCGGCCCTCCTGGCTTTGGAGGACGGCCGCGTCTTCCCCGGCATTGCCTTCGGCGCGCAGGCCAGCGGAGGGGGCGATCTGGTGGTGAACACCAGCCAGACCGGCTACCAGGAGATCGCCACCGATCCCAGCTACGCGGGCCAGCTCGTGGTCATGACCTACCCGCTCATCGGCAACTACGGCCGGCTGCGGCCCGACGACCAGTCCGAGCGACCCTGGCTGCGGGGCCTGATCGTGGCCAATGCCACCGCGGCCGTGCTCGACGGCGCCCGCCAGCTGGCCACGATGCTGCGCGAGTCGGGCATCGCGGCCATCGCCGGCGTCGACACCCGCGCCCTGGCCCGCCACCTCCGCGCCAACGGGAGCCTGCGCGCCATCGTGACCGCGCCCGGCCAGACCGACCCGCAAGAGGCTCGCGCGCTCGCGAGGGCGGTGCCCCGTTGGGAGGACCAGGACTTCGTTGCCCAGGTCTCGCCGACCGACCCGCGCGACGAGGGAGATCCCTCAGAGGGCGGCCCGCTGGTCGCGATCCTGGACTTCGGCCTCAAGACGAACATCGTGCGCAGCCTCCGCCGGCGGGGGGCGCGGGTGCGGATCCTGCCCCATACCGCCACGGCAGCGGAGGCGCTCGCACCGAACGTGGACGGCGTCGTCTTCTCGCCCGGCCCCGGCGATCCGGCCCGGCTCGACGGCCCGGTGGCGCTTGCCCGCGCGGCCATCGCGGACGGCCGCCCGCTCCTTGGCATCTGCCTGGGCCACCAGATAATCGGGCGAGCGGCCGGGGCGAACACCAGGCGGCTGCCCTTCGGCCACCACGCCGCCAACCACCCGGTGAAGGACCTCGAGACGGGTCTGGTCCAGGTCACCGCCCAGAACCACGAGGTCACGGTCATCGCCGACACCCTGCCGGAGAGCAGCGGCTTCGTGGTCAGCCAGATAGACCTGAACGACGGCTCCGTGGAGGGGCTCCGCCACCGGCAGCTGCCGATCGAGACGGTGCAGTATCACCCCGAGGGCGGACCCGGGCCTCTGGACGCCCTGGCCGTCTTCGACCGCTTCGTTTCTGCGGCGCGCGCCCGCCACGGCGGGGCCGAGCCCGAAGCCACGGTTGGCCAGGCCGGGCCGCTCCACCTGGAGTCGGCCGAGCTTCAGCGCCGCCTCCAGGGGATGGAGGCGGGCCGGTGACGGCCGCCAAGCTGGCGAGCGGCGTTCCAGCCGGAGCCAACCGCCCCAAGCCCAAGAGCGCGCTGATCATCGGTTCCGGGCCGGTCGTCATCGGCCAGGCCGCCGAGTTCGACTACGCCGGCACGCAGGCCTGCCGGGCCCTTCGGGCCGAGGGCGTTCGGACCATCCTGGTCAACTCGAACCCGGCCACGATCATGACCGACGCCGAGGTCGCGGACGCGGTCTACCTCGAGCCGCTCACCGTCGAGGCGATCGAGCAGGTCATCGCCAGGGAGCGGCCGGAGGGGCTGCTCGCCGGGCTCGGCGGCCAGACCGGCCTCAACCTGGCCGTGGCTCTGGCCAAGGCCGGCGTGCTCGACAGGTACAACGTCCGGCTCATCGGCACGCCCCTGGAGGCGATCGAGATGGCCGAGGATCGCGAGCTCTTCCGCGATCTGCTCGACCGGATCGGCCAGCCCTATGCGCCCGGCTGGATCATCGAGGGGGCCACGGACGAGGAGCGCGATCGCCAGGCTCACGTCGCGCTCGAAAAGATCGGCCTGCCGGCGATCGTTCGACCCGCTTTCACGCTCGGCGGAACCGGGGGCGGCATCGTCGAGACCGAGGCGGCCTACTGGGGGCGGATCCGGACGGGCTTGCGCCTGAGCCCCATCCACCAGGTCATGGTCGAGCGCTGCCTGGTCGGCTGGCAGGAGATCGAATACGAGGTCATGCGCGACGCGGACGACACCTGCATCGCCGTGTGCTCGATGGAAAACGTCGACCCGCTCGGGGTCCACACCGGCGACTCGATCGTGGTGGCGCCGGTCCAGACGCTGCCGGACCCCGTCCACCAGCGGCTCCGCTCCGCCTCGCTGGCGATCATTCGGGCGTTGGGGGTCGAGGGCGGCTGCAACGTCCAGTTCGCGCTCTCGCCCGACTACACCGAGTACGCGGTCATCGAGGTCAACCCGCGCGTCAGCCGATCCTCCGCGCTCGCGTCGAAGGCCACGGGCTATCCGATCGCGCGCGTGGCGGCGCAGATCGCCGCGGGCCGGCGGCTGGCGGAGATCCCCAACGTCGTGACCGGAACCACGGTCGCGGCCTTCGAACCGGCGCTGGACTACCTCGTCGTCAAGCTGCCGCGGTTCCCGTTCGACAAGTTCCCCACGGCCGACCGAACGCTTGGCAGCCAGATGAAGGCGACCGGCGAGGTGATGGCCATCGACCGAACCTTCGGGTCGGCCCTGAACAAGGCCCTCCGCGGGCTCGAACAGGCGGGCGCGGGCTTCCTGGCCGAGAACGCCGCTTGGGCGGCCACCCTCGACTATCTCATGGAGCCGGCCGCCGCACAGCCCATGGTCACGATCGACGGCGGCGGGTTGATGTGCGAGGCCCGGGCGCACGCCGAACGGGCCGCTTATCCCATCGTCCTGAAGCGGTTCCTGGCGCCGTCGGACTCGCGGCTCTGGCGGATCCTGGCCCTGCTCCGGCGCGGGATGACGGCCGAGACGATCCGCGGCGTCACCGGCATCAGCGCCTGGTTCCTGTCGGAGTTCGAGCGGGCCATCGCGCTGGAGCGCGAGGTGCGGTCGATGGGGGCCCGGATCGGGGATGCCACCGACGGCGAAGCCGCGACCCTCCTTGCGACCGCGAAGCGCGACGGGTTCGGTGATCGAGAGCTGGCCCAGATGGCCGGCCTCAGTGCCGAGGCGATCCGGCTGGCGCGAGTGGCACTGGGCATCGTGCCGGGCTACGCGATGGTGGATACGTGCGCGGCGGAGTTCGCCGCGGAGACGCCGTACTTCTACGCCACGTACGCCGCGTCGGGCTCCGAGCCCGAGCTGCCGGCCGTGGAGCGGCCCGCGGCGCTGGTCATCGGCTCCGGCCCGGTCCGAATCGGGCAGGGGATCGAGTTCGACTACTGCGCCGTCCAGGCCGCGGCCGAGCTTCGCGAGCGGGGCTGGCAGGCGGTCATGATCAACTCCAACCCGGAGACGGTCTCCACGGATTTCGACGCGTCGTCCCGGCTCTACTTCGAGCCGCTGGATCCGGAGAGCGTGCGTTCGGTCGTGGAGGCGGAGTCGCCCGATCGGCCGCTTCTGCCGGCCTTCGTCCAGTTCGGCGGCCAGACGCCGCTGAACCTCGCCGAACCGCTGGCCGCTGCCGGCATCCCGCTCCTCGGCGCCGACCTGGAGACGATCGACCAGGCGGAGGACCGCATCCGTTTCGCCAACCTCGTCGAGTCGCTCGGCATTCCACAGCCGGAAGGCGGCATGGCCCGATCGATCGAGGAGGCGCTGGCGCTGGCCGATCAGATCGGCTACCCGGTCATCGTTCGACCCTCGTTCGTCATCGGCGGTCTGGCCATCGACTTCAGCTACTCGCCGTCCGACCTGGTCGAGCAGCTGGCGCGCGCGGCGTACGTCGACCCCGATCGCCCGGTCAGGATCGACCGATACCTCGAAGGGATCGAGGTGGACGTGGACGCGATCGGCGACGGAGAGACGGTCCTGATACCGGGGTTGCTCGAGCACGTCGAGCGGGCGGGCGTCCACTCGGGCGACTCGGTCGGGATGTTCCCGCCGCAGACGGTCTCGGCCTCCGACCAGGAGCTAGTCGTCGCCGCCATGGACCGGATCGTTCGGGCCCTGGACGTGCACGGGCTGGTCAACGCCCAGTTCATCGTCCGCGACGACGGCGTGTACCTGATCGAGGTCAACCCGCGAGCCAGCCGGACCGTGCCGTTCATGAGCAAGGTGACCGGCGTCCCGATGGTCAAGCTGGCGGTCCGGATCGCGTTGGGGGAGACGCTGGCGGGGATGGGGTGGGGGAACGGCCTGCTCGAGCCGCCGCCGCTCGTCGCCGTCAAGGCCCCGGCCTTCTCGACGGCCAAGCTGCGAGGCGTGGACCCGTCGGTTGGCCCCGGCATGCAGTCCACCGGAGAGGTCATCGGGTTGCACACGGACCCGCGCGTGGCTCTCGCCAAGGCCATGCAGGGCGCGGCCCTGATCCCGCCGCGGCCCGGAGCGGGTGGGGCGCTGGCCCTGATCTCGGTCGCCGAACGGGACCACGGGGAGCTGCCGCGCGTCGCCCACGCCCTGGCTCGCGCCGGATACCGGTTCGCGGCCACTTCCGGCACCGCCGCGGAGCTGCGTGGGCTGGGCTACGAGGCGCAGATCGTGGCGAAGGTGGGTGAGCGGGCCGGGGACGGGCTCGTGCCGATCCTGGAGCTCATCGCCTCGGGCAAGGTCAGACTGGTCGTCAACACGCCGGCGCCCAGGTCGGGGCCGGTCCGGGATGCCGCCGAAATCCGCCTGGCCGCGACCGCCGAGGGGATCCTGTGCCTGACCGCGATCGAGACCGCCGTCGCCGCCGCGGAGGCTCTGGACCCGGATCTGCGCGAGCGGCTCGCGGAGGTCCGCTCGCTGGGCGAGTGGGTCCCCGATCCGGGCCGGCCCCGCGGCCCGGCGGCGCCGCAGGGGTAGCCTCTCGGGCGCGTTCACCTGTGACCTGCCGCGTTTCGCGGGCCGGTGATGCACTTGGTGCGTGACTGGCCGTCGCGATCGCCCCGGGGCGGCACCGGCGCGCTAACCTGAGCGCTCAATCCTCCACCCGCCAGGTGCCGCCTTGCTGCCGCTTCCGAGCCTCAGGTTCAACCTCTTCGGCTTCCCCGTCTCGATCGGGCTCGATTTCCTTCTGATCTCCTTCTTCCTCGGCGCCGCGCTCGGCTCGCTGGACCTGGCCCTGGCCTGGGTGGTCGTGGTCGCTCTCTCGATCCTCGTCCATGAGCTGGGGCATGCCTTTGCCCTGCGGCGCTACCACATCCAGCCGCAGATCATGCTGTGGGGCCTGGGCGGTCTGACGATCTACGGCTTCGAGCTGCCGCCCCGGAAGGCGATCGTGGTCAGTCTGGCCGGGCCGTTCTTCGGCGTCCCGATCGGGCTCCTGGCAATGGCCGCGCTGCCGCTGTTCGATTCGAGGAGCTACCTGGCCCAGGTCGTCTTCTACGTGCAGTGGGTGAACCTGTTGTGGGGACTCGTCAACCTGCTGCCCATCGCCGGCCTGGACGGCGGGAGCGTGATCACGAACGGTTTCGCGGCGGTCCTCGGGCCCCGGGGCAAGGCAGCGGGTCAGGTCGCGGTCGCCGTGGGGAGCGTACTGGTGGCCGCCGGCGCGGTTGCCGTCCGGTTCCCCTTCCTGGCCCTGCTGATAGTCATCTTCGGCTTCATCAACCCGACCCCATACCGGGAGGCGTGGCGTATCGTGACCGGCCGGTTCTCGCGGTCGCGCGGTCCAATCGGCGCGTCCGGGCAGGTGTCGGCGCCGCGCAGCCCGGTCCCGTCTGGCGACCGGAGCTCGGAGGGTCACGCGAGTGGCCGGTCCGTGGCCGGCGGCGCCGCCGGAACGCGCCGCGCCTTCGGCGAGGTCTACGCGGAGACGCTGGGGGAGCGGGCCGGCGCGGTGGACCTGGACGACCTGGAGCGACGGCCGGCGCCACTCACCTCGGACGTGGCCGCGATGGTGGCGCGGGGCGATGACGCGGGCATCGCCCGGCGGCTCGGCTACGAGACCGACCCGCTGACGGTCCTCGCCATCGTGGCCAGGGTCGTCGACGGCGGGCGGCTCGCCAAGGTGCTACGGACACTGAGGGACGGAGACGGGGGCGCCGCGACTGGGCTGTTGAAGCTGCAGGTGGGGCTGTTCGCCCTGGGTCGGTTCGAGGATTCGATCGGTGCCGCCGGCGCCCTCGGCGCCGAAGGAGATGCCGCCAGTGCCTTGCTCGTCGCTCGGAGCGCCGCTCGGATGGGCGACCGCAAGCTGGTCCGTCAGGCCCTCGAGCGAGCGGCGGCGCTCGGGCATGTTTCGCTCTCGGACGCGGCGCTGGGCGACATCGCTCGCGTGGGGCCCGACGAGCGCGTGGCCCAACTCCTGACGAGACTGCGCGCCCCCCAGAGCGTCTAGCCGGATCGCCGCCGAGAGACGCGTCCTGCGCGCGCCCTACGCGCGCTCGAGCGCGACGGGACCCTCGGAAGCCAGGGCGGCAGCGGCCGCCACGGTCGCGTCCTCGTCGGCCGTGATCGCGGTGATCTTGTCCGTGCTCCGGAACCAGGTCCAGAGCAGAGCCGTGGCCACGCTGTACAGCACGATGATCGTGACGAAGTCAACGGCGAAGGCAGCCGTGAAATCGAGCTGGGAGTGCAGCACGCCGTAGTAGATCGGGGCGATCACCCAGCCCAGGGCCCACAGCATCGTCATTCCGGCGGACAGGGTGGCCCTTTCCGCCGGGGAGATCCGCTCCATGGCGAAGGCGTCGAAGATCGGGCTGCCCGCGTTCATCAGCGAGTTGCGCACGGCAAGGGCGACGATCACCGTCCATAGCACCGGCGAGAAGCCGAGAACGACCAGGAACGGAATGCTGGCCCCCTGCACTAGAACGATCGATCCGATGCGGCCGAAACGGCGCGCCACTGCGGGCTGGAGAAGGATCGCCACCGCCGTGCCGAGGCTGCTAACCGCGAACACCGCGTTCACCGCAGCCAGGCCCAGGTCGAACTTGTTCTGGATGAACACGTTCAGGAACGGGATCAGCTGGCCGGCGCCGAGAGAAGTCAGGAACCCGGGCAGCAGCAAGCGGAAGAAGAGGTTCCGATCGAGGATGACGATTCCGAACCGGCCCATCCCGGTGCCGGGCGTTCGATCGGCGGAAGGCCCATCCGCAGTCAGGAGCCAAACGGTCCCGAGCGAAAGCGCACCCAGGATTGCCACTCCGGCCAGCAGGATCTGGTAGGGCGCAGCCGCCGAACCGAGCTTCAGGAGAGAGGCGATCTCCGGAGCCAGGGCGCCGCCAACAAGCGCTGCGACGACGCCGGTCATGAACCCGATCGCCGACCAGATCGCGAAGTACTCGTTGCGCTGATCCGGCCGCGTGTGCTCGGCGATGAACGGGACCTGGACGACGCTGACGGCCATGGACCCGGCGCCGAGGGCGACCACACCCACGAACATGAGCGGCAAGTCACCCGGCAGGAACGCGAAGAGCGCGACCGCGACCAGGGCCATCCCGGCGGCCATCACCTTGCGCCGGCCGATTCGGTCGGAGATGGCGCTGGCCGGCAGGGCCATGAGGAAGCCCGCCAGCTGCGAGACCGCCATGAGCCAGCCGATGGCCCACCCAAGCCCGATCGACTCCAGGTAGAGGTTGAAGTCGATCCAGTAGAGGCTGAGCGCAGCCCCGAAGACGATCGTGGTCAGCAGGAAGAGCCGCGCGTCGCGGCTGAAGCCCGTGAAGCTGCGTAGGTAGCCCCAGAGGGCGCCGGTCACGTTCCTGTCTTGCCTCGTGCTCAGTGAGCTGCGTCGGGAAGGCGGCTTTCTTCATCGCACAGGGTACGCCCGACGAGGATCATCAGCGTCCCCAGGTGAATGTGCACGCCCTGGAATCGATGGGCGCGCGAGCCCGCGACCCGCCTGGGGCGGAGTCGGTTGGAGGCGGCCTCGGCACGAAGCTCCGCCTGACGTTGGGTTATGTAGGCGAATCGCTGTTCGGGAGTGTCAGGCCACATTGTTGAACTCTCCTCTGTTAGCAGTAAAGATGACGCGAGTTAGGTCTCTATCTAACATGCGAACGACGCGCGTCGGTCATGGCAATCCTCGTTCGGATCAGTGCGCCAGGTAGGCGCGTAGCTCCACGCCGGCTTGCTCGGCACGGTCGTGGCGAAGGCTGTAGTAGGTCATGTTGCCCAGGGCGGTGACCGTAACCAGGCCCGCGCTTCGGAGCAAGGCCAGGTGGTGCGTGATCGTCGGCTTGCTCAGGGCGAGCTCGCTGGCGATCTCGGTCAGATAGCGGTCGCGCTCAGCCAGCAGCTTGAGGATTCGCAAGCGGCTCTCGTCGCCCAGGGCGCGGTAGAGGCGCACCGTCGAGTTGGGGGGAGTGAGCCGGTCCGCCGATCCAAGCGACGAGTCGGCGATGGGGTAGCAGATCAGCTGCACGTCGCCGACCCTGGTGAGCGAGTTGTACGGGCGTCCGAAATAGCTGGGCGCAAGCACGACGCGGTGAATTCGCTGCTCGGGGACGACCCGGACCCCGGCGGTCACTCTCTCGATGAAGCCGATCGGGTCGCCGGCGATGTCGTCTCCGCGGCGGCCGGCAACGTCTCGCTCCAGCATGTGACCGACACGGGCTTCGATGGCTTCGTAGCGCGGCAGCCAGAAATGGACGATGCGCCGGGCCGCCGGAGCCAGATCCGATAAGGGTCGAGTGAAGACGGCGTGGCCCTTGGACGACTCGAGCCGGTCCTGGAGGTCCCTGAAGGCCTGTTCGTCGCCATCGACGGCGCGGCGCGTTATGGCGCCGAGCTCGGGGTCCTCCAGCAGTTCGCCTGCCATGATCTCGGTCAGCTCCCGGTCCGGGAGGGTATCGATGGTTTCGACTACGTCCCGGGCCGACCTGACCCCTGGCCGGCCCACGAGCATGCGGCTGACCTCGGAAATAAAGCCTGCGCAGGCGGCGACGCACTCGTCCTCGCCCAGCTCAGATTTGAGGGCCGCCCGCGACTCTTCCAGCCAGCGCCGATCCTCCGCCAGCAGATCCTCCAGCTCGCCGCATTCGCTGCAGGCGCTGGTGAGGAAGTCGTAACCGGTGCGGGCATCGAGTTCCACGGTGGGCAGGTGGGCAGCCGAGATCCCCGGACGGACCAGACCGACGGTCCGGATCGGTGCGCTGGAGGTGCCTTGCCTGGGGGCCATGGTGGCTGTTCCTCTTACTGTTGTTAGATGGGAGTCTAACATGTGTTTTACGGATGTCAAGGCCATTGCGAACGACGGGAGCGGACGCGGGGCAACGTAGCCCGGCCGGTACAATGCCTCCACTCGTGACTCCTGCAACCGAACCGGGATCGATGGAGGAATTGGACCGAATGACCGCCCCGACCGTCGCGTTCACCGACGAACGCCTGGCCAACGGCCTTCGCCTGATCGTCTCCGAAGACCACCTGGCACCGGTCGTGGCTGTCAACATCTGGTACAACGTCGGCTCCAGGCACGAGGTTCCGGGCAAGACCGGCTTCGCTCACCTCTTCGAGCACGTCATGTTCCAGGGCTCTCGCCATGTGGCCAAGACCGAGCACATGGCTCTCGTCCAGGCCGCGGGCGGGACGATGAATGGCACCACGTCGCTGGACCGCACGACCTACTTCGAGACGATGCCGAGCCATCAGCTGGAGCTGGCGCTGTGGCTCGAGGCGGATCGGATGGCCACGCTGCTCGATGCCCTCAACCAGGACAACCTGGACAACCAGCGTGACGTGGTCAAGAACGAGAAGCGCTCCAGCTACGACAACCGGCCCTACGGCGACTGGTTTCACAAGCTCCAGGAGCACCTCTTCCCGCCGGAGCATCCATATCACCACCCCACGATCGGGTCGATGGCGGATCTGGACGCGGCGTCGCTGGAGGACGTGGCCGCGTTCTTCCGGACCTACTACACGCCCAACAACGCGGTCCTGTCCATCGTTGGTGACGTGGATCCGGCGCAGGCCAGAGGCTGGGTGAAGCATTACTTCGGCGCCATTCCCGCAAACCCGGCCATCTCGCCGCTCGCCGACATGAGCCTGCCGTCGGGGATGGGCGCCGAGTCGCGCGAGGTGGTTCAAGACCGAGTGCCCCTGCCGCGCCACTTCTTCGGCTTCAGGGCACCGCGTCTCGGAGACCCCCGTTTCGACGCCCTTGAGGTCGCGGCGCAGATACTCGCCGGTGGCAAAGGGAGCCGGCTATACCGGCGGCTGGTGCGAGACGAGAAGATCGCCCAGGACGTGGCCTTCTTCCTGGTGGGGCTGGTCGGCGGGGCGTCGATCGCGGCCGGTCAGGCCACCGTGCGTCCCGGCGTAGACCTGGCCCTCGTCGAGCATGCCTACGAGGAGGAGCTGGAGCGGCTGGGACGCGAACCGGTTACGGACGATGAGCTGGCTCGGGCCCACTCCCTCATGGAGACGTACGAGCTGGAGGCCCTGCAGCGAGTTGACGAGCGCGCGGACCGGCTGTCGACCTATGCCGCGCTGCTCGACGATCCGGATTTGATCAACCGCCAGCTGGGACGGTACCTGGCCGTGGGCAAGGCCGAGATCCAGGCCGCGGCCGCCGAGGCGCTCCGCCCTGAGAACCGCGTAGTGCTGACGTACATGCCCGCGGCCGAGGCCGGGACCGATACCACCAGCGGCACGACGGACGAGGAGACGGCGGCATGACGCTCGAGGAGATCCTGGCCGAGCGCCCGTCGCAAGGCCAGCCGCGGGCCTACCGCTTCCCGGCTTTCCAACGGACGGTGCTGGCCTCGGGCCTGCAGGTCCTGGCGGTCCACGTTCCGGGCAGGCCGCTGGTATCTGCGAATCTGGTATTCCGCCGGGGAGCCGGCGACGAGCCGCGAGATGTCGCGGGCGCCACGGTCCTGGCGGCGCGGGCGATGACGGAGGGGACCGAACGCTATCCGGGCGTGGAGCTGATCGAGGCCGCGGAACGTCTGGGCGCCACTCTCCATGCGGAGGCGACGTGGGATGCGTTCATGGCCGCGGTGGAGGTGGCGGCGTCGCGCCTGGAGGCCGCTCTCGAGCTCCTGGCAGAGCTGGTCGAGCGTCCCACGTTCCCGGAGCCGGACGTGGCTCGCCTGCGCGACGAACGCCTCAACGACCTGATGCAGGTAAAGGCCGATCCGCGTCGACGCGTGGAGCAGGCCTTCGCCGCCGCGATCTACGCCTCGGACTCGCCCTATTCGCGGCCGGCCGGTGGGGACGAGGAATCGGTGGCCCGCCTCTCGCCGGCGGTGCTGCGAACGATCCACGGGTCGATCCTGGAGCCGCATCTGGCGGCGCTGATAGTAGGCGGGGATCTCGCCGGTCTCTCCGTGCCGGAGCTGGCCGAGCATGTGCTCGGCTCCCTTGGGGCCGCCACGAGATCGGCCGCGACGACGCCTCCGCCTTCAGCCGCGTCCGCGCTGACTCGACCGATCGTCCGGCTCTACCATCGTCCGGGTTCGGTGCAGACGGAGCTTCGGATCGGCCACGTGGGCCTTGCGCGGCGCGTCCCGGACTTCCACGCGGTTGGCGTAATGGCGGCCATCCTGGGCGGTCTCTTCAACTCGCGACTGCAGATGAACCTGCGCGAAGAGAAGGGTTACACCTACGGCGTCGGGGCGGGCTTCGACATGCGTCGGGCCGCGGGCCCGTTCGCCGTGCGGACCGCCGTTCAGACGGCATCCACGGTCCCGGCCATCCTCGAGACGCTCTCCGAGTTGCGCCGAATTCGCGAGACGGCGGTGACGGAAACGGAGCTCGCAGCCGCTCGCGACTTCCTGGTCGGGGTCTTCCCACTGCGCTTCGAGACGCCCGGCGCGGTCGTTGGAGCGTTGGGCGGGCTCTTCGTGCACGAGTTGCCCGATGACGAGCTGGCCCGCTACCGCGACGCGATCGAGGCGGTCACCATCGCCGACGTGCAGGCCGCAGCCCGGGACCACATCGATCTCGACCGGATGGCTATCGTCGCGGTCGGCGATGCGGACGCGGTTGGCGGCGAGCTCGAGTCGGCCGGCCTCGGCGAGCTCGAGGTGATCGTCGAGGAAACGCCAGTCGGCGCGCCGGACGAATCCGACGAGGGGAGCGAATGATCGTGGTGGTGGGGCTGCCGGCCTACGCCGACGGCCCGGACGGTGAGGAGTGCGCCGCAGGTCTAGCGGTCGAGGTCGCGGCCGCCGCCAGGCGTCGCGGCGGCACGGTCGAGCTGGTCGGTAAGGTCGGCAATGATGGAACCGGGGACGCGGTTGTGGTGGCCCTGGGCCGTCTCGGCATCGGTCACGCCGCACTGCTGCGAGACCCGGCCCGCCCCACGCCGGTGCTGACAATCGTGCCGCGCGACGAGGCGGGGGACCCGGCGTCAGATGGACCGGAGGTCAGGCTGCTGCCCGAGGATGCCAGCGCCCGACCCGTGCTGGAGGCCGCGGACGTCGAGCTGGCGCTGCGCTACCTGCCGGGGGCGAGCGTCATAGTCCTGGCCGATCAGCTGGCGGAGTCGACCGTTGAGGCCGGAATCCAGGGCGCGGCCTTCGCGGTGGCCAGGTTGATAGTCCTGGTGCCGGCGGGCGGCGTCACTCCGGCTGTGCCGCCCGAGACGACCGTCCTGGAGGCTCCTGAGGAGGACGACGGCTCGTTCGGTCGGTTGGTCGGAACCTTCGCGGGGGCGCTCGAAGCCGGACTGGATCCGGCGGCGGCGTTTCGAGAGGCGGTCACGACTTCGGGCTGGGAGCCGGTCGCCGACTGAGTTGCGGACGTCCGTGCTCCGGCCCAGCGGTCCCGTCCGGAATCGCCGCTTCCTGTAGAGTGCGGGCGATGGACAGCACCACGAGAGGGCTCGGGTTGGAGGGGCCCGCCAACCTGCCACCGGGCTTCGACCCGTCCGCGACGACTCCGCTCGATCGCGCCACTGCCGTCGCCGTCCTCGGCCAGGCGGACGACCTGATGGAGCAGAGCGAGCCGGAGCGGGCGCTGGCCCTGTACTCCAGGGCGGCTGGAATGCCCGACCGCGACGTCTCGGCTGCCGGCCACTACGGCGCCGGCAACGCCCTGTACCGCCTGGACCGCGAGACCGAGGCGCGCGGGGCCTGGGAGCTCGCCACCAGCCTCGGCGAGACACCCGTGGCGTATCGAGCCTGGCGCCAGGTAGCCGCGGCCCTGGTCCGCGAAGGCGACCTGCGCGGCGCGCTGAACGCCTACCGTCAGTGCGAGAAGCGCGCCCCGCGCCAGGACCGGGCCGAGATCGCCTCGCGCCTGGGCTGGCTGAACAAGGAAACTGGCAACACCGGTGCCGCGACGCGCTACTTCGCCCGCAGCCGAGGTGACGCGCTGCCGCCGTTCATGACGTACCTGATCATCGCGGTCACGGTGGTGGCCTCGCTTTCGGCTCTGTCGGAGACCAGCGGGAGTCTTGGGGGTCAGCTGGAGTTGTTCAAGCCGGCCGTGGCCCACGGCGAGCTCTACCGGCTTCTGAGCGTCACGCTGGTCCACGCGAACTACATCCACCTGGCCCTGAACATGTACGCGCTGTGGTTTGCCGGGCAGCTCGTGGAGCGCATGTACGGGTCGTCGCTCCTGCTGGTCTTCTACCTGCTCTGCGGCGCCGGAGGGTCGATTGCCAGCTACGTGTTCGGCGGCGGCGGCGCCAGTGTCGGGGCGTCCGGGGCGATCTTCGGACTGTTCGGCATCGTCCTCGTCGCCACCCGCTACCACCACGCGGTGCTCGACCAGCAGTCGCGGATGATCGCCTCGCAGATCGGGGCTCTGATAGTCCTGAACCTGGTCATCGGGTTTTCCGGCTTCCTCAACATCGACAACTTCGGTCACGTCGGCGGCCTTCTGGCGGGGCTCTGGCTGGCCCTGATCATTGCCCCGGTCCAGGTTCCGACCCTTGCGTCGCTGTGGCAGACACCTCGCCGCGGCGGCGCCAGGGCTCGCGTGCTCGCGATGCGGGTCTTCGGCGTTGGCGCGCTGGTGGCGGTCCTCGGGGCCGGCATAGTGGTGGGCACGAGCCGATGGCAGGCGGACCCCATCTACCACTACTTCTACGGGGCCGCGGGCTCCGGGATCGATCGATCCGAGGCGGTCACAGGATCGGCCCAGACGGGCGTCACCCTGGCGGTCCGGTAGGAACGCTCAGGCCAGGTCGTCGCGCCAGCCGAAGCGGTCGAGGACGCGGTACATGTTGCGCCGGTTGAGGCGCGACCGATCGGGCGGCCATGGGACTTCCTCGCGGGAAAGCGGCAGCTCGAGCCGGACGGCCCTCCGCGCCGGCGGCAGCTCGGCCGAGCCGGCCGGTCCGGCCGTCGCGTTGGCCGGTTCCGGCGCCTCTCCGCGATCCGCGTCGGCGTGGCTTTCGGACGCGTTCGACTCGTGGGCCTCGTCGGCCTCCGCGCGGGCTTCGGCCGATCCTTCGGGTTCGGCCCCGACTCGGAGGCGGAGCGTCCACCAGACGTCCAGCCATGCCGGCGTCACGAAGTGCTCGTCGAGCGGTCCTAGCTCGCGATAGTCCGAGCGACGGAAGGCCATCCAGCCGGCCTCGAGAGCTGCCACGTTCTGCGCCGCCGGCGCCCGATCCGGCCGCTCCAGCGTGTTGGGCCGGAGCGGTCCCCGTTCTCGGCTGACGAGGCCGAAGCCACCGACGGCCGCTATAGCTGGATCCGCCAGCGCCGCGGCGAGGGGTGTGAAGGCGTCGCCGGTGGGCCAGGCCGAGCCGTCGGCGAGGAGGACCATCTCACCCGTCGCGCGGCGCAGGCCGATGTTGAAGGCCGTGGCGACGCCCAGTCTGGTCGAGGTGCGGAGCACTTCCGGGGAGCCCTCTCCGACGAGCGCCCGGTCTGGCGCCGCGGGCTGGAGCGCGGCTGCCTGGGAGGCGCTCGGGTCATTTACCACGATCACGACCTGGGTTCCGCCGGGGGCATGAGTGCGGAGCGCCGTGAGCAGTCGCGAGACGCGGTCCGGCATCTCCGAGGCGACGATCGCGACGGTCCATGGCCCGGTCGCCGGCTCGTCGAGGGTTGACGGGGCGGCCGCCGCGGAACCGTAGCGCAGCTCGCCTGCGACTTCGAGGGTCGTGGGCGCGGCGGGGCCGACGCTGCTCCGCCTGCCGTGGTCGGTGACGCGCCAGCCCGCGGCCTCGATCTGAGCCTTCAGCGTGTCGGCCGTGGCCCAGTCGCGGCGTGCTCGGGCTTCCATCCGCTCGCGGACCAGGTGTGAGATCTCCGCCGGGGGACCGGCCGGGGAGGTAGGTTCGTTCACTCGGGGAAGGATAGCGGGGCCGGGGACTTCGCTTGCGACAGCGGCCGGCCCGGGCGAGCCGCCGGGGCTACTTCCCGGCAGCCGTCTCCCTGTTCGGCTCGATGAGCAGCGCGGGCACGATTGGCATGAGCACCGACACTCTCGCCCCGTGCGGGGCGACGTTCTCGGCCCAGGCCTCGCCGCCGTGAGCTCGCGCCAGCTCTCGGACGATGGCCAGTCCCAGGCCGGAGCCACTGCCACTGCGGGAAGGATCGGCGCGGTAGAAGCGCTCGAAGACCTTCTCGGTCGTCCCGGGCGGGAAGCCGGGACCGTCGTCGGTCACGCTCATCGAGATCCCGAGCGGTCTCCCGGGAAGCTGAAGCCGAGACGCGCGCAGCCAGACGTGACCGCCCTTCGGCAGGACCGAGAGTGCGTTCACGACCAGGTTTTGAAGGATTCTCTCGGTCGCCAGCCGGTCGCCGCTGAAGGAAAGCTCCACTTCGCCGGGCGCGGCGCCGCCGACGTCGAATGAGACGCCCTGCCCGGCGGCCTGGCCCTCGAAACGCGCGGCGGCATCCCGGAGCAGAGCCGCGGCGTCGAGTTCCTCCGGCCGCAGCGCGGCCGGGCCTTCCCGCAGCTGCTCGACCACACCCAACTCGCCGACGAGCCGCTCCAGCCTCTGGGCCTCCTCGGCGATCGTACGCGCGGCCGAGGTCGCTCCGTCGCCGGAGGCCGTTCCGTCGGCGATGGCCTCGGCGAAGCCCGCGATGCTGGTGAGTGGGGTCCGCAGATCGTGGCGCAGGCTGGCCAGCATCTGCGTCTCCTCGTGCCGCGTATAGGCGAGCTCGTGGGCCATGTCGTTGAACCGCTCGGTCAGGGCCCTGACCTCCGTCGGTCCCTCGACAGGCAGCGGCGCCGATTCGCCGGAGCGAGTCGGCAGGTCGGCGGCCGCCTGCGCCAGACGCCGCATCGGTCCGGTCATCGACCGAGACAGAAGCCACGCGATCGGCACGCCGACGAGCAGGAGGACGACCACGAGGATCAGCAGGACCCGGGATAGGTCACTCAGGGCCTGCTGCCCGGATCGATCCGGGACCGCAAAGACGAAGGTGAGGTTGCGAGTTCCGGCAGGGTTCGGCTCGATGTACACGAAGGTCTGGCCATCGCTGGTCTTGAGCTTTCCGATCGCGTTCTTCGCCCCGCCGGTGGGACCCGGCGGCATCTCCGTCGAAGACGGGTTGCCCGCGAGGACTCGAACCACCCCCTTTGGACCCTGCACCAGGATGAAACCGCCGTCGTCCGTGATGGTCGAGCTGGAGTCCTGGACGAGCTGCTCGATCTGACCGGCCAGGGTCACACCCGGTTGGCGGACGAAGCTCGCCTCGATCCCGACGACCTCGTAGCCGAGCGTCGTTTTGGTCGAGGTTTCGTGAAGGTCTCGGAGGACGAGGAACAAGGTCGCGCTTACGGCCAGCAACAGGGCCACAGCAAGCGCAACGAACGCCAGGATGATCCGGCTCGTCAGGCCGCGAAGAATCATCGGGTCGTGCTCCTAGTCCGGGGCAGGGGAGGAGTCGGCCGCGGCCTCCACGGCTGCGGTTCCGGCCGTGGCCCCATCGCGGATCACGGCCGTGGCCGTGCCTCGGGGCGGTGGCACGAGCCTGTAACCGATGCCTCGGACCGTCTCGACCCGCGGGCCGTCGTCGCCGAGCTTCTTGCGAACCTCCGCCACATGGACGTCCACGGTCCGGGTCTCGCCCGGGAAGTCGGTGCCCCACACGTCCTCGAGGAGCGCATCGCGCGTCATCACCACGCCCGGGTCGCGCGCCAGGGCGGCCAGCAGGTCGAACTCCCGGGCGCGGAGATCTAGCCGGCGGTCACCGACCGAGGCCTCGCGTCGGCGGGGGTCGATGCGCAGGTTGCCGACCTGGATGGGACGGCCGCCCTTGGCCGTCACATCGGTCCGGCGCAGGATCGCTTTCACCCGCGCCACGAGGGCTCGCGGATTGAAGGGCTTGGTCACGTAGTCATCCGCGCCGAGTTCCAGGCCCACGATCGCGTCGACGTCCTCCGAGCGCGCGGTCAGCATCAGGATCGGGACGTCACCGCGCCGGCGAAGCTCCCGGCAGACCTCGAAGCCATCCATCCTGGGCAGCATCAGGTCCAGCACCACCAGATCGGGGTCGCTCCGCTCGTACTGGACCAGGGCCTGCTCGCCGTCGGAGGCGGCCACCACGGAGTAGCCCTCCTTCTCGAGGTAGAGCCGGACCAGCTCGACGATGTTGCGCTCGTCGTCGACGACGAGGATCGTCTTCATGATGGCAGGATAAGTCTCGACGTCGATCGCCGGCTGTGCGTATGTAAGCGGCGCGTAAGACGGGCCCGGCCGGAACGCCCGGGCGGCCGGCTGCGTCCGGCCCGGACGGCTACGATTTGCGCGATCCCAGCCCCTCGTCGAAGGCGGCCCGGCCGCCACCCAGGAGGACCCATGCACCTCGCCGGAGTAACCGAGATCGCCGCCAGCCGCAAGCGGGTCTGGGAGACCATCAGCAACCCGAACCGAGCCGCCGAGTCGAACACGTCGGGCCAGGCTCAGATCGAGAAGATCGATGAGCGGCACTACAGGGTCAGCGTCTCGGCGCCGTCGGCCGTGATGCCGGTGAACGTGGTCCTGGATCTACAGCTGACGGAGATCGACGAGCCGAACCGGATCGCGGCCACGGTCGAAGGCGCCTTCATGGGCGGGCCCATCAACGGCACCGGATCGATCGAACTAACCGAGCTGGCCCCGAAGCTGACACGCACGATGTGGGTTGCGGACGCCACGCTCGGTGGGATGCTCGGCGGCTTCGAGCCGATGATCCAGGGTCCGATCCAGCAGGCAGCCGACCAGGGCTTTGCCTCGCTCAAGGAACGACTCGAGGCCGAGGAAGCCGCCGCCGGCTCGTAGGGCCTCGGCCCGGGGAGCTCCGGCGCGGCTTCCGGGCCTGGTGCAGCTAGCGCCGGCGGGTGTAGGTCGAGGTCAGCGTGGTCTGGCCCAGGATCAGGTTCGTGGCCGCGGTCCGGACCTCGGCCGCGGACGGAGTGCCACTCAGGTTGAGCCGGCCGGACAGGGCCCAGAGCGTGAAGCGGTAGCGATGAGTGCCACTGGGCGGACACGGGCCGCCGTAGCCCTTCTGGCCGAAGTCGTTGCGGCCCTGGGTGGGCGAGTCCGCCGGTCGTACGCCCTCCGGCAAGGAGCCGGCCGTGCCGCCCCTGATGTCGAAGACGACCCAGTGGATGAAGCCGTGGGCGTCCGGATCGTCGACGATCAGCGCGAACGAGACGGTGCCCTGCGGGGCGCCCTGCCACGCCAGCGCCGGCGACAGATCCTCGCCGTCGCAGGAGTGCCTGGCTGGTATCTGGCCCCCTTCGGAGAAGCCGGGGCTCGTGAGTGTGAAGCCGGCCATATCGGTCTCCCGCAACAGATCTGACGCCGATGAGGATGAAGCCGAGGGGATCGTGGCGCCGGCGCACGCAGCGCACATCAGGGCCGCGATCAGGGTGAGCCCGGGCCCGCTCCGGAGTATCCGAATCCCGCCCATGGCGATGAGGATCGACCGAAGAGGCGGGCCGGTCAAGGCCCGCCTCTCGGGCCGCGTTCCCTGCCCCGTCAGTAGCCGCCGCCCCGGTACGCCTTGCGGGCCATGCTATCGGCCGAGGCGTTACGCACGGCCTTGCCGAATTGACGCTCCTTCTCGCGCCTGGTGGCGACTGAGGGCTGCTCCGCGAGCTCGTGCAAGAGGCGCCGGTAGCTCTTGACGCGATCCTGGTCCAGCCGGCCAGAGGCGACGGCCGACCGGATTGCGCAGCCGGGTTCGAGTCGATGTGAGCAATCGGCGAATCGACACCGGGCCGCCAGCTCGATCAGATCCGAGAATGTCTCATCTACGCCTTCTTCGGCATCCCAGAGGCCCAGCTCACGCATGCCGGGCGTGTCCAGCAAGAGGGCGCCGCCGGGCAGGCGGAACAGCTCGCGATGAGTCGTGGCGTGCCGGCCTCGGCCGTCGTCTTCGCGGATCTCACGGGTGACCATGAGTTGCTCCCCGGCGAGCCGGTTGAGCAGCGTGGACTTGCCGACACCCGATGACCCGACCAGAGCGAGGGTGCGTCCGGGCTCGAACCAGCGAGCCAGGGCCTCGACTCCCTGGCCGGACCGAGCGCTCAGGGCGATCACGGACACGTGCAACTCGTCCGCGAGACGCGCAACGCGAGCGTCGGCGTCGGCGCTGAGATCGGCTTTGGTGAGCAGCACCACCGGCTCCGCGCCCGACTCCCGGCCCATCGCCAGGTATCGTTCCAGGCGGCGCGGGTTGAGGTCGCCGTTGAGCGACGTGGCGACGAAGAGCACGTCCACGTTGGCGGCCACGACCTGGACCGCCACCCGGGACCCGGCCGCGCGCCGGGTAAAGGCGGAGCGGCGAGGCAGGATCGCGTCGATGCGGGCTCCGCCGCGGTGTGGCGACTGGACGCAGCCGACCCAATCCCCTACGGCCGGGAGGTCCCCCTCGTCGGCTTCGTGGCGGAACTTGCCGGTGAGCTCCGCCGACCACTCCCCCGATTCCCCGGTCAGCAGCCAGCGACCCCGATGCTGGGCGATGACCCTTGCCGGGGTCAGTCCGGCGGCGGCGCTCGGCGCGAACGCGCCGGCCCAGCCCTCGTCCCAGCCCCACGGCGTCAGTGCTGAGCCCACGCCGGAGGCGGTCGATTCGAGGCCGTTCATGGCTCGACTCCGGCGGTCGCCTTCCCGAACCGGTCGTCGAGGTGACGATCGAAGGAGAGACAGACCGGCTCGAACGAGCGAAGCCAGAAGCGCCGGGCCAGCCGGTTGGCCGACTCGAAGTCGACTCCGACCCGCTCGTACCCGGACTCGCGGGCCCAGGCCACCACCGCCGCGACCAAGGCTTGGGCCAGCCCGCCGCCGCGCGCCTCTGGCGTCGTGAAGGCCCCGCAGATGCTGATCGTGCCCCGGTCCCGCACCAGCCGGCAGACGTCCTCGGCCGGAGGGCGCAGGTAGATGAACGAGGCGATGCGCGAGGCGGGGCCGGAGCGGGCGATCCAGACCGACTGTCCAGGAGAGGTCAGTCGGATCGCCAGTGCTCCCCGGGGATCGTCGTCAACGTCGCGGTGAAGGAAGATCGGTGCTCCGGCGTAGTACGCCTCCGAAGCGAGATCCAGCTCCAGGAGCTCGTCCAGGTCGCCGGCGGTCGCCTGCCCGATCGTCGCTCCGGCCGGCACCGCGACCGGTGCGGCGGGCATGGGGCCGTCGATCCCGCGCAGGGCGTCCACCACGAAGAGCCCGAACCCGAGCCAGGCCAGTTCGTCGCGAAGTTCGCGGTCGCCGGCCAGGATCGAGCAGCAATGGACGAGCCAGCCGCGCTCGACCCACCGAACCGAGAGCGCGCCGTAGAGGGCCGCGAACGTTGCCGCCCGATCCGGTCCCGCGACCGCATGCGCCCACTCTGGGACGTACGCGGCAGTTCCGGAGCCCCGCAGGCCGGGCGCGGCCATGCTCGCCATGTAGCCGGCGAGCCTGCCGTCGCGGATCGCGGCCACCGCCGGTATCACGCGCCCCGAAGACCCGGCCGCCAGAAGGCGGGTCAACGGGGCTACGGTGGCCGAGCCGTCCAGGTACGAGGCAGGCAGAGCCGGCACGGCTCGACGAAGCCGCCCGTAACCGTCGGCGAAGAGCCGCGCGGCGTCGGGCAGGTGCGACTTGTCGAGCTCGACGATTGCCATGCCGGTGGAGCGGGGAAGCGCCGGAGACATGCGATCCCCGGCACCGCCGATGGAGGTCATGGCTAGCCAACCCTCTTGAGCTTGCCGGTCCGCTTGGCGTAGCGCTCGGCCTGGCCGAAGCCCCACAACCCGACCGGAATGAAGATGAAGGCCATCGCCAGCAACGGCCACAGATCGGGCAGCAGCTGACCGGCCGACGCGCCATCGACGAGCGCCTTGCGGACCGCATCGAGCACGTACGTAGCCGGCGAGATGCGTGACACGAGCTGCATCCAGCCGGGCAGGATGTCGGTCGGGTAGTAGACGCCGCTGACGAGCAGCAGACACGACTGCAGCACGAAGACCATCTGCGAGCCGCGCTCCACCGACATCATCGGCAGGATCGCGGCGAGCATACCGACGCCGATGAAGCTGGCCGAGCCGACGCCCATGAAGAGCGCCGCGGAGGCGAAGTTCGCCTTGCCCAGGTCGAGCGAGAAGAACAGGGCCAGGATGGCCAGCAGGATGGCGGTGTGAATCAGGCCGTAGACGACCGCGTACAGCGCCGAGCCGAGCAGCTGAACCGAGCGCCGGACGGGCGCCATCATCGTGTATTCGAGCGTGCCTTCCCAGCGTTCCCAGGTGATGGTGTCGCCGATCGACTGAAAGACGACCGAGAGGTAATTCCAGAACACGGCACCGATCACGAGCGACATGAGAAGGCGGCGGTTGCCCACCGACTCGCCGATGAGAGAGACCGACAGCGCGCCCGCCACGGCGTAGACCAGAAACGCGACCTCCCAGCCAAAGTAGCGTTTCGTCAGGTTGAAGTTGCGCTCGACGAAGGCGTAGCTGGCGCGCGCCTCGCGAGTCAGTGCGATCACGTCTGAGTCTCCTGTGGGGCGTGGCCGCCCGACGCCTCAGCGTCGGGCGGCCAGCTGGAGTGGGCCGTCGGACGCGAGCGACGATCCGAGCCGGATCAAGCCGAGTCCTAGGCGTTTGCGCAGCGAGACCTGTTTCGGCACCTCGGACGCTTCATGCCTGAAGCGCAGGCGCCGTTCCATCTCTCGGTGCCGTTCCTCGTGAACGACGTTGGCGATCTGGTACGAGAACAACGTGGTATCCCTTTCCGTGGTTGGGACCGGTCCGGTCATCCGGCGCCTCCGCCTATTCGACCGGATCGGCTTCGCTCTCCTCGACGTCGTCGTCGAGGGATCGGCCGGTGTACTGCATGAAGGCGCTCTCGAGAGTCGGCGGCATGCCGTGCTCGATTGCGACCCGCTTACGTAGGCGTTCGGGTGTCTCCTCGACCGCCAGCCGACCGCCGGCGAGGATCCCGATCCGCCCGCACAGCCGATCGGCTTCGGCGAGGTCGTGCGTGGTCAGCAGGATCGTCGCGTCGTGATCGGTCTGGAGCTCTTCTATGAATGCCTGGACGTCGAGCTTGGAGCGCGGGTCCAGGCCGGTGGTGGGCTCGTCGAGCAGGAGCAGCGACGGACTGGTCAGGATCGCCCTGGCGATCGCGACCTTCTGCTGCATGCCCCGGCTCATCTGCTCCACCGGCCGGCCCATCCGCTTCTCCCCGATGCCGAGTCGAGCCATGATCGCGGCCGCCTTTCGGCGAGCCTCGCGGGCGTCGAGGCCGTAGAGGCGCGCCGCGAACGAGAGGTTCTCGGCCGGCGAGAGCTTCTTGAAGAAGGCGGCGTCGACGCTGACCCGATTGATCAGCCGCTTGACCGCCATCTCCTCTCGAACCAGGTCGTAGCCGAAGACTTCGACCCGGCCCTCGTCGAGGGTCAGCAGGCCGCTGACGAGGCGAATGAAGGTGGACTTGCCGCTGCCGTTGGCCCCGAGGAGGCCGTAGATCTCGCCCCGCTCGATCCGAATCGAGACGTCGTCCACGGCCACCACCGGCGGCTTGCGCCGGTCGACTCGAAAGCGCTTGGTGGCGTGGTCGACCAACAGGGCCGCCGGACCGGCGACCGGCCTGACCGCGAGCCGGCTCGGCGCCGGCGATTGAGTTGCTTCCAGGACCGCGATGTTCATGTCACCTCCCTCGTGGTGGAAGGCTCGCGGCGTGGAGAAACCGCGAGCTGAGTCGAAGCGGGAAGGGGCTCGCGGCCTGCCCCAAGGCGGATTGCGCCTGATAGGGGCATCAAAAAAGCCGGGGGCCCGACCTGGCCCACGGCTCAGAGGTTCGTCCTGGCGGCTCTACCGCCGGCGACTAGCTCTCGGTGGGCGCAGATCTCCCGCGCACGGCGGGATCGCCGCTCGTGCGAGCGGCTCCGGCCGGTGCCTTAGTGAGATTGCGCACGACACACCTCGTGTTGCAGCTGCCGTTCCGGCAGACCTGCGGGAGTTTAGGGGAGTCTGCCGAGACCTGTCAATGGCCGGCGCGCAGCCCGGTCCGGGCGTCAGCCGGCCGGCGTCCGAACCTCAGCCGGCTGGCCGGCCGGAGCCGGCTCGACGGCGAGGGGCACCGTCAACGGCATCGTGAGCTGACCCGGCTTCGCCGGGCGGCTGCTCTCTCGGACGATCAGCTGCGGCCTCAGCATGGTGACCTCGAGGCCGGATTCTTGCGCGCGCCGCGTCTGGTGCGATCTCTTGATCAGCCCGTCGATCTCGCGAACGGCGAGCGCTCCGGCGTCTGCCAGTGGCTGGTCGACCGTCGTCAGGGGCGGCCAGAAGTGCGACGCTTCGGCGACGTTGTCGACGCCGACGACCGAGAGCTCGTCGGGCACCGCCCGCCCGAGCGTATGCGCCGCGTGAAGAACGCCGAGAGCCATCTGGTCGTTGCTGGCGAAGACGGCATCGATATCGGGGCAAACCGCGAGCAGGCGATACAGGCCCTGCTCTCCGCTGGACGCGGTCCAATCGCCTTCGAAGATCAGGCCCTCGTCGACGTCGCGCCCCGAGTCCCGGATCGTCTGGCGCCAACCGTCCAGGCGTTGCTGAGCTTCCCACCAGGTGAGCGGGCCAGTCACGATCGCAACCTTGCGGGCTCCGCCGTCGAGCAGGTGCGCCGTCGCCAGGCGACCTATCTCGGCATTGTCGATGCCGATAGAAGGGAGGTTGGTCGTGCCGGCCATCCCCCCGACGAGGATCACTGGGACGGGCAGGTCGGTACCTTTCGTGGAGGCCCAGGCCCGGTTATTGCTGACCTGGGGGATGGCCCAGATGATCCCGTCCACCTGGCGTGAGCGCAGCGTGTCGAGAACGTGATCGACATCGTCCGTCTCGGGCTCGAGGATCAGGTTCAGCGAGATCCCGTAGCCCATCTCGGCCGCCTGGCGCTCGATGGCGCTGACGATCCGGGACGGCCCGAAGTACTCGAGGCCATAGCAGACCACACCCAGCACGTGGCTCCTGCCCTGGGTCAGGCCGCGGGCGAACAGGTTGGGGGCGTAGCCGGTCGCCAGAATGACATCCTGGACGCGCGCCTGCGTTTCCGGCGCCACGTCGGGTCGGTCGTTGATCACGCGGGACACGGTCTGACTCGAGACGCCGGCCGCTGCCGCAACATCCCGAATGGTCAGACGCTTCCCCTTGGCCATGTTCGGCATCGTACCCCGCTCACAGAAGATCGGTTGACGGAGGGTGTCCAGGCGTATGACTTGCCTCTTGACTTGCGCCTAACGCCCATGCTAGCCTGCTGCCCGTTACCGCTCCCGTTACCGCTACCGGGAACGATAACACCGACAGGTTGAACCCGCAACGGCAAGATCGGGGCAGGGAGAAGCCCCGTCAGGGTTCCGAGGAGTGACAGGGATTCCAGTATCACCCGATGGAGCCCAGGTCGAGGCCCGTCACGGAGCGGCCAGCTGCGGAGACAGAGGGCTGGGGTGGTGGGACGGCGACCGGAGGCTGCATCGCCTGCGCCGAGACAGTCGACAGCTGGTCCGTGGGAGCACGGGAGCAGGGCGGTCACTCATTGAGTCGCCTTGCGAAGGGTCGCAACGGCAGCGCCAGACCGCTCATCCATGGAGCCCGAACCACAAGCGCCCCTGGGGCGCGAGCTGAACCGGGGAACGAGGACTCCCGCGCGGCCGGTCCTAAGCCGGCAGCACGGCGAGAACCCAGCCCTGCTGGCCGTCTTCGAGGAGGTGCCGATGGCATCACAAGGCCACTGAGAAGAACGGGGGCACGGAGGCAATCCACGCGCATCACCGAACGCGGCTCGTTGCCAAGTGCACCGTCACGTCCGCGCAGGAGGATGGAATGATCGGTCGATTGGCTCAGTCTCGGGTTCTCGCGCGAGGCCTGATGGGCCTCGTTCTGCTTTCAGTCGCAGGCTGCAGTAGTAGCAGCGCAACGAACACGCCGGCGGCACCCGCCAGCACCGGCACTCCCGTGCCGACCCCGGCAGTCACGGCCCCACCGAACGCTGAAAAGATCACGTTCTGGTCGTGGGTCCCAGGCACGCAGGATCAGGTTGACGCATTCAACGCCAGCCATACGGACGTCTTCGTCAACTACGTGAACAACGGCAACGGAACCGCGGAATACACTAAGCTAAAGACCGCTCTTCAGGCCCAGAGCAGCATCCCGGACGTCGTCCAGATCGAGTATCAGTATCTGCCTACGTTCATATCCCGAGGCTCGCTCGCAGACCTCGCGAAATACGGCGCGAACGACGTGAAGAGCAAGTTCGTGCCATGGACCTGGGCGCAGGTTTCGCAGGGTAGCGGCGTCTTCGCCTACCCGCAGGACGCCGGCCCGATGCTCAACTTCTGCAACAAGGCGATGCTTACCAAGTAC
>JBGQBD010000013.1:0-36537 GCA_041494645.1 Candidatus Limnocylindria bacterium
CAGCGAGCCAAGGTGGCCGGCGCCCTGGTCCACGATCCCCAGGTCCTCCTGCTGGACGAGCCGTTCAACGGCATGGACCCGCGCCAGCGCCTGGCGATGATGGAGCTGCTCGGTCAGATGGCCGAAGAGGGCCGGACGATCTTGTTCTCGTCGCACATCCTCGAGGAGGTCGAGCGCGTCGGGAACGAGATCCTGGTGATGGTCACGGGCCGGCTGGCCGCGTCGGGCGACTATCGAGCGATCCGGGCACTGATGACCGATCGCCCGCACACCATCAAGCTGCGATCCAGCGACGACCGAAAGCTGGCCATGACGCTCATGGCGGATCCCTCGGTCTTCGCCGTGGAGCTCACGCCGGCCGGGCTGTCGGTCCAGACCGCCCATCTCTCGACGTTCCGTCGGCTGATAGCCGGCACGTGCCGGACCGCTGGCGTGCGCCTGCGGGAGGTCGTCTCGGCCGACGAATCGCTCGAGAGCGTCTTCGACTACCTGGTTCGACGATGATCAGGAGGGACTAGGTGGCCGTCATTCTCGAGATCGCCAGGGTCACCCTCAGACAGTTGCTGGGCCGCCGGCGGACGCTGCTGCTGATCCTGCTCTCGGCCCTGCCCGTGCTGCTGGCCGTTGCTTTCCGCGCCGGCGGCGAGACGGATGTCGAGCGCTTCACGCAGCGCAGCTTCGACACGATCAGCATGACGATCCTCCTGCCGCTCGTCGCCATTCTGTTCGGGTCGGGCGCCTTCGGGGCGGAGCTCGACGACGGCACCATCGTCTACCTGCTCGCCAAACCGATCCCGCGGGTCTGGATCGTGCTCGCTAAGGCACTGAGCGCGATCTTGATGGCCGTCCTCCTGACCGGACTCTCGACGGCGCTGGCCGGGTTCATCGAGCTGCTGCCGGCCGGAGATGAAGGTCTGAAGGCCACCGAGGCGCAGATCCTGGCGGTGGTGGTGGGCTCCACCTGCTACGCCTGCCTCTTCCTCGCGGTCAGCCTGTTCACGCGGCGGGCTCTGGTGATCGGCATCGGCTACATGCTGGTGTGGGAAGGGGCGCTCTCGGTCCTGCTCCCCGGCATCGCCAACCTGTCGATCCGCCAGTACGCCCTGGGCGCGGCGGGGGCGATCTACAAGCTGCCGATCGAGGCAGCACGGCTGACCGCGGACACGGCCTTCCTCCTGGCCGGGGTCCTGGTGGTGGCCGCGCTCGTCCTGGCCACGTGGCGGCTCATGAGATTCGAGCTGCCGGGCGGCACCGACTGACGAGGGCCGCGGCGCGCGAGAACGAGGCTCCGAACGCCCCGATCTCCGGCTCGCGACCTACTCGGCCGTTTCGGATTCGTCGGCCACCGGCAGACCCAGGATGTTGAAGCCGCCGTCGACGTAGATCGTCTCGCCCGTGGTCTGGTGCGATAGATCGCTGGCCAGGAAGACGGCCGTGCCCGCCACATCCTCGATGGTGATGTTCGAACGGAGCGGAGTCACGTCCTTGAAGCCGCCGTACATCAGTCTGAAGCCGGCGATGCCGTGCGCGGAAAGAGTCCGGATTGGGCCAGCGCTGATGGCGTTGACGCGGATCCCTCTGGGTCCGAGGTCCGCGGCAAGGTAGCGAGTGGTGGCCTCCAGGGCCGACTTGGCCACGCCCATGACGTTGTAGTGGGGCACGACCTTCTCGGCTCCGTAGTAGGTCATCGTGATGATCGAGGAGCCGGGCTTCATGTACGGGCGGGCTTCGCGGGCCATGGCGATCAGGGAATAGACGCTGATGTCGAAGGCGGTGTGAAAGCCGTCTCGGCTGGTGTCGGCGAAATGGCCGGCCAGGTCCTCCTTCTCGGCGAAGGCCACGGCGTGAACCAGGATGTCGAGGTCGCCTACCCTGGCGTGCCAGCGCTCGAAGACGCGCCTGATCTCGTCGTCGTCGCGGACGTCGCAGGCCTCGACGAAGGTCGAACCGATCGACGCGGCGAGCGGTCGAACGCGCCGCTTGATGAGCGACGCCATCGAGCTGAAGCCGACCTTCGCGCCCTGGTCGTGCAGCGCCTTGGCGATGCCCCAGGCGATGGAATGATCGTTGGCGACTCCGAAGACGAGCGCCTTCTTGCCTTCGAGCAGGCCGTTGCCGGCGCAGTCCTCGACGGGTCGAGAAAGGCGGTGGCCGACTCGGCGCCTGGCGACGGCGACCGGCGCGTCGACGGCCGCGGCCACGGACCCGGCGGCGTTGCGTTGGACGGCGTCTGGTCGCCGCTCGGTGGCGGGTTCCCGTTCGGCGGCAGTTGCCGCCCGCTTCAGTCTCATGAGTCCGTAGTCCTCCGTTGGCTGCGCACCAGGTCGACTGCCCTGCGGGTGCTACGCGGACCTGGTGGGCCGCGGGGTTACGTCGGTGAATGCCTGCGGCGTATGCCGCCTCCACCTTGTTCAAACCCCGCTCGCCGCCAGTCGTTACGCCAGGCTCCGAATCGCGCGCGACGGCCGGGACAAGCCAGCGCGGAGAATAATCCTCAGCCCGCCTCTGCACAATTAGCGCGGCGGGTCGTTGCGATTTGCCGAGGCTCGTGGCGGCCGCTCCCCGGCCGCCGCACCGCCCGGGCCCTGGCCGCCACATTAGCGCACGGCACCGGCAACGAAGAAGCCGCCGGGCGGGCACCCGGCGGCTTCGCGATTCGCGATAGGGCGGCTATCCGAGCAGGACGGGGATTGCCTCGAGCGGGACCGGATTGGATGCGACCACGACCTCGGCGGCAGCGTGAATCCGTGGGACGATCGAGGCCACGTAGGTCCGGGAGACCGGCTTCTTGGTCTCCAGGATGTTGGCGTCGCGCAGCACCAGCCAGCCGCAGGTCAACCAGACGGCGATGTCGACCAGGTCGCAGGCGTAGTAGTCGACGCGGTCGCGTTCCGGCTGGGCCTTCAGCGCATCGACCGCCTTCTGGAAGAGCGCGGTGCACTCTACCAGGATCGCCTTCTCGGCGGCCATGTCGGCCGGATACTCGGCGACCTGCCACTCGGAGAGGAGCGGATCGAGAGAGCGGTTGAGCAGCTTGCCGATGGCGGCGACGACCTGCAGCTGGCTCGTGCCTTCGTAGATGTTGGTGATGCGAACGTCGCGGAAGAGGCGCTCGATGTTGAACTCGCGCATGTAGCCCACGCCGCCGTGGACCTGCATCGACTGGTAGCAGACGCGGTTGCCCATCTCGGTGGCGCAGTACTTCACCATCGGGGTCAGCGTCTCGGCCAGGGTCTGGCACTGCTTGTGGCGGGCGCGCAGCTCGTCGAGGTTTGGCGCGGTCCCCTCGCCGACGGCCTTCTCGTGGACCTTCCAGAGATCCACCCAGCGCGCCGTCTCGGCGAGCAGGGCCCGCGTGGCCTCCAGATCGACCTTCATGCTGAGCAGCAGCCGGCCCACGGCCGGCAACGCCCGAATCGGCTTGCCGAACTGGACGCGCTCCTTGGAGTAGCGATCCGCCTCCCGGTACGCGGCCTCGGCGATGCCCAGGGCCTGGGCCCCGACTGCCAGCCGCGCGCCGTTCATCAGGTTCATGGAGTAGCGCATCAGCCCGAAGCGGCGCTTCCCGAGCAGGATCGCCGGCGTGTTGTTGTACTGGATCTCGCAGGTGGGCGAGGAGCGGATGCCCAGCTTGTTCTCGATGCGGCGGATCTTGACGGTCTCGTCCTTCTCTACCACGAACATCGACAGGCCGCGAGCGTCCGTGGAGCCTTCCTCACTGCGGGCCAGGACGAGCGAGACGTCCGCCAGGCCGTTGGTGATGAAGCGCTTCACGCCGTTGAGATGCCACTGGCCGGTTGCCTCGTCGAGCGTGGCCCGAGTGGCCACGGACCCGAGATCGGAGCCCGCGTCGGCCTCGGTCAGGACCATCGCCCCGGAAACCTCGCCGCGGGAGAAGCGCGGCAGGATTCGCGCCTTCGTCTCCTCATCGCCGTACTCCTCCAGGCAGGAGGCGATCTCCTGCAGGCCGTAGACCGTCATCAGGCCGCTCTCGGCCCGGGCGACGACCTCGACCATCATCTGGTAGACGGACTCGGGCAGGTTCAGACCGCCGTACTCGCGCGGCAGCATCGCCCCGAAGAGCTCGGCCTGGCGCAGGGCGTCGATGGCCTCCAGCGTCGGCGCGGCGTACGTGACCTCGCCGTTCTCGAAGTGGGCGCCCTCTTCGTCCGCCTCGGCGGCCCGAGGAGCGACCCGCTCGCCGCAGACCTCGCCCAGGACCTCGAGAACGATGCGGTAGTTGTCCTTGGCGTCGGCGTAGTTACGCGGAGCGGCCGGGTAGAGTCCGGCCTCCGAGTAGCCCTTCTCCTTGAGCTCCAGCGTTTCACGGAGGTCGAGCTGCTCCAGGCGGAATTGCAGGTCCGGGTTGTCGAGGAAGAAGTTCTCGCTCATTCGGCGTCTCGCTGGTCCATGGAGCGTTCGCGCAGGGACTTGATGATCATGGGCAGCACCTCCCCCACGTCGCCCACGATCCGGTAGTGCGCGATCTGGAACATCGGCGCATTGGGGTCGGTGTTGATGGCGATGATCTTGGATGACTGGTCCATGCCGGCCCGGTGCTGGATGGCGCCCGAGATGCCGGCGGCAATGTAGAGGCGCGGCCGAACCGTCGTCCCGGTCTGGCCGATCTGGTGGGCCCGATCGATCATCCCGGCGTCGACCGCGGCGCGTGAGGCGCCGACCTCACCGCCGAGCAGGTTGGCCAGGTCGCGCAGGAGGGCGAACTCCTCGGCGCCGTCGATGCCTGCGCCGCCGGCCACGATGACGGGCGCGTCCTTGAGCTTGACGGTCGACTTGCGGACCTGACGGCTCAGGACCTCCAGGGCAAAGTCGCCCGGCTCGAAGGCCGGAGTCACTGCCTCGATGACTCCCGTGCGGCCCGCGTCGGCGGCCGGCCTGCGCATGACGCCCTCGCGGACCGTGGCCATCTGGGGCCGCGTGTTCGGGTTGACGATCGTGGCGATCAGGTTGCCGCCGAAGGCCGGCCGGATCTGATACAGGAGATTCTTGTAGGTCTTGTCTTGCCTCTTGACGTAGTAGTCGCCGATCTGGAGGTCGGTGCAGTCGGCGGTCAGGCCGCAGCGCAGCGCGCTGGCCACCCGGGGCGCGAAGTCGCGGCCGTTTGGCGTGCCGCCGATCAGGAAGATCTCCGGCCCGCGCTTGCGCGCCTCGGTGATCGCTACTCGGGCGTAGGGGAGTGTGCGGTAGAGGGCCAGCTCGGGATGGTCCGCCAGCAAGACGCGGTCGGCGCCGTGGTGGATCACGTCGTGGGCCAGCGCGTCGACGTCCTGGCCGCACAGCAGGCCCACGACCTCGTAGCCCAGCTGGTCCGCAAGCTCGCGGGCCTTGCCGGTCAGCTCGAAGCTGACGTCGGCGATGTGGCCTTCGGTGTGCTCGATGAATACCCAGATGCTCTTCGGCTCTGCCATGGCCCGCCTACCCGACGATGTATTCATGGACCAGCTCCGCCACCATCGCCGCGATGGCCTCGGGCGTGGGCGGGATGGTCTTGCTCTCGGCGCTCTCCAGGACCACGAAGTTGATCTTGTGAACCTGTGTCGGAGAGCCCGCCAGCCCGATGCTCCCCTCGGTGGCGCCGATATCCTCGGCCGTCCAGACGGGGATCTTCAGGTCGTGGGCGGCGAGGAACTCCTCGAGGGCGGCGTCGGTCTCGAACTCGGGCCACTGCTGTCGGAGCGCCGCGTACTCGCCCGGGGCGGCGGCGAGCTTGCGCTCCATCTGGCGGCGCACCGATGCCGGGCGCGGGGTGTTGGCCGAGCCAACCACGGTCAGCAGGCACGGCATCTGGCAGCGGACGATCTCCGAGCCCGAAATCCAGGGCGCGCTGAGCGGTGATCTTGCCGTCGGCGATGTCGATGAGGGCCTCGACGTAGGTGATCTGCGGGATGCCGAGCTTCTCGGCCGTCTGGGGGCCCACCTGGGCGGTATCGCCGTCGATCGCCTGGCGTCCGCACATGACCAGGTCGAACCGGCCGATCTTCTCGATCGCCTTCTGAAGAGCGACGGAGGTCGCCAGAGTGTCCGCGCCCGCGAACTTGCGGTCGGTCAGCAGAACGACCTTGTCGGCGCCGCGGAAGAGCGAATCGCGCAGGATCTCAGCCGCCTTGGGCGGTCCCATCGTGATGACGGTGACAGTCCCGCCGTGCCGCTCCTTGATCTGGAGGGCCATCTCCAGGGCGTTGAGGTCCTCCGGGTTGAAGATGGCCGGCAGGGCACCGCGGTTCATGGTGCCGTCTTTGGTCATCACCTCGCCGGTGATGTTGTGCGTGTCGGGAACCTGCTTCACCAGGACCACGCTGTGAATCGGTCTGGGATCGGTCATCCAAGTCTCCGGAGATCGCCCGGCAACCCCAGGCGGATGATGTCGAGGCTCCCGGGTTCAGGTGCCTCCCGGGTGGCGGGGAACCGATGGGGACGCCGGCGCGGCTCCGGTGAAGGATACCCGGCCGAGGGGTCGGGCGTGGCCCTGTGTGGCGAGGGGCGCCAGCGGGCCGTCGATGCTCCGACGGCTCGATCGCCCGCCTGAGGCGACTTTGTGGCGCGGCGCTAGACTAGCGGCAATAGCGGCTGTGCCCTGCTGCGGGCGCGCGGCTCGAGGCGGCGCAGCCCCATCTCGGTGCTCGGCACCAGGAGGGCGTTCGGATGACCGCGACGTCTGAGCCCCGGCTCAAGATCACCTACGCCACGCTGCGCAACGACAACGAGCAGATGCACGCCTCGTACGACGCCGGACTGTCGACCGCGCGGGGCGAGCTCGGCGGCACCCACGGCGTCTTCATCAACGGTGAGTGGCGGCTTGCGAAGGAGACCTTCGAGAAGCGCTCTCCGATCGACGGCACGCTGGTGGGCCGCTTCGCCCGAGGCACACGCCAGGACGTTCGCGATGCCGTCGCCGGCGCCCGCGCCGCCGCCCCGGGTTGGGCCCGCACTTCGTGGCTGGAGCGGATCGCAGTCATGCGCCGCATGGCCGACTTGATCAGCGAGCGCCAGATGGAACTGGCGGCGCTGATGGCCATCGAAGTCGGCAAGAACCGGCTGGAGGCTTTGGGGGATGTCGAGGAGACGGCCGACCTGATCCGCTACTACTGCGATCAGCTCCAGGCCAACGACGGGTTCGACCACCCCATGGGCAACCTCGGCGACACGACCGTCCACACCCGTTCGGTGCTGAAGCCGCATGGCGTCTGGGCGGTCATCAGCCCGTTCAACTTCCCGATGGCCCTGTCCGGCGGGCCCGCCGGCGGAGCGCTCGTCGCCGGCAACGCCGTCGTCTACAAGCCTTCCAGCGACGCCCCGATGTGCGGCGTGAAGCTGGCCGAGATCGCGGATCTGGCCGGTCTGCCGCGCGGCGTGTTCAACATGGTCAGCGGACCTGGCGCGACCGTCGGCGCGGAGCTGCGGGAGAACGCGGGGGTCGACGGCCTGCTCTTCACAGGCTCGTTCGAGATCGGCTTCAACCAGATCTTCAGGACCTTCAGCAAGCGGTTCCCCATGCCGGTCATCGTGGAAATGGGCGGCAAGAACCCCGCCATCGTCAGCGCGCGAGCGGACCTCGAAGAGGCGGCCGAGGGCGTGATGCGCTCTGCCTTCGGCTTCGGCGGCCAGAAGTGCTCGGCCTGCAGCCGGGTCTACGTCCAGACTCCGGTCTACGAGGCGTTCCTGGGCCAGCTCGTTGCCAAGACCAGGGCGATCACCATCGGCGACCCCACCGACCGCAAGAACTGGCTTGGGCCGCTCGTCAACGCCAAGGCCCTGGCCAAGTACGAGGCCGCCGTTGCCGAGGCGAAGCGCGACGGCCGGATCGTGTTCGGCGGAGAGCGGCTGACCGGCTACGGCTCGGACCTGTGGGTGGCCCCCACGATCGTCGCCGACCTGCCGGTCGATCACCGCATCTGGCGCGATGAGCTATTCGTGCCGCTCGTTGCCGTGGCCCCGGTCAAGTCTCTCGACGAGGCCCTCGAGAGGGCCAACGACACGATCTACGGTCTGACGGCCGGCTTCTTCAGCGACGATCGAGAGGAGATCGAGCGCTTCAAGGAGGCGATCGAGGCCGGCGTGATCTATATCAACCGGCGAGCAGGCGCCACGACCGGTGCCTGGCCGGGCATCCAGCCCTTCGGCGGCTGGAAGGGATCGGGCACTACCGGCAAGGCGTCCGGCGGCCTCTACTACGTCCAGCAGTTCATGCGCGAGCAGTCGCAGACGCTCGTCGACTGACCGCCCGCGCGGCCGCTAAAGGGAGGCGAGAGATGGCGTTCAACGAGAACATCGTCCAGCGGGCCAAGGCCAATTCGCTGTTCCGCGAGGTCCTCGCCACCGGGCCGAACAGCCAGATCGTCGTGATGAGCATTCCGCCGGGCGGCGAGATCGGTGCTGAGGTCCACCCCGACGTGGACCAGGTGCTGGTCTTCGTCCAGGGCGACGGGCAGGCAATCCTTAACGGCGAGAAGAGCGCGGTTTCGGTAGATCGGCTGGTCTTCGTGCCCGCCGGGACGCGCCATAACTTCGTCAACACCGGCAAGACCGACCTGCGGCTGTACACCATCTACGCACCGCCCGAGCACGCCCCCGGCACCATCCACAAGACCAAGGCCGAGGCGGACGCGGCCCACGCGGCGGAGCACGGGACCTGAGCCGCGAGCCTGTCCCGGACGTGAGAAGGATGCGACCGAGGCAAGCCTCGGACGAGCGCTGCCCGCGCTGCCGCGGCTGACCTGACGCGGGTCCCGCAGGGCATCTCCATCCGGATGCTCGGCTATACTGGCCGGAGTATCCAGGCTGCATAAAGGCTATTCGGTCAAGCCGCCGACGCGCCCGCTCCGCGGCGGCGCCAAGCCCCGTCGAGGTGCATCGTGACCCAGGCTCCCGAAAAGCTCGCCCAAGCTCCCGCCGTTCCGCACATAGTCACCGAGCTGCCCGGCCCGAAAGCGCGCGCGCACCTCGAGTTCGATCGCCAGTGGACTTCCCCGAGCGTGCCGCGGGCCTACCCGATCGTGCCCGTGAGGGGCGAAGGCTGCGTCCTCGAAGACGTCGATGGCAACCTCTTCCTCGACTTCAACGCCGGGATCGCGGTGACCTCGACCGGCCACTGCCATCCCGACGTGGTCCGCCGGATCCGGGACCAGGCCGGGAAGCTGATCCACTACAGCGCCGACTTCTACATCCCGATCTACGCCGAGATGTGCGCCGAGCTGGCGCGCATCGCGCCGATGAAGGAGAAGTGCCGGGTCTTCCTGGGCAACTCCGGGACGGAGGCAGTCGAAGGCTCGATCAAGCTCGCCCGCTTCGCCACCAAGCGCCAGTACGTCGTCGCCTTCCTCGGCGCGTTCCACGGTCGCACGTATGGCTCCGTGTCGCTGACCGCCTCGAAGGCGAAGTACCACGCCGGCTTCGGGCCGATGCTCCCGGGCGTCTTCCATGCCCCGTTCGGCCACGTTGCCGACCTCAAGTGGTTCGACGAGGTGCTCTTCGACAAGCTCGTCTCGCCCGAAGAGGTGGCCGCAATCATCCTGGAGCCGATCCAGGGCGAGGGCGGTTACAACGTCCCCGAGGACGGCTTCATCCAGGGCCTGCGGGCGCTGTGCGACAAGCACGGCATCCTGCTGATCGCGGACGAGGTCCAGTGCGGTGCCGGCCGCACGGGCAAGATGTGGGCCATCCAGAACTGGGGCGTGGAGCCGGACATCGTCGCCACGGCCAAGGGGATCGCCAGCGGCATGCCCCTCGGAGCTTTCATCGCCCGCGACTCGCTCATGACGAAGTGGGGCCCGGGCGCCCACGGCACCACGTACGGCGGCAACCCGCTGGCCTGCGCGGCGTCGCTCGAGACGATCAAGCTGCTCGAAGGCGGCCTGATGGCCAACGCCAAGGCCCGCGGCGAGGAGCTGCTGGCAGGGCTGCGCGAGCTGCGGCAGCGCTACCCCGGACTGATCTGCGACGTCCGTGGCATCGGCCTGATGATCGGCGTGGAATTCGATACCCACGAGCACGCCGACGCGGCCGAGTGGGCCGCCTTCCAGCGCGGCCTGCTGACGCTGACCGCCGGCAATTCGGTCGTGCGCATCGCGCCGCCGCTGGTCCTGACCGCCGACCAGGCCGCCACCGGCCTGAAGCTGTTCGGCGAGGCCGTGGCCGAGGTGGCGGCTCAGGCCTAGGCGGTCGGGGTCCGGGGGCGGCGCGTGCCATCATTGTTTCAGTTGATCCGCAGGTGATCGCCAGGTGAGCGTCGATGAGTAAGGTCACGTCGATGCGCGACGCCGTCGCCGCCATCATCCATGACGGTGACGTCGTCGCCATCGAAGGCTTCACCCACCTCATCTGCTTTGCGGCCGGGCACGAGATCATCCGGCAGCACAGGCGCGACCTGACCCTGGCGCGCCTGACACCGGACCTGATCTACGACCAGATGGTCGCGGCCGGCACGGCCCGCAAGCTCGTCTTCAGCTGGCTGGGCAATCCGGGCGTCGGCGGGCTGCACGCCATTCGCCGCCGCGTCGAGGACGAGGATCCGGCGCCGCTCGAGCTGGAGGAGTACAGCCATTTCGGCATGGTCGGCCGGTACACGGCCGGCGCCTCGAATCTGCCGTTCTTCCCCCTGCGCTCGTACTTCGAAACGGACCTGCCGAAGGCGAACCCGCTGATCCGGCCGATACGCTCGCCCTACGGCGACGAGACGGTGTACGCGGTGCCGCCGCTCAAGCCGGACGTGACCGTCGTCCATGCCCAGCGGGCCGACGCCGACGGCAACACCCAGATGTGGGGCCTGCTCGGCTGCCAGAAAGAGGCTGCCTTCGCCGCGGACAGGGTCATCGTGGTGGTCGAGGAGCTAGTCTCGGAGGACGTCATCCGCGCCGACCCGAACCGGACCGTCATCCCCGGCCTGATCGTGGATGCGCTCGTGGTGGAACCGTGGGGCGCCCACCCCTCCTACGTCCAGGGCGCCTACGACCGCGACAACCGCTTCTACCGCGACTGGGACGCCATCAGCCGTGAGGCCGCCACCACGCAGGCCTGGCTGGACGAGTGGGTCTACGCGGTAAGCGGCCGCGCGGAGTATGTCGAGAAGCTCGGAGCCGAGAGGGTGGCCTCCCTCCGACCCGCGGGAGCCGCGCCATCGGGCTCGGTCGACTACGGGATCTACCGATGAGCGAGCCGCTCAGCCCAGCCTCGGCCGCAGCGGGAGCAGTCGGCTCGGCCCCAGCCTTCACGAAGTCCGAGATGATGATCGTCGCCGCGGCCCGCGAGCTGGCGGGGCAGCGCGTCTGTTTCGTCGGCGTCGGCCTGCCGAACATCGCCGTCAACCTGGCCCGCCTGACCGTCGCCCCCACGCTCGAGCTCGTCTACGAGTCCGGCGCCTTCGGCGCGAAACCGGCCCGCCTGCCCCTCTCGATCGGCGACCCCACGATCGTGACCGGCGCCACCGCTGCCGTCTCCATGTTCGAGCTGTTCAGCTTCTACCTGCAGGGCGGGCTGGTGGATGTGGGGTTCCTGGGTGCTGCCCAGATCGACCGCTTCGGCAACATCAACAGCACGGTGATCGGCGACTACGAGCATCCCAGGACGCGGCTGCCCGGCTCCGGCGGGGCGTGCGAGATCGCCATCAATGCCCGTCAGGTCTTTGTCATCATGCGCCAGTCGAAGCGCTCTTTCGTCGATCGGATCGACTTCCGGACCTCGCCCGGCAACCTGGGCGGCGCCGCGAACGCAGCTCGTATCCGACGCGAGGAGGGCTGGCTCGGCTCCGGGCCCTCGGTCGTGGTGACGGACATGGGCATCTACCACTTCGACGAAACCGGCGAGATGCGCCTGGACTCGATCCACCCCGGCGCCACGCTCGACCAGGTCCGCGACACGATCGGCTGGAAGCCCAAGGTGGCCGAACCGCTCGCCGCGACCCCCGAGCCCACGGCCGAGGAGTTGCGCCTGATCCGCCAGGAGCTGGACCCCGAAGGCGCCTACACGAAGTAGGGGAGCGAGCCGCGGCCGAGGGGGCGCGGCTGCAAGGCGGCGGCACTAGCGCCGAACCGCCTCCGGCTTGCCGCGGATGACCATGACCGGGCAGTGGGCGTGGCGAACCACGAAGTCCGAGACGCTCCCGATCAGGAAGCGGCTGACGCCGCTGCGGCCGTGGGAGCCAACTATGATCAGATCCGCGTTCTCAGCGTCCGCCGCGGCCACGATCGCCTCGCCGGGGTCTCCCTCCCAGACCAGGAAAGTGGCGTCCGCTCCGGCGGCCTTGGCTCGCTGCACTATCCCCTGGGCCTTGGTCGTCAGCGAGTCGCGTGAGTCGGCGACGGCCAGGTCGGCAGGCGCCTCGGACGGGCGCGACGCGGTGGAGAGGACGCTTACGACCAGCAGGCGCGCCTGCACCTGGGTCGCCAGATCGATCGCCTGCTCGCTGGCCGGCTCCGACGCGGGCGATCCGTCGGTCGCGAGGAGGATGATTTCGAGCTGAGGCATGCGTACTCGCGCGGCCGAACGGGCCGACTTGCTGCCGGTCTCCGTGTTGGGCGATGGTGGGCGCGCTCCGAGGGAGGGCCAAGGGACGTCCGGCCCGTTCCCGCGGGCAGAAGGTCCCCGGCGGCTACCCAGGTGGGTGGGGCGCAGGCTCCGGGAAGGCGGGTGCCGTAGCCGGCTGAGGTCGCTAAGGCAGCCTGGGGACACGCGCCAGTCTCGTCCGCCAGGCTCCACACTTCGTGCAAGACGGTTGGGCGCGCCTCCTGATAGGCTCCCGATGATGACCGCGGCGAAGCCCACCTCGAACGCACGCCAGAACACCAACGGCCTGCTCGGGCTGCGCGACGTGGCCGGGGCGTTAGAGCGCTGGCACGCCGATCCGAGCCCTGCCAGCCACGCCGGCCTCCAGGCAGCCTTCGGCCGCCTGGTCCTCCGTTCCGGACTTGGCGGCGGCCACCTCCACGTGAACGCCTCGCCTCTGACCGAGGTGGAACTGCGGGCCGGGAGCCTGCTCGACCAGGGAGCCGAGACCGCCGGTCTTCGGACCTACGAGCTTCGCTTCGGCGATCGCGTCCTGGCTACGCTGAAGCTGGACGCCCCGCCGGCGGCAGTCTTCTCCGTCGACGAGTGCGCCAACGGTCTGGAGATCGTGATCGGATCGGAGTGGTCACGGGCCAGAGCGGGTCAAGCCTCAGACGAGCTTGCCGCGCTCGACACGGCGACTCGCGGCATCGCCGGCGTCCTGGACCTAGACCGCGTCCTGCAGCTGATCACCGACCGGGTGCGCGAGCTGGCCCACGCCCAGTACGCGGCTCTGGGGATCGTGGACCAGGAAGGCGGGATCGAGCGCTTCATTACCAGTGGAATCACGCGCGCCGAACGCGAGCGGATCGGAGCGCCCCCGCGTGGCCTCGGTCTGCTGGGCGTCATTGCCAGGGAGAGTCATCCCGTCCGCATCCACGACATCGCCACCGATACACGAAGGAGCGGCCTCCCGCCCAATCACCCGCCGATGCACACTCTTCTGGGGGTTCCGATCGGGATCAAGGGACGGTCTATCGGCCGCCTCTACCTGACCAACAAGCAGCCGTCGGGCGACTTCACCGAGGACGACGAGCGGCTGGTAGAGGTGTTCGCCCTGCACGCCGGCATCGCCATCGAGAATGCCCGGCTCCACGAGCAGGTCCAGCGTCTGGCGATCGTCGAGGAGCGCGAGCGCATCGGCCGAGATCTGCACGACGGCATCATCCAGAGCATCTACGCCGTCGGCCTCTCGCTCGAAGACGTCCCGGACCTGATGGAGGACGAGCCGGAGGTGGCCAAGGCGCGAGTCGAGCGGGCGATCGATTCGCTCGACCAGTCGATCCGCGACATCCGCAACTTCATCTTCGGCCTGCGGCCCGAGCTGCTCGAACAGGCCGGGCTGGTCGGTGGGCTGGCGGCACTCGCCGACGAGTTCCGCGTCAACAGCATGGTCGATATCGACATTGACACCTCCGCGGTCGAAGACCTGGGTCTGCCGGTCGATGTGATCGGCCAGCTGCTCTCGATCGCCAGGGAGGCACTCAGCAACATCGCTCGCCATTCCAGGGCGACCCGTGGCAGCGTCCACGTCGAGTCGCGCGGCGGTCACGTCAGGATGGTCGTCAGCGACAATGGGGTCGGCTTTGATACCGGCCGGGCACGCAGCGCCGGTCATCAGGGACTGGTCAACATGCGGGCGCGCGTTGCGTCCATCGGCGGCAGCCTCGAGGTTGACAGCGGGCGCGGCCGTGGCACGCGTATCATCGTCGAGGTGACCCGTCGGGACCTACCGGGCGGCGAGGGCACAGATCGAGGCGACGAATGACCGACCAGATCGAGGCACGCCCGTTGCGGCTGCTCGTGGTCGACGATCACGAGGTGGTCCGCCAGGGCCTCGTTGCGCTGCTGGAGCGGCGGGAGCACTTCCAGGTCGTGGCCGAGGCAGGCACCGCCGCCGAGGCGGTCGAGATGACCCGCAAGTTCGAGCCGGACCTCGTCGTCATGGACGTTCGCCTGCCGGACGGGTCCGGTATCGAGGCCTGTCGCGAGATCCGGGCCGAGTTCCCCGGGACCCGCGTCGTCATCCTGACCAGCTACCCGGACGAGGAAGCCGTTCTCTCGGCCATCATCGCCGGGGCCTCCGGTTATCTTCTCAAGCAGATCCGCGGCCGAGACCTCGTCAGCGCCCTGGAGTCGGTGGGCCGCGGCGAGTCGCTGCTGGACCCGGCCGTGACGGAGAAGGTGCTGGACAGGGTTCGCCGCATCGCAACGGGCACCTACACCGACGAGCTGGCCCAGCTCACCCAGCAGGAGCAGAAGATCCTGCTGCTGGTCGCGGAAGGAAAGACCAACAAGGAGATCGCCTCCGAGGTCTTCCTGTCCGATAAGACGGTCAAGAACTACGTCAGCTCGATCTTATCGAAGCTGAACCTGGAGCGCCGCGCCCAGGCCGCCGCGTTCGTGGCCCGCCATCGCCTCAAGGGCGGCGCGTAGCCGGGCTTCCTCCGGCCGACCAACCGGGCGCCACGGCGCGCCACCTGGCCGCGGAATCGGACCAATCGGCCCTCCCGCAATCTGCCGCGCCCCGTACACTCCGCGTCATGCGAATCGTCAGCGCCGATGAGGCGGTCTCAGGGATCCAATCAGGCCAGCAGATCTTCATGCACGGCGCGGCCGCGACGCCGTCCGTGCTCCTGGAAGCCCTGGTGCGGAGGGCCCCCGAGCTTCAGGACGTCAAGCTCGTTCACATGCACGCGGAGGGTCCGCACCCGCATCTCGGCCCCGGGATGGAGGGCCACTTCCTGCACCGCGCCCTTTTCATAGGGCCGAACGCCCGGGCCGCCATCAACGATGGCCGGGCCGAGTTCATCCCCGTCTTCCTGTCGGACATTCCCCGACTGATCGATAGCGGCCTGCTGCCGCTGGACGCGGTCTTCGCTAACATGACCCCGCCCGACGAGCACGGCTTCTGCTCGCTCGGCACATCCGTCGACGCGATGCTGACCGCCATTCGGAATGCCACGACCGTCATCGCCCAGTTCAACAAGGCGATGCCGCGCACTCTGGGCGACAGCTTCGTCCACGTCAGCACCATCGACTTCGGCGTCGAGGTCGACCAGCCGCCCTATGAGTACACGCCCGGTGACATAGGCGAGGTTGAGAAGCGGATCGGCGCGTACGTGGCTGACCTGATCTGCGACGAGGCGACGCTTCAGATGGGGATCGGGGCGATCCCCACCGCGGTTGGGCTGCACCTGGGCGGCAAGAAGCACCTCGGCATCCACACCGAGATGTTCACCGATCCGCTGGTCGATCTCGTGGAGCGGGGCATAGTCGACTGCACCAGCAAGGAGATCAACTGCGGCAAGATCGTGACCTCGTTCATGATGGGCACGCGGCGTCTGTACAAGTTCGTCGACGACAACCCGATGGTCGAGATGCGGCCGGTGGATTATACGAACGACACTGCCATCATCCGGCGCTTCCGGCGCATGGTGGCCATCAACTCGGCCATCGAAGTGGATCTAACGGGCCAGGTGTGCGCCGAGTCCATCGGCCACCGTATGTACAGCGGCGTCGGCGGCCTGATGGACTTCATGCGCGGGGCGGCCCTGGCCGAGCAGGGCCGGGCCATCATCGCCCTGCCCGCGACGGCCGCCGACGGCAAGTACTCGCGGATTACGGCCAGCCTCAAGGAAGGCGCCGGTGTCACCACGACCCGATCGCACGTCCGAACGGTCGTCACGGAGTTCGGCGTGGCGGAGCTATTCGGACAGGGCTTCCGCGAGCGGGCCAAGCGACTGATCGCGATCGCCCACCCGGACTTCCGCGACGAGCTCACCTCGTACGCCAGGAAGTACCACGAGCTGTAGCCGCGACGAGGCTGCCGGCGGTCTCTGGGCGCCGCCCGGCGCGGCGGCCGAACGTCCGGGCACAAAAAGGACGAACGCCGGGCGTCCCCTCCGGCGTTCGTCACGAGCGGAAGTCTGCGGGTCCTCGAACCGACTGCGCAGTGCCGAATGGCCCTCCGGTGCGGGCATGTAGTCCCCCGCCCGAACGGGGCTCCGGGGGCGGTAAGAAGAGCCTGCCGATGCCGGCCGTTTCGGCCCGTCGGGGCTACTCAGGCGGCGTGTCATGCCTACTCGTTCCGGCAGCCCCTACCTATCCTGGATTGTGCCCGCGCGGGCCATATGGCCCCCGGTCTTAGGGAGCCCTGTCGCTAGGGGTAGTGGGTCCCTCGGCGCACCCTATATCCCATGCTCGCCGACTCCCAGATACCCCTGCGCCGACTGCTCATCGTCAGTCAGCACCGCGCTGCCACCGAGGCGCTCTGCGATCACCTCTCGCGCCATGGCTTCATCGTCGCTCAGGCGTCGTGTGAATCCGCGGCCCGCCAGGCCGCAACTGCCCGGCCTGATGTGGTGCTGCTCGACGCGGATGTCGCGGGGGGATGGCGGCCGATGGTGGCGGCACTGCGCGATCTGATCCCCACGGAAAGGATCGCCGTTCTCGCCTCCTACTGGCATGCGGACGAGCAGCGCGAGGCGGTCGCCAGCGGGATTGGCGGCACCCTGCTCAAGCACCTGGACGGAAGCGCGCTGGCCCGCCAGTTGCGCGCATTGAGTGAACCGACCACCGTGACGAATACGCCGACCCCCGAATTCCCAGGCATCCCGGCCATCATCGACGGCTCGGAGGCCATCGCCTATGTCGAGACGAGGATCAGCGACGGCGCTTGCGCCTATCCGATCACGCCCTCGACGACCATGGCGGCGGTCTACCAGGTGGCAGTCGCCAACGGCACCCCCAACCTGTGGGGAACGCACCTGAAGTTCATCGAGCCCGAGTCGGAGCATTCCTCCGCCTCAGCTGCCGAGGGCTTTGCCCTGGCAGGCGGCCGCGTAACCAACTTCACCGCCGGACAGGGCCTCATCCTCATGAAGGAAGTCCTGTACGTCATCGCCGGCAAGCGCCTGCCGGCGGTCTTCCACGTCGGCGCCCGCGCCCTGACGAGCCAGGCCCTTAACATCCACGCCGGCCACGACGACATGATGGGCGTGGCGGACTGCGGCTGGGGCATGTTCTTCGCCCGCAACTGCCAGGAAGCGGCGGATCTTACCGCGATCGCCCGGCGTGTTGCCGAGGACGCCGAGACGCCGTGGTTCGTGGCCCAGGACGGCTTCCTCACGACCCACACGATCGAGAACGTCCTTCTTCCCGAGGACGACCTGCTGCGCCGCTTCGTTGGCGATCCGCGCAAGACCGTCCGCGACCTGTTCGACCCCAAGGACGCCCTCATGACCGGCGTGGTCCAGAACCAGGACTCGTACATGAAGGGCCGCATCGCCCAGCGGGCCTGGTACGACCGGCTTACGGAAATCACAGAGCGGGCGATGGCCGAGTGGACAGCCCTGACCGGCCGCCACTACGGTCTCATCGGGCCGTATCGCACCGAGGACGCCGACTACGTCATGGTCTCGATGGGGACGATCGCAGACACGGCGACCGCGGTCGTGGACGCTCTCCGCTCCGACGGCCGCAAGGTCGGCAGCATCACGGTCACCAGCTTCCGCCCCTTCCCCGCCAAGCATCTCGCCGCCGCTCTTCGCAACGCCAAGGTGGTCGCGGTCGTGGAGCGGACCGACGAGCCGGCTGCGGCGGACAATCCGCTGACCCGCGAGCTCAAGTCGGCCCTCGCCGATGCCGCTATGGACGGCGCTCCGCTGCCCCGTGTCGTCTCCGTCTCCGCGGGCCTCGGCTCGCGCGACATCCAGCCAGGCGACCTCGGGGCCGTCTTCGACTGGATCGCGGACGAGAAGGCCGTCAAGGAGCGGCGCCGAGCGTTCCTCGGCATCCGCCATCCGCTCGCCCTGGCCAAGAGCGGCCTGAACATCCGACCCAAGGGCGCCTACAGCCTGCGCGGCCATTCGGTCGGCGGCTTCGGCTCCGTGACCACCAACAAGCTGGTGGCCACGACCGTGGGCGAGCTGTTCCACCTCTACGTCCAGGCCTATCCGCGCTACGGCTCGGAGAAGAAAGGCCTCCCCACGGCCTACTTCCTGACGATCGCGGAGGAGCCGATCCGGCTCCACAACGAGCTGACGGAAGTCGACTTCGTGCCGCTCTTCGACACCAACTCCTTCAAGCAGGGCGATCCTCTCGCCGGTCTCGTCGACGGCGGCACGGTCTTCGTGCCGACTCCGCTGACCGATCCGGACGAGGTCTGGGCGGCTCTCCCGCCCGCCACGCGAGCGGAGATCCTGGCCCGCAAGATCCGCCTCCTGGCCCTGGACACCGCCTCGCTCGCCATGAAGCACGCCCCCCGGCCCGATCTCGAGATCCGAATGCAGGGCGTTGCTCTCGTCGGCGTCTTCCTCAAGGTCTCACCCTTCGCCGAGCGGGCCGGCCTCGACCGACCGGCTCTCATGAAGGCCGTGCGCGGCAACCTCACCCGCTTCTTTGGAAAGCGTGGCTCGGCCGTGGTGGATGCCAACCTGGCCGTGATCCAGGGTGCATATGACGGCGTGATCGACGTCACCGCGTCGATCGCCGGCAAGGCCGCCACCCCCGCCGCCAAGGCGACTCGATGACCCACTCCCGAACCGTCGGCGAGGTCATGACCGCCAACCCGATTTCGATCGCCGAGACGGCCTCCCTCGCGGAGGCCGCCAAGATCCTCGACACCCAGAAGATCACCGGTCTTCCCGTCGTGGACGCGAGCGGACTTCTGGTTGGCGTCCTGAGCCAGACCGATCTGGTCCGGGTTCGAGCCAACCAGCAATATGCACAGAACTGGCCCGGCCTGCCGGTCGGGCGGATCATGACCACGCCGGCTCTCACCATCTCCGCGACGGCCGCCATCGAGGATGCCGCCAGAGTCATGGATGAGCGCCGAGTCCACCGCCTCGTCGTGACAGACGGTGCGGCCACCCCGATCGGGATCATTTCGGCCAGCGACCTCGTGCGGTCGTGGCTGAAGTAACCGATGACTGAGCGAGCGATGACCAAGACGATTGCCACCAAGAACAACGGCCACAGCGCGGCGCCGATGGCCGACATCTCGAAGCTGCGGGATGGCCCCGGGCTGATCGCGCCCCAGACCTTCGACGTCAAGGCGTACATCGACGACTTCAACACGAATGTCATCGATGCCTACCGCCGCGGGGTCGCCGATGTCGAGCTCCCGGCCGACATGGGCGTGGCGCGCAGCCTGATCGCCCCCGAGACCGCCGGCGTACGCGACTTCAGCGCGCTTTCGCCGCTGATCCCGGCCCTGATCGCCGAGAAGTGCGTCGGCTGCATGGCCTGCGTCAGCGCCTGCCCCGACAGCGCCATCAGGGCGACGGCGCAGCCGAAAGGTTCGCTGGCCAAGGCGATCAAATCGTTCGCCGCCTCGCAGCCGAACCCGACGCTTGCGGCCACCACGGCCAGGTCCCACTTCGTCCACACCTCCAAGTACGCCGACGTGCCCGCCAAGCGCGGCCTCGAGGGAGCCGACTTCGGCCTCTTCATCGACCCGTACCACTGCAAGGGCTGCGCCGAGTGCGTGGAGGTCTGCGCGGCTCTGGGCCACGACGCCCTCGTCATGGCCGAGAAGTGCGACACAGAGGCCAGCGGCGAGGGCACTCTCGATCGCTATCGCCGCGACGTTGTCTTCTATAAGTCCCTGCCCACGACCCCGATCGAATACCGAAACGAGAAGGCCCTGGCCGACATCATGCTCGGCGAGCACGCCTTCGGCTTCGTCGGTGGCGCCGGGTCGTGCTCCGGCTGCGGCGAAGGAACCGTCGTCCGCATGGTCGTGGCCGCCACGCTGCAGGTCCACGGGCCGCAGAGCATGGGCATCGTCGCCGAGACCGGCTGCAACACCGTCTTCGGAAGCACCTACCCGTACAACCCCTTCACCGTTCCCTGGACCAACTCGCTCTTCGAGAACGGCCCGGCCGATGCCATGGGCATCCGCCTGCGCTGGGATCAGGCCGGCCACGAAGACCGGCGGCTGTGGGTCTTCGGCGGCGACGGCGCCATGTACGACATCGGCTTCCAGTCGTTGTCGCGCCTGGTCGCGTCGGGCCTGGACGTGAAGGTCCTGGTCCTGGACACGGGCGTCTATTCGAACACCGGTGGCCAGACTTCGACCGCCTCCTTCACGGCACAGGTCTCCAAGCTCTCCGCGTACGGCAAGGCCGAGCACGGCAAGCAGGAGAAGCGCAAGGAACTGGGCCGCATCATGGTCGCCCACGGCGATGCCTACGTCGCCCAGGTCGCGGCCTGCAACCTGAACCACCTCTACAAGGCGGTCATCGATGCCAACGCGTACCCGGGTCCGGCCGTCATAGTCGCCTACACGCCGTGCATGCCCGAGCACGGCATCGCGGATGACGCTGCCAACCGCCAGGCCAAACTGGCGGTCGAGTCGCGCGCCTTCCCGCTCTTCACCTACGACCCGCGCCGCGGCGGCTCACTCGCCGAGCGCCTGTCGCTCCAGGGCAACCCGGCTGTGAAGGAAGACTGGTCGAAGAACCCCGACGGGACGACCTTCGACTTCATCTCCTTCGCCCGCACCGAAGGCCGCTTCGGCCAGCACTTCGACAAGGAGGGCAACCCCTCCGTCGAGCTGCAGGCGTCCCGGGAGGATCGCCTGGGCAACTGGCGAACCCTCCAGGAGATGGCCGGCATCCGCTAGGTCACCGGTGGCGCGACGCCGCAATCCTTGCCGCAACGAAGAACCGGAGCCCATGCGGGCTCCGGTTCTGAATCTGGCGGGCAGCCCAGCCCTGGCTCAGGCGGACTCGGATCCTTCGCTTGCCGGTGATCCGGAATGGCGCCAGATCAGGCGGTGGAGTGGGATCCAGCGAGGGATGTCGCGCAGAATCGGGATGAATGGGACGAGCGCCAGGAGCAGCGTCAGGACGACCACGACCAGGACCACCAGGATGTCGGCGTTAGACGCCGTGTTGAACGGTGGAACCTGGTACCACATCGAGTACAGCCAGAGCCACGTCTGGCCCGGGTAGCTCCCCGTCTCGTTCATCACGCCCCACCGGTCGCCGGTCAGGTTCTGCGGCTCGGCGAGCGAGGTGAGGTAGCCGCCATCGCCCATGAAGAGCAGTGGTGCGGAGTAGTTGGTCTGGAAGAAGGCCCCGGGGTTCGACAGCAGCATCCCGTCGAGGCTGCCGCCCTGACCCACGACGAGCAGTTTCTGCATCAGCGTCGGGACCGGGCCGTAGTCTCCCGCGGCCACCGTCACCGCTCCGTTCTCGACCGTGGCGTTGGCCAACGCATCGGAGTAGGCCGACAGCCAGGCCTGCTGCTGATCGGAGCCGGCGTTCTTGAAGGTCGAGATGGCGGTCGACAGGGCCGCATCGTCGGCGCTCACGGTCGTCAGCGGTCCCAGGACGAACTCTTGGGCCGTGTCCAGATGCATCGCGTTGCCGGCCCACTGCTGCGGTACCAGAGGTCCGATCGCCTGTACGGAGTCGGATCCGTCCGTGTACGGCGGGCCGTACAGAGCGCTGTCGCTGGTGCCGGCCAGCTCGGCCGCGGCCGTCGCAACGAAGTCGGCCGGGTCGGCGGTGGCCCAGCTCTTGATCGTCACGGACGGAGCGTCCGGCGACGAGAGGCCGAAGGACAGCACCAGGGCGATCACCCCGATGCCGACCGTGACGAGCACCAGCTCCTTGATCAGGTCGAAGGCGACCATGGGCACGCCCGTGTAGTAGCGGTCCTGGTTCAGGTTCTTCGCCTTCACGACTTGCCTCCCTCGGACTCGGCGATGGCGGCCACCTGGGCCTCGTCGCTAATCGGCCGGACGACCCCTTTGAAACGAACCAGGAGGACGTGAATGCCGATCAGGCTGACCACCGCGAGCGGCAGCAGCATGACGTGAATGCCGAACATCTGGCCGTAGTCCAGCACGTTGAAGAAGGACCCCAGGCCGGTCGAGTTCACTGCATCCTTGGCGTTGAGGGCGATCCACTGGGCGTCGAAGTTCTGCTGCGAGAGATAGCCCGTGAAACCGGCCACGATCCCGAAGGCGAAAATCACGACGCCAACGATCCATGTCAGTGCGCGTCCGTGGCGCCAGCCGGCCATGAAGTACTGGGCCCACAGATGCAGGACCGTGCAGATGAAGAAGAGTTGGACGCTCCAGAAATGAATGCTGTTGACGAACTTGCCCGCGCTGGTGACGTGCCACCACGTAGGGCCGAAGATCACCAGGATCACGCCGCTGGCGATGATCCAGGCGAGCGCCGCGATCGCGCCCACTCCGAACAGGTACATCCATGAGGCGACGAAGCCGGGCTGCCGATCCGGCAGGAGCTGGTGCCAGGGCCAGGTCCGACTGATCAAACCGCGGAGCCTGCTGGTCCAGTTGCCGTCGCCGGGTGCGACCTCGGCCTCCTGCGGCAGGGCCTCGGGTTTGGCCGCCGCAGGGAGGACGCGGTGCCTTGGGAACGGCGCCAGCAATGCCGCCACGAACGCCGCGATCAGCCCGAGTATCACCAGCAGATTGGGGACCGAGATGGAGATGAACCCAAGTTGCAGGTAGGTGGCCGGAGAATCCATATGGCTTCCTTCCCTCTTGGCCCGCGGTGGGCGGGGCTGGACACCGTTCGCGACGGCGTCGGCCTAGCCGCCGCCGAAGCCCGCCGGATGACACGGGCCGGTGGAGTCCACCGCATACTTTACCAGTATGCTATGTGAATAATCTGGTCGGCTGTGCGCCAAGAAGGGTTCGGGGTCGCGTGCGTGCCGAGGCAGAGCCGCCCGGTCGGTTTCGGTTGGGTTCGTCAGACCGCGGCTGCAGCCGGTGGGGCAGCGCCTGGTCAGATCAGACCGGTTGAGCCTGGCCGAGGCTCAAACAGCCGCGCCCGCGACTCCCGCCTCGAGGCCGGCGGCGAAGACGCCCAGGTCCGCCTTGAGCACCTCAGGCCGCCTCTTGCTGGCCATCTCGCGCAGGGCCGCCCGGACCGACTCCGGCGTGACCCAGCCCAGCCGCGCCACCAGCGCGCCGAGCGCGACGATGCTGATCAGCTTGTCGTCGCCGCCCCTGGCGGCCAGCTCCGTGCAAGGCAGCCGCAGTTCGTCCAGGTCGGCCCGGTTGCCGCTCTCGTCGCCCAGGAGCGAGGCGTTGAGTACCAGCAGCCCGCCCGGAGCAACTTGCGCGCCGAACTTGCGCAGTGACGGCAGGTTCATAGCCACCGCGGCGTCGAACCGGTCCACCACCGGCGAGCCGATCGGTTCGTCGCCGATGATCACCGTGCACGAGGCCGTGCCGCCGCGCATCTCAGGCCCGTAGGAGGGGATCCAGAAGACCTCCAGGCCGTCCTTAATGGCAGCCCGGGCCAGGACCTGGCCGGTGAAGAGAAGGCCCTGTCCGCCGAAGCCGGCGAAGACGACGGAGTGCTCCATATCAGGCCTCCGACTTGACCGCGGCTCCGGCCAACGCCGGATGCGCAGCCCCCGCAGCGGCGCGATCCACCATGACACCCAGAGGATAGACCTCCACGACCGGGCCCTTCAGATGGTCGAGGGATTCCTGCGGCGTCATGCCCCAGCCGACGGGGCAGCTGGAGAGGGCCTCGACGATGGAGAAACCGCCGCCCTCGATCTGCACCTGGCAGGCGCGCTTGATCATGGCCTTGAGCTTCCCGATCAGCGGCGCGTCGGCGATGCTGCCGCGAGCCGCGTACGTGACGCCGGGCAGCAGGGCCAGCATCTCGGTGATCCGAATCGGGAAGCCCATCAGCGCGGCGTCGCGACCGCTCGGCGAGGAGGTGGTCCGCTGGCCGAGCAGCGTCGTCGGGGCCATCTGGCCGCCGGTCATGCCATAGATCCCGTTGTTGACGAAGATCGCCGTGATGCGCTCGCCACGGGCCGCGGCGTGGACGATCTCCGCGGTCCCGATGGCTGCCAGGTCGCCGTCGCCCTGATAAGTGAGGACGAAGGCCTCCGGCCGGACACGGCGGATGCCCGTGGCCACGGCCGGGGCGCGGCCGTGAGGCGCCTCCACGAAGTCCACCTTGAAGTAGTCGTAGATGAAGACCGCGCAACCGACGGGGGCGACGGCGATGGTGTGGGCCGGCAGGTCCAGCTCGGTCATCACCTCGGCCAGGAGGCGATGGATCACGCCGTGGCCGCAGCCGGGGCAGTAGTGAGTGGAGCGGTCGACGAGCACGTCCGGCTTGCGGTAGATCAACCGGGCTGCCGCGGCGCCCTGGGGCCGGGTCGGAGGAGTCTGGGCGGCCAGAGTCATGTTCGGCCTCCTCGTCGTGCGCCGGCGTGGACGCCGGCTTCGCGCTCCGGTGAACCACCGTTGCGATGGATCGCCGCGGCATGGCGGGAGGCGGTCGCTCGGGTGCGCTCCGCCTTCGCGATGAGAGCCTTGAGAGCGCCGAGCACCTCGTCCGGCGTTGGCACAAGGCCGCCCATTCGGCCGTAGAAGGCGACGGGGCAGCGTCCCTCGACGGCCAGCCTGACGTCCTCGACCATCTGCCCGGACGAGAGCTCCACGGTCAGAACTCCATGGAGATGACGGCTCAAGCGGGCCAGCTCGCGCTCCGGGAACGGCCACAGCGTGATCGGCCGGAACAGGCCAACCTTGATCCCGTTCTCACGTGCTCTGGCGATGGCGCTACGGGCGACCCGCGCGGCGGTCCCGTAGGCCGCGATCGCGAACTCGGCGTCGGCCATCTGCCAGGCTTCCCAGCGCGTCTCGTGGCGGGCTATACCTCGGTACTTGCGCTGGAGGGCCAGGTTGCGGCGCTCGAGGACCTCCGGGTCGAGGTCGATCGACTTGATGATGCGAGCGGGACGGCCTGCCGCGCCGGTCAGCGCCCAGTCGAACGTTCGGCGTTCGGGCGTGCGGAAACGCAGTTCCACCGGCTCCATGGCCTGGCCGAGGACCCCGTCGACGACGAGCATGACCGGCGTGCGGTATTGCTCGGCCAGCTCGAATGCCGTGGCCATCAGCTCCATCGCCTCGCCGATGGAATCGGGGGCCAGAACCGGGACGCGGTAGTCTCCGTGGCCGTGGCCCTTGGTGGCCTGGAAGTAGTCGCTCTGCGACGGGCCGATGCCGCCCAATCCGGGCCCGGCGCGCATGACGTTGACGAGCACCATGGGCGTCCCCGACCCGGCCATGTAGCTCATAGCCTCGGCCATGAGGCTGATGCCTGGACTGGACGACGAAACCATCACGCGGGCGCCGGTTGCTGCCGCGCCGAGGGCCATGTTGATCGCGCCGAGCTCGCTCTCGGCCTGGATGAAGACGCGACCGAGCTCGAGCATCCGGCGGGCCATCCACTCCAGCAACTCGGCCTGGGGTGTGATCGGGTAGCCGAAGTAGGCATCGCAGCCGGCCTGGATCGCTGCCTCGGCGATCGCCTCGTTGCCCTTCATGAGCACTCGGGCCCGGCGACGGGCCTTGACTTCATCGTCGGTCTGGCTGGCGCCGATGGCTACCTCTGGCGGTCGGGTCATCGCGATCGCTCCCCTCGAGGCGCGGCCCAGATGGTGAAGACGGCATCAGGGCAGATCCTGGCGCAGAACGCGCAACTGGTGCAGCCCGCGGCGTCGATCAGCTCGATGGGGTGGTAGCCGAGGACGTTGACCCGGCTTCGGTCGAGGGCGAGGACGGCCTTGGGGCAGGCGGCGATGCATAGCTCGCAGCCCTTGCAGTGGTCCTCGGCGATTACGAGAGGCGTCCACGGCCGGGGCGGCCGGATGGCCATGGCAATTGGACTGATCGCCATTCGCTATTCGCTTTCGGGTGCGGAACCCGCCGCCGAACAAGCCGGGGACCCTGAGGTCCGTGGCAGTCCTTCGCACGGGACTTGTTGATCGTAGCGTCCCGCTCGGCATAGCACATGGACAAGGGCCGAAGGACCCATACGACCTACCTGACAAGTACGAGTTTCCCGGCGCTGCCCCGGAGGCGGCATCCGAATCGCCGCTGCCCGCGGGCGGACCCCGAGGCCATCGCCCGCGGCCGCGCCGGTGGCTCTCACATGAGGCCTCTGTTGCTCGGGGCCAGGATTGGGAGCGGCGCGGCCTGCAGGGTTCCGCGGCGGCGTCACGCTGATGGCATACTGCAAACCGAATAGGGCGACACGGATGGGCCCTGATGCCGAGTCACGGCGAGGCCGCACTCTGGGGGCCTTGATGGACGACAGAACACACCCGCCTGGCAGCCGCGAGACTTTCACGAAGGCGCCGGCCGTCGCCCTGGATTCCGACGCCGTGCCGCCCGAGCCGGTCCGTGCCCACTTCCCCGGCAAGGAGCCCCCTCACGGCCTCGGCGTCGGCGATCTGGGGCCTGGAGGGGAGTCGGAGCCGCAGATTCGCCGGGCGCTCCTGGGCGAGCCGTTCGACGACCCCGTCGCCCCCGGCAGCGTCCGCTGCGTGGCGTGCGCCCACCGGTGTGTCCTTCGGCCAAGCCGGATCGGCATCTGCGGCGTCCGCCAGAACCGGGGCGGCTGCCTGTACACCCTCGTCTACGGCCAGGTGGTCGCGTCGAAGGCGGAGCCCGTCGAGAAGAAACCCTTCTACCACTTCCTGCCGGGCAGCTACGCCTACTCCGTGGCCACTCGAGGCTGCAACTTCCACTGTGCCTTCTGCCAGAACTGGGAGGTTTCGCAGGCCCACCGCGAGGGACTCGTCCCGGAGAGCCGATACGTAGCGCCCGAGCGAGTGGTCGAGGAAGCCGTCGCCGCGGGCGTCCGAAGCGTCGCCTACACGTACGTCGAGCCGACGGTGTTCATCGAGTTCGCCCTCGACTCGATGGTCCGGGCTCGGGCGGCCGGGCTCCATAACCTGTTCGTCACGAACGGCTACGAGACGCCCGAGGCGATAGAGCTGGTCGCGCCCTACCTGGACGCGGCCAACGTCGACCTCAAGGCTGCCACCGATCGCTTCTACCGCCGCGTCTGCGGCGCCCGCTGGGAGCCGGTCCGAGACTCTGTCGTGGAGATGCGACGACGCGGCATCTGGCTGGAGCTGACGACGCTGGTGATCCCCGGCCTCAACGACGATCGGCGTGAGCTGCGGGCCATGGCCGAATGGATCGCCGAGGCCGTCGGACCGGAGACGCCATGGCATCTGACCCGCTTCCAGCCGGCGTACCGGCTCGGCGACCTCCAGCCCACGCCGGCCGCGACGCTGGTCGGGGCGGCGGACATCGCCCGCGAAGTCGGGCTGCGGCATGTGTACGTCGGCAACGCGCCGGAGGTGGAAGCCGCCACCACGTTCTGCGCCCGCTGCGGCGAGTCGCTGATATCGCGCCGGGACTTCGCCGTCACCGAGTGGCAGCTGGTCGAGGGCTGCTGCCCCCGCTGCAACCACGCTCTGGCGGGCGTCGGCCTGGAGGACTCGCCGGCCCTCCCGTGACGGATCTCGTCCCGGGCTCGGCCGGGAGGGCCGGACTCTGGTCCGCCCCCACCGCGGCTCGAGCCTACGAGCGCATCCAGGCGGGCTCGATGTCGCGATGCTCGGCCAGGTCGGCGTAAACGGGCTGCAGGGCGCGTTCCCAGGCCGCTCGATCCGTCCGCACGGCCCAGCCGTGGCTGCCGGCGTGGAACGTGATTTCTGGATCCTGCGCCAGCGAGACGTCGGCGTAGGTCGGCAGGCCGAACAGCTCACCCACCGGAGGGGTCGCGCCGACGTCGCAGCCGGGACATGCCTCGGCCAGCTCCTCCTCGGTCATGAGTCGGAGCTGCGGTGCTTCGATCTCCCGGCGCGCTCGGACCAGGTCGACATGATCGCTCGCCTGGATGACGATCAGGGCGCCGCGGCCGCCCCAGGTCACGCCGACTGCCTTGGCGAAGGTCTGGGGGTTGATGTGCTCGACCCTGGCGGTCTCGCGCGCCGTGTACGTCGTCGCGTGCTCATGGAGCGAGTACGCGATGCCGTGCTTGGCCAGCCATTCGATCAGCGAGGGCAGTGGGCCCGTCCCACCTGCCGGATTCGCGGTCTCCATCTCAAGTCACCTCCACATGGCCGCGGAGGGAGCTTCAGCGGAGCAGCCGCGCCTCCGCCGCTGCCGCGCCCAGCGTGGCACCGCGGGCGGCGGATGGACAGGGCCGTCCGTCGCGAAGCCCGCATAGCGCCTCTCGAGCGAGCCGCGGTCCACAAGAGTGGGGACCTCCTCGGGACATTCGGCCCCGTCGGCGGGCCGCTCGGCAGGCGGAAACTGCAGCGTTGTGATGTGAGATAGATGCGAGCGGGCGGCAGCGGGCCGCACCGTGAACCGGCAGCCTGGCGCACCACCAGGTCGGCCGGGCCAACGGAGGTTCGACCGAATGCACGAGGCAGGTCTGGCGAGAGGCGTGGCGAAGGCGCTGCGCGAACGCGGCCTGCGCGTCGACCAGGTGCGGCTGGCGGTCTGCGGCGGCACCCGCGAAGTCGAGGAGTTCGAGGGCGAGCTGCGGACGTATCTGATCGAGGCCATGCCCGATCAGGCTGCGGGCGTGATGAACCTCGACATCCGGCGCGTCCCGTTCGGCCACCTCTGCCCGAGCTGCGGCGCGGAGTTCACGTCGCCGGGCGCCGGCGAGTCCTGCCCCAACTGCGGGTCCGAGACCGTCCCGGAGATCCCGACCGAGCGGATCGAGATCGAGCTGCTGGAGCCGGTTCCGTGAAGCCCGCACCGTCCGGCGGGCGCGTCGCGCGGGCGATCGAGGTCCGGGGCGTCGTCCAGGGTGTCGGCTTCCGGCCGTTCGTGTGGCGCCTGGCGAACGAGATCGGGCTCGACGGAACGGTCATCAACCGGGCCGGCCAGGTGAACATCGAGGTCGCCGGCGCGGAGGAGGCGATCGACCTCTTCGTGCGTAGACTGCGAACGGAGGCGCCGCCGCGGGCAAGGGTGGAGGAGGTCCTCGTCCGGGTCGTCGACCGTGAGATCGCCCCCGGCACGGGCCTCTCGATCGAGGAAAGCGAGGCGGTCGCCTCGACCGAACGCCTCTTCCCGCCCGACATCGCCACCTGCGACGACTGCCTGCGCGAGCTCTTCGATCCGGCCGATCGCCGGTATCGCTACCCGTTCACGAACTGCACCAATTGCGGGCCGCGGGCCACGATCATCGAAGATCTGCCCTACGACCGGGCCCGGACCAGCATGCGCGAGTTCCGGCTCTGCGCGGCGTGTGAGGCGGAGTACCGCGATCCGGCGAACCGCCGCTTCCACGCCGAGCCCGTCGCCTGCCCCGACTGCGGTCCGCAGCTGAGCTACCGCAGGCCGGGGGGCGCAGCCCCGGCGGCGCATCGGGAGGAGGCGCTCCAGGCCGCCCTGACCGACCTGCGCGAGGGGCGAATCGTCGCGGTCAAGGGCCTGGGCGGCTACCACCTGGCCTGCGATGCCACCGATCCGGCGGCCGTGGCCAGGCTGCGCGACCGCAAGCACCGCTGGGCCAAGCCGTTCGCGGTCATGGTCCGGGACATCGACGAGGCGCGGCGCCAGGCCCGGCTGTCGGCGGAGGAGGAAGCGCTGCTGACGTCGCCCGCCCGGCCGATCGTGCTGGTGGAGCGGCGCCGGGGGGCGCCACCGGACCGTGAGCTTCCGCTCGCCGACGGCGTCGTGAACGCCCAGCCCTTGCGGGCCGCGGCCCTGAACCGCCGCGTCGGGCTGTTCCTGCCGTACGCGCCGCTGCACCACCTGCTGCTGGAGGGCCTGGGCCGGCCTATCGTCCTGACCAGCGGCAACCTATCCGACGAGCCCCTGGCTACGGACGACGCCGAGGCCGTGGAGCGGCTGTCGGGGCTCGCCGACTCGTTCCTGGCCCATGACCGCGAGATCCGGGCTCGCTACGACGACTCGGTGACGCGGATCGTGGATGGGCGAGAGAGCCTGATCCGTCGCGGCCGCGGCTACGCCCCGGAGCCGCTCGATCTGCCGGTTGCCACGCCGGAGCCGCTCCTGGCCGTGGGCGCCGAGCTGAAGCACACGTTCACCCTGGCCCGCGGTGGGCGCGCTCACGTCGCTCCCCACACCGGCGATCTCGAGGATCTGCTGACGCACCGGGCCTTCGAGGCCAACCTGGCGCACCTTCGACGCCTGCTCGACATCGAACCGGCCTGGGTCGTCCACGACCTCCATCCGGGCTACCTTTCCACGCAGTACGCGGTCCGTCACTTCCCGGAGAATCGGCGCATCAGCGTGCAGCACCACCACGCCCACGTCGCGTCGGCGGCGGCCGAGGCGGGACTGACCGGCGAGCTCATCGGCGTCGCGTTCGACGGCCTGGGCATGGGCGACGACGGCACGTTCTGGGGCGGCGAGGTGCTCGTGGCCACTTTGGCCGCTTACCGGCGGGCCGCGCGGTTCGGTCGGGCGCCGATGCCGGGCGGAGCGCTGGCGGTCAAGAAGCCGTATCGGATGGCGCTCGGCTACCTCCTCTCGGCTGAGGCGTTCGAGGCCGGTGGCACGGTCGGCGATTGGATCGATCCGGAGCTGACCCGGGCCTTCCTCGATCGGCTGGACCCGCGTGAGGTCGAGGTCGTCCGGGTGCAGCTCGCCCGAGGGCTCAACGCCCCGGTCTCCTCGTCGGCCGGGCGTCTCTTCGATGCCGCGGCCAGCCTGCTCGGCATTCGCGACGTCGCCGAGTACGAAGCCCAGGCGGCCGTGGAGCTGGAATTGCTGGCGGAGGAGGGGAGCGTCCGCCCTCTCCCGTTCGAGATAGCTCGACGGGACGGCCTTCTCGTCTACGACCCGCGGCCGACCCTTCGGGCGCTGCTGGAGGGTCGCGCCGCGGGCACGCCAGCCGAGACCCTCGCCGCCCGGTTCCAGGAGACGGTGGCGGCCGTCACCCGCCAGCTGTGCGGCGACGTCCGCGCCGCCACCGGTCTGCGAGAGGTGGCGCTTTCCGGCGGCGTCTTCCAGAATCAGTGGCTTGCGACTACCCTCGTCCGGCGCCTGACCGGCGACGGCTTCGAGGTCCATACCAACCAGCGTGTCCCGGCGAACGACGGCGGGATCAGCTACGGTCAGGCCGCGGTGGCAGCCGCTCGTCTGGCCGGAGACTCGTAGTGGGCGCGGCCCGGCTACCCCGGCCGGGCGACAAGGAGAGCATCGAATGTGCCTAGGCATCCCGGGCAAGGTGGTCGAGATCAGCGACGACGGTCCGTTGCGGATGGCCCGCGTCGACTTCGGCGGCGTGCGCAAGGAAGCCTGCCTGGCCTACGTGCCTGAGGTCGTCCTCGGCGACTATGTGATCGTCCACGTCGGCTTCGCGATCAGCCACCTGGACGAGGAGGAGGCGCTGCGCACGCTCGAGTTGCTGCGGGCGATCGACGCCGAAGGGATGGCTATGGAACTCGACGCCATGGCCGAAGCCACCGCCGCCGGCGATGGTTCGGGCGCTCCTCCGGGCGCTGGTCCGGGGGCCGCATGAAGTACATCGACGAGTACCGCGACGCCGAGCTTGCCCGCAAGCTGGTCGAGGAGATCCATCGCGTCACGACCCGGCCCTGGGCGCTGATGGAGGTCTGCGGCGGCCAGACCCACACGCTGGTCAAGCAGGGGATAGACGAAGCTCTGCCGAAGGGCGTGCGCATGATCCACGGCCCCGGCTGCCCGGTCTGCGTCACGCCGCTCGAGCAGATCGACAAGGCCCTGGTCATCGCCGCTCGACCCGACGTCATCTTCACCAGCTACGGCGACATGCTGCGAGTCCCGGGCTCCACCACGGATCTGCTGAGCCTCAAGGCGCGCGGCGCCGATGTGCGGACCGTCTACTCGCCGCTGGACGCGGTTCGCATCGCGGCGGCGAACCCGGATCGGCAGGTCGTCTTCTTCGCCATCGGTTTCGAGACGACGGCACCCGCCAACGCGATGGCGGTCTGGCAGGCCGAGCGTCTGGGCCTGGCCAATTTCTCGGTGCTGGTCAGCCACGTGCTCGTGCCGCCGGCGATGAGCGCGATCCTCGAGTCGCCCACGAACCAGGTCCAGGCATTCCTTGCCGCGGGCCACGTCTGCGCGGTCATGGGCTGGACCGAGTACGAGCCGATCGCCGAGCGCTACCACGTCCCAATCGTGGTGACGGGCTTCGAGCCGCTGGACCTGCTGGAGGGCGTGCTGATGGCGATCCGCCAGCTCGAGGAGGGCCGCGCGGTCGTCGAGAACCAGTACGCCCGAGCGGTCAAGCGCGAGGGCAACCGACAGGCTCAGGAGACGGTCTTCCGGGTCTTCGAGATCGCCGACCGCAAGTGGCGCGGCATCGGCATGATCCCGGCCTCGGGGTATCGCCTCCGGCCCGAGTTCGCCCGCTTCGACGCCGAGGCGCGCTTCGACGTGGGCACGATCACCACGGCCGAGCATCCGGCCTGCATCGCCGGGGCGATCCTGCAGGGCACCAGGACGCCCCTCGACTGCACGGCCTACGGCGTGCTCTGCTCTCCCCGAAAGCCGCTGGGGGCGCCGATGGTCTCGAGTGAGGGCGTGTGCTCGGCGTACCACGCCGCGGGGCGCGGAATCGCCACTGCCAGGGCCGTGCCTCTGTACGAGCTGACTCGGAGCCAGTAATGAGCGAGCGCCGAAGGACCGTCGATCCGTTCGGCGGTTTCGGCGACCCTCCGGCCGCCGAGCAGGCCGCGGCGGCCGCCGATCCTGCGGTCGCCGAACCGGCCGCGCCCGATCCGTCGGCCCTCGTCTGCCCCGCACCGATTCCAGAACGAGCGCGCGTCCTCCTCGGCCACGGGTCCGGCGGGCAGCTCTCGGCGGCGCTCATGCGCGAGGTCATCGGGCCGGCGCTGGCGGAGGCGGCCCCTGGCGGCCCGCTGAACGACGCCGCGGTGGTCGAGGTGGCCGGCCAGCGGCTCGCCTTCACGACCGACTCGTTCGTAGTCAGCCCGCTCGAGTTTCCCGGCGGGGACATCGGCGAGCTGGCCGTCAACGGCACGGTCAACGACCTGGCCATGATGGGCGCCCAGCCGCTCGCTCTCTCGCTGGCGTATGTGATCGAGGAGGGCCTGCCGATCGACGACCTGCGGCGGATCACCGAATCGGTCGCCCGGGCGGCCGTTCGGGCGGGCGTTCGGATCGTCACCGGCGACACCAAGGTGGTCGGCCGGGGGGCGGCGGACGGGCTCTTCGTCAACACCGCCGGCATCGGGCTGGTGGCGGAGGGCGTCCAGGTCGGCGCCGATCGCGCCTCCGTCGGGGACGCGGTCATCCTGTCGGGCCCGATCGGCCTGCACGGCGTCGCGATCATGAGCGTCCGCGAGGGCCTGAGCTTCGAGGTGGAGATCGCCTCGGACACCCAGCCGCTGCACAGGCTTGTAGCCGCGATCGTGGCCGCCTGCCCGGACGTGCGAGCCCTGCGCGACCCGACGCGCGGCGGCCTGGCCTCGGCGCTCAACGAGATAGCCGCTGCGTCCGGCGTCGGCATCGAGCTGCGCGAGGAGACGATCCCGATCCCCGGTCCCGTTCACGCCGCCTGCGAGATGCTCGGCCTCGACCCGCTCCACGTCGCCAACGAGGGCAAGCTCGTGGCCATCGTCCCAGCCGATTCGGCCGAGGCCGTCCTGGCGGCCATGCGCGCCGTTCCCGAGGGAGCTGAGGCCGTGGGGATCGGCCGGGTCGTCGCCGACCATCCGGCCATGGTCACTCTGCGCACCATCGTCGGCTCGCAGCGGATCGTGGACATGCTGGTAGGGGAGCAGCTACCGCGAATCTGCTGAGGGCCCGCTGACCGGGAAATGGTGACTGACTCGCTATTCGTTAGGCACGACGGCCACTTCTGAACCAGAAACCGAGGCAGGCCCGGCCAATGACCCGCTCCGGTGCGGTTCGCCGTGCCATTCGGCCCGCGCCGTCGGTACCCCTATACCTATGCGCAACTGCGCATATGACCAAGACTGCATCAGATGGACGAGGTGTACAGGCTCCAGGCGGAAGTGCTCAAGACGCTCTCCAACCCCAAGCGCCTGGAGATCGTCCACCTGCTCGCCGAGGGGCCCCGCGAGGTCGGCAAACTGGCCGAGCAGCTCGGCATCAGCCAGCCCAACGTCTCGCAGCATCTGGCCCTCATGCGATCCGCCGGCATCGTCGAAGCCGAGCGGGACGGCCGCGAAGTCCGCTACCGTCTGAGCGATCCCGAGGTCATCGTCGCCTGCGAAACCATGCGCGGCGTCCTGGTCCGCCGGATATCGCGCATCTCCCAGGCCGCCGCGCGAACCCCGGCCGAGGTGGTGGCGGGACGCGCGGCCGCGGCCGCCCCGAATCGAAAGACCAGCTGAGGACATCCATGGACGAGACGATCTCCATCGTGCTTTTCTCCGGCACCGACGACAAGCTCCAGGCCGCCGCGACCCTTGCCGCCGGCGCGGCCGCCATGGGGAGGCCGGTGAAGATCTTCTTGCAGTACTGGGGCCTGAACGCGTTCCGAGCCGGCCTGATCAAGGCCGATCACGGCCTGGCGCCCGAGGCCGGCGAGGCGGGCAAGGCCGCCGTCGAGGTCGCCGCAAAGGCGGGCCATGCCCATTGGGCCGACGCGCTGCGCATGGCCAAGGAGCTTGGCGAAGTCGACATCCAGGCCTGCTCGGCGTCCATGGATCTCCTGAAGCTCAAGCAGTCGGAGCTCGATCCCCTTGTTGACGGGGTCGAAGGCGTAGCTGCCTTCTACATCAACGCCGGCGAAGGCCAGATCGTCTTCATCTAGGGAAGGACGCGGGGCGTAGGGGAAGCGGCCGCGAACGAAAGGAAGGATCACGTGGGCAATCTCGATGTCAAGCTCAAGGTCGATGCCAGCGGCCTGTCGTGCCCGCTGCCGATCGTCAAGGCCGCCCAGGGGATGAAGACGATCGCCTCCGGCGAGCTCATGGAGGTCGTGGCTACCGACCCGGGCTCCGTGAAGGATTTCGCCGCCTGGGCTGGATCGACGGGCAACACCCTCGTCGAGTCCGACTCGGCGAACGGGAAGTACCGCTTCGTGCTTCGACACAAATAGGAACGTTCCCGGGCTGGCGCCAGCTCAGGTGACCGTCCTAACCGCGAAAGGATCGATCGAATGTCCGCCGTCGCAACCGCTCCCGCGGCCCATGCCTCGTCCGAGGGCGCCGTCAAGACCAAGAAGCTCTGCATCATCGCCTACAGCGGCGACCTCGAGAAGACGTGGGCATCGTTGATCATCGCCTCCGCCGCCGCCGCGATGGAGATAGAGACCTCGATCTTCGTGACCTTCTGGGCCTTGCAGGCCTTCGTGAAGGACAGCAAGCGCATCACCGGCCAGAACTGGATGCAGAAGATGCTGTCCTTCATGCAGCGGCCGGGCATCAGCCATCGCAAGACAAGCAAGATGAACTTCATGGGCATGGGGCCGTGGATGATGTTCCAGCTGGCCGACAAGTACCACGCCTCCAAGCCCAAGGAGCTGCTCGAGATGTGCCAGGAGCTCGGGGTCAAGATCTACCCGTGCCAGATGACCTCGGACTTGTTCGGCATCAGGCGCGAGGATCTCATCGACGGCCTCGAGGAGACGGTCGGCGCGGCGACGATGCTGCAGCTGGCGACCGAGGCCGACTCCACGATGTTCATCTGACGGTTTCCCGACGAGGCGTTCCTCGGCGCTGCCTTTGGGAGCCTCGTCGGCCTGCGGTCACCCGATCAGCGCAGCAGAAGAATGCTTGCCAGCAGGATCGCCAGCACCACCAGCGTGATGGCGGCGTAGAGGCGGTCGCCCTCCGAAGCGAAGGCAACCACCGACGCCGCCACTCGCACTACGGGCGTGGCCAGCAAGGTCAGGAGCCCGAGCTGGGCGATGGCTAGCGGCTCCAGGATCGCCAGCCGGCCGGCCAGCCCGCCGAAGTTGGTGGTTGCGGCGGCGGCCGTCGTGGCCGCCCCGATCAGCGATCCCTGCCAGCCCACGGCGAGGGCCGCAACGAAGCCCGCGCCGATGAGCACGGCGCTGACGCCCACGCCCACGGCCAGGACCAGGCTCACCATGGCCCGGAAGCGCTCGGGGCTCACAGCCCGAACCCCAGTCCGCGGCCGATCGTCTCCACGCCCACGGCGACGAGCACCGGCAGGAAGATGAGCCGGAC